>JAMDBZ010000017.1 GCA_023488945.1 Deltaproteobacteria bacterium
GGGTCAGGTCCATGTCATCGGTTCCGCCTCCCGCGAAGTGGGGCCCCGGCTGACGGTCACGACGGAAGATCGAATGCCGGTTGTCAGTCGCCGTTCATGCTACCGCCCGCAGGGCAGGCAGCACGTCGGCCCCCTATCACAACCATAAGGAGGCGCGGCGACAGTCGCTGTCGCCGCGGATCCACGCGGAATTCCCGGTCCTCAGGCGGCGCGGACGGCCTCCTTGAGAATCCTGTCCTTCAGGGCCGGGTGAAGCGCATCAGGTGTGGCGAGGTCGACCGGGCGTCCCAGCAGTTGGCCGAGCAATTCCCTCAAGCGTGCAAACTCGAACAGTCCGATGTGCGCATCCGGATCGAATTCGACAAGAATGTCCACGTCGCTCCGCGGACCCGCCGCCCCCCGCACGGCGGAGCCGAAAACCGCCAAGTCCTGGATCGAGGATTTCTCTTCCAGCATCGGCCGGTGGGCACGGAGGGCCTCTATGATCTCTTGTGTGGTCATTTTCTTCTTGTCCCCTTCCGCCGGCAGCCACCTTGACGAAGCGGATCCGAATCCGCAACCACAATGATGAAGCGGATCCGGAAGAAAATCCAGTCCGTCGCCCCCGGCGAGGAGCGCAACTTCTCGAACGCGGGGGATTCGCCCTTCTGGGACCTCAGCATCATCCCGGCGACCAAGGTCTGCCTCAGGTAGATCCCCGGGCACCCGCTCCCTCTCCCTGGGAAGCGCAGCCGCAAGCGCCTCGCCCTCCTCGTCAAGGGGCAGGCGTGGGTCGTCCGGAAGATCGAGGAGATCCCGGACGCGGAGATGCGCCCCGAGGAGCGCGCCTTCTTCGCCGACATGCGCGAGGGGCACCTCGTCAACATCGAGGCGTGCCGGAAGTACCTTCCGCCCGCCGGTTGACCGGACGGACTCCCTTCCCGGCCGTCCGAAAACAACGGCAGCCCCGACATCGAAAGGGGGCAGGCGAATCCCGCCCCGTTTCCGGATCCCTCGCACCACAATCCCGGCGTTTAAAGTAATCGGATCCTTCCCGCCACGTCGCGGAAGAACTCCCGGGACCATAGGGCCAGGGCAGCCTGGTCCCTGACGAAGGGTGATACTTCCCGGCGCGCCTTCTCCACGTCAAGGGCATCGATGGCCTTGCCGAGGGCCGATCGGAACGCGTCGGCGGAAAGGGAACCCTCTCCCCTCCAGTGGCCGCTCTGCCGCATGCGGCTCTCGAGATGGGACAGGTCCAGCTCGGGGTGATTCGCGGCATACCACACCAGGTCGTACCAGTCGCGCCCCTTCACGCGGTTCTTCCATCGCCTCCACAACAGCGCATGCATTTTGCCGGCGAACAGGTCCGGCAGGACGTACGCACGCACGGCGAACGGAATCGGCTGGAGGAGGTATCGCATTTGCGTGTCAAAACCCGGCGGGGGGTCGGTGTCCACCTCCAGCTTGATCTTGAGCACCCTCCCCTTCGGAATTTCGCGCACGATCTCACGGCCCGCCTCGATGACCAGCAGTTCCCGGATCGTGTCGGCCTTCAGAAACGCCGATTCCACCGCAGTCGTCGCCGATTTCGCGATCCTCTCCGCCCGCACCCGAAAGCCGAACGCGGCGATCTCCTCCTCCAGCTGCGAGGCATACCGGTCGATCCGAAAAGCCGGGTCCGGCGCCATCAAAGAGAAATCAAGGTCCTCCGAGAACCGGTCCAGGCCGTAGAGAATGCGCAGGGCGGTCCCGCCGTAAAACGCTCCCCGCTCGAAGAACTTCGCCCGCCAGAGCCCGAGCAGCGCCACCTCCTGGAGGATCTCCCGAAGGGCCTGGAGATGGTCGTTTACCGTCTCTCTTCGGTATCGCTCCAGCATCTTCGCGACGGCTTCGTTCACCCCTCCCCCCCCTTCTTCAAGCTTCCGACGAGCGAGGCGAGAAGCCGCACCTTCCGGGAGCGGTAGCCGTTCGCCAGCTCTTCGAGAAGGTTCCGGTCCAGCCCCTTCAACCGTCCCATCTCGACCCTCCACGATTCGTCCAGATACGACGCCAGTTCCCTCCGTGAAGCGATCGACCCCCGACGATCCGCCACCAACACATCGGCCAGCGCCTTCTCGGGCGTTGCGATGAGGAAGGCTCGCCCGTCGCCCGTTTCCACGCGGTCCACTCCGATGGGGAGCGCCTCCATCGAGATCATCCGGTAGGTGAACCGGCCGACCGGCGTATCGAACGCCCGCGAACGGCCGCACGTCACCGACGTGACCGTCTCGACCCGCTCGGGAATCAGGCCGTGCGAGGCAAGGGCATATTCAAGTGATACGCAGGAAGGCCCGTAGATCAGGTTGGCAAGAAGCTCCCGGCAGAGAGGCTTGCGGCGCTCCTTCTCGCCGAAGACGTAAAGTCCCTTCTTGACCCGGACGATGACGCCGTCCCCTAACAACGCCGTGATCTTCGCCCGCGGGCGCGAATAATCGCGCAGCACGTCGAGGAGCGCGTGGTAGTCGAGCTCCTCGTGAGGGATCCGATGGCGGAGATAGAAACGGGCCATGGCAATAAGTTACCATTTTACGCATAGTATGTCCACTATTATTGTACATACTATGCTAATTAATACCTTGCCTGCGCTGCGGCCCTTGCCGCAGACTGTATAATTACGGGAGATGCGCACCTGCTGAGGCTCAAGGCGCACGGGCGGATCCGGATCGTGAATCCCGCGGAGTTTCTGCGGACCCGGGAAAGGGGATCGTGATGCACGTCGCAACATGGAACGAGATCGAAGGAAAGCGGGTCGCCGAGCCGGGCGCAAACGGGGTGACGATCCGGGTCCTGATGGGAGAGAACGTCGGCGCCCCGAACTTCACGATGCGCCATTTCGAGATCGCCCCGGGCGGATCCACGCCGTACCACACCCATCCGTGGGAGCACGAGGTGTACATCCTCTCGGGGCGGGGCAAGGTCCGCCGCGGGGACGGCGAGGCCGAGATCGGCCCGGGCAGCTTCGTCTACGTCCCGCCCGACGAGGAGCACAACTTCGCGAACGCGGGGGATACGCCCTTCACGTTTTTGTGCGTCATCCCCGCGACGAAGGTCTGCCTCCGGTGACGCGGCGGTGAATCCTTTCCGGGGATGTCGCATCTCCGGTATAAGACCGGCGCAGCCGCTCCGAAAAACCTTGCGGAAGCCGGCTCGTTTCGGGATAAAATCGGACTCATAACGGAAATTGTTCCCATCACCCGCTGAAAGGGGACCAATGATCCGCCCGCCCAGGCAGGCCGTCATTGTCTTTCCCTTGCTCGCGATCCTCCTTCTGGCCGCCGCGCCGGTCGCGTCGCGCGCCGCCGTCTCCCAGCCCGTCGCATTCAGCCACAAGGTCCATGTCACCCTCAATGGGATCGACTGCCGCTTCTGCCACACGGCGGCGACGAAGTCGAACTTCGCCGGGATCCCCTCCGTCGAGAAGTGCATGATCTGCCACCGCGTCATCGCCGTGGACAGCCCGGAGATCAAGAAGGTGGCGCGGTACTGGAAAGAGAAGAAGCCGATCCCGTGGAACCGGGTGCTGGATGTCCCCGACTTCGTTTATTTCCCCCATTACCGGATGGTCAACGCCGGGATCTCGTGCCTCACGTGCCACCCGGGGATCGACCAGGTCGACGCGGCGGTCCAGCGGCGGGAGCTCACGATGGGGTTCTGCCTGAAATGCCACCGGAGCCGGGGCGTTTCGATCGACTGCTGGACCTGCCACAAGTGAGAGGGGGCGCATGATCGACCGGAGGGATTTCCTGAAGCTCAGCGGGGCGACGGCCTTCGCGGCGCTGTTCGGCGGGTGCGAGCGCCTTCCGAAGAAGATCATCCCCTTCGTCATCCCCCCCGACAACTACGTCCTGGGCGAATCGCTCTGGTATGCCTCGGTGTGCGGCCAGTGCCCGGCGGGGTGCGGCATCCTCGTCCGCGTCTCCGAGGGACGGGCGAAGAAGATCGAGGGAAACCCGCTCCACCCGGTCAACCGCGGGAAACTCTGCGCGCGCGGCCAGGCGGGCCTCCAGGTCCTCTACCACCCCGAGCGGATCGGAAAGCCTCTCAAGCTCGTCGGAGCGCGCGGATCGGGAAAGTTCCGGGAGGTCTCCTGGGAAGAGGCGCTCGCGACCCTGATGACCGAGCTCAAGACGGTCCGGGCCGGGAAGCCCGAGGCGCTGCTCATGCTGACCGAGCCGATGAGGGGGCACCGGAACCTGGTCGCCGCCCGGTTCATGAAGGCGTTCGGGTCGCCCAACCGGCTGGCGTGGGATCCCTTGGGCCCGGACGCCCACCTCGCGGCGAACGAGGCGGTCTTCGGCGTTCGCGACATCCCCGAGTACGACATCGCGAACACCCATTACCTTCTCTCCTTCAGCGGCGACTTCCTCGAGACGGGGCTCTCCCCGGTCCATTACGGCGCCGCGTACGGGGCGATGCGCCAGGCCCGCCCGACGGTCCGCGGGAAGTTCGTCCACTTCGGCCCCCGCCTCTCGATGACCGCCGCGAACGCCGACGTCTTCCTCCCGATCGCCCCGGGCTCCGAGGGGTTCGCCGCGCTCGGGATCGCCCACGTGATGGTGCGGGAGAAGCTGACGCCGGCGGCCGCCGCGGCCGCCGCGCTCTGGAACGGGGGGCTGGACCGGATGACCCCGGAAGCCGTGGCGAAGAAGACCGGCGTTGCCCCGTCCGATATCGAGGTCATCGCGCGCGAATTCGCCGGCAACCGGCCCGGCCTGGCGATCGCGGGAGAGAGTGCGGGCTCATGCACCAACGGGACGTTCAATCACTCCTCCGCGGCGCTCCTGAACGTCCTGGTGGAAAACGTGGGGAAGCCGGGGGGGATCTCCTTCCCCGATCGGCGGTCCGCCTTCTCCCGGTACGGAGCCGAGGCGGGACTTCTTCTGCCCGCGCCCGGGAGCGGCTTCGCCGCCGTGCGGGACGCGGTCGGGAAGATGCGGAAAGGGGCCTTCCGGGCCGCCCTCCTCTCCGGGGCGACGAACCCGGCCTTCACGCTCCCCCCGGCGCTGAAATTCGAGGAGGCGCTCCTCAAGGTGCCGTTCATCGTCTCCTTCGCGTCCTTCCTGGACGAGACCGCCTCCCTGTCCGACCTCGTCCTCCCCGTTCCCACGTACCTGGAGGACTGGGGTGACGACATCGCCCCGGTCGGCCACTCCGGGAACGCGATCACCCTGGCGCAGCCGGCCGTCAACCCGTTCCGCGACACCCGGTCGATGCCCGACGTCCTCATCGCAGCGGCGAAGGAGCTCGGGGGGGCCGTGGCCGCCGCTCTCCCGTGGACGAGCTTCCGGGACTGCCTTTCGAAGGCATACGCCGGGTTGGGCGTTAACATGACGGATGCGCACCGGGACGGCGGGATCTTCGCCGCGAAGGCGCTCCCGTCGCGCCCGGTCCCGAAGGCGGCAAGACCGACTTTCCCGCAGCCCGCGGACGCGGCGTTCGAGGGCGACCCCGCCCGGTACCCGCTCATCCTCCACGTCTACCCGTCGATCGCCCTTTACGACGGCCGCGGAGCGAACCTCCCCTGGCTCCAGGAACTTCCCGATCCCATGACGACCGCCGTGTGGCGCAACTGGATCGAAGTGCACCCGGAGACGGGGCGGGAGCTGGGGCTCGCGGACGGCGACGGCGTCACCGTGACTTCCCCGTTCGGATCGATCGAGGCGTTCGTCGCGTTCCACCCGGCGATCGGGAAGGGGGTGGCCGCCATGCCGCTGGGACAGGGGCACGCGAGGTACGGGAAATACGCGGGGGAGCGCGGGGGGAACCCGTTCTCGCTCCTTCCCCTGAAGGAGGAGAGCGCGTCGAAGGCTCCCGCCCGGCAATCCGCGCGGGTCGCGCTCAGGAAAGCAAAAGTCCCGGGGAGCCTCGTCCGGACCGTCAACACGGAGGGCCAGTGGAAGTACGAGAACATCCTGTGAGGGAAGAGGCGGGCGCGGGATGAAGCACAGGTGGGCCATGGTGATCGACATGGACCGGTGCACCGGGTGCGGGGCGTGCGTGGTCGCCTGCGTCGCGGAGAACAACATCCCGACGGCCGGCGAGACCGAGGCCGGCAAGGGCCGGATCATGCACTGGATCCGGGTGTCCCGCTTCTGGAAAAAGGAGCGCACCGAGACGCGGGCGGTCTTCGTGCCGGTGCCGTGCATGCAATGCGAAAAGGCGCCGTGCGAGATCGTCTGTCCCGTCTACGCCACCTACCACGACGAGGACGACAACCTGAACGCGATGGTCTACAACCGGTGCGTCGGGACGCGGTACTGCGCGAACAACTGCCCCTACTCGGTCCGGGTCTTCAACTGGTTCGACCATGCGTGGGAGAAACCGCTCGACGAGCAGCTCAACCCGGACCTCGTCGTCCGCTCCCGGGGCGTGATGGAGAAGTGCACCTACTGCATCCAGCGGATCCGCCGCGGCAAGGAGACGGCCCTCAAGGAGGGGCGGACGATCCGGGACGGCGAGGTCATGCCCGCCTGCGCCCAGACGTGCCCGCCGGGGGCGATCCGGTTCGGGGACCTCCTGGACCCCGAGAGCGCGGTCTCCCGCCTGGTGAAGGACCCGCGCCTCTTCAAGCTCATGGAGCACATGGGAACCGAGCCGGGCACGGCCTACCTGAAGAAGCAGAAAGGGCCGGGCCGATGAGCGGGAAAGATCGCCTGGCGCGCCTCGACCAGGCCCGGCTCTACCGGGACCTCTCGCGGGCGACCCTTGTCACGACCCGGACGTGGTACATCGCCGCCGGGATCCTCGCCGCCGTCTTCGCCTGGGGAGTCGGGACCTTCGTCTACATGATGCTGACCGGGATCGGGGTCACCGGCCTGAACCGCCCCGTCTTCTGGGGCGTCATGATCATCCTGTTCGTCTTCTGGATCGGCGTCTCCCACTCCGGGACGCTGATCTCCGCGATCCTGCGGATCACCCGGACGACGTGGAGGGCGCCGGTGCTGCGCGGCGCCGAGGCGATGACCGTCTTCGCCCTGATGGTGGGCGGCCTCTTCCCCCTCATGCACCTGGGGCGGAACTGGCGGTTCTATTACATGATCCCCTATCCCAACGAGCGGCAGCTCTGGCCGAACTTCCGGTCCCCCCTCATCTGGGACATGGTGGCCATCGCGACGTATCTCACCGGGAGCATCCTCTTCCTCTATTTCGGGATGATCCCGGACCTGGCCGTCGCGCGGGATCGTTCGACGGGGTGGCGGAAGACGCTCTACACGATCCTCGCCGCCGGGTTCCGGGGGACACACGCGGAATGGCGCCGCTACCACGTCGCCTCGACCCTCTTCGCCGTCCTCATCATCCCCGTCGCCGTGTCGGTCCACTCCATCGTGAGCTGGGACTTCGCCATGGCGATGGTGCCGGGGTGGCACAGCACGATCTTCGCCCCCTATTTCGTTGCGGGGGCGATCTATTCCGGCATCGCCGGCGTCGTCACCGTCATGGCGGCCCTCCGCTGGGCCTTCAAGCTGGAAGACCACCTCACCGAGCGGCATTTCGACAACCTGGGGAAACTGCTCCTGACGTTCACGCTCATCTGGGGGTACTTCTACTTCTCGGAGTTCCTGACCACCTGGTACAGCCGCCTTCCCGAGGATTGGGCGCTCATCAGCTCCTACGGGGGGCATTATCTCCCCCTCTTTCTCGTGATGGTCCTGTGCAACTTCGTCATCCCGCTGCCGTTGCTCTGCCTCGGGAAGGTCCGCCGGTCGGTCCGCGCGATCTTCGCGGTGTCCCTCGTCGTCAACGTGGGGATGTGGACGGAGCGCGCCCTGATCGTCGTGCCCCCCCTGGCGCGGCGGAACGACCCGTCGATCTGGCACAACTATTTCCCGACCTGGGTGGAGATCTCCTACATCGCCGGCTCGATCGCGATGTTCGCCCTGCTCTACATGCTCTTTTCCAAGCTCCTGCCGATCATGGCGGTCAGCGACATCAAGGAGCACCTCTTCCAGACGACCGACCGGACCGTCGGGGGCGCGACCGTCCCCTCGGTGGCCCGGGGGGACGATCAGGGAGAAGACCGATGACCGCGCGGAACGGGATCGTCGTCATCGGGCTCTTCGACACCGTGGAGCGAGCGGCGGAGGCGGCCCGCGCCCTGCGCGCCCTCCCGCTTCCCGAGGAGAACCTCACGACGATCTCCTCCGTCGCGCTCCCCGACGGCGCCGTCGTGACGGATCGGCGGCCGATCCGGTTCCCCTGGATCGTGGCCCTCTTCTGGCTCGTCGGAGCGCTGGCCGCATTCGGCCTCACGCTCCTCACGTACCTGGCGTACCCCATGATCACGGCCGGGAAGCCGATCACCACCGTCCCACCGACGATCATCGTCACCTACGAGGGAGCCATGCTGGGCGCCCTCCTCGCGACGCTCGTCGCCGGCTTCCGGTCGATCGGGCTCGCGCGGTTCCGCACGAAGAAGGTCTTCGACCCCCGGATCCACGAGGGGAAGATCGCGGTCTGCGGCCGGGTGGAGGACGGCGGGCAGGCGCGCCGCGCCGAGCAGGCGCTCCGGGAGGCGGGAGGGACCGACGTCCGAACCGAGGAGGGCGCGCTGTGAGGGGACTTCGGGGCTTCGCGCCGGCGGCCGCCTTCGTCCTGGTCCTCGCGCTCTGCGGCTGCGAGAAGATCGACCGGAACATGTGGGACAGCCCGGCGTTCAAGCCCGAGAGCGACCCCGTTCGGCTGCCCCCGGCCGACTCGGTCCCCACGAAGGGGATCGAGCGGATCCCGTCGTTCGCCGAGGCCAAGGCTCTCAAGAATCCCGTGAAGCGGACGGAGTGGAACCTCCTCAAGGGCAAGGAGCTCTTCGGGATCTTCTGCGTCCCCTGCCACGGCGCGTCGGGGAAGGGCGACGGCCCGATCGCGAAGAAATACGTCCCGACCCCCGCCGACATCGGCCCCGGGGGCGTTACCCCCCACCTGGCGGACGGCGAGCTCTACGTCATCATATCGAGCGGTTCCGGGGGGATGCCGGCCTTCCGGCATGACCTCCTCCCGACCGAGCGGTGGCTGATCGTCGATTATTTGCGGGCGTTGAAACAAACGCCGTGATAAAGTTTCTTCCGCCGTTTCCGATAAATCCTATCGGCGTCGTATCCCGGTAAAGGCGGCCGAACGATGGAAATCAGCCCGGAATCCCTCTCCAGCCTGCTCGACAACATCCCGGACCAGATGCTGCTGATCTCGGTGCCGGATTACAAGATCCTGTACGCAAACCGCGTCTTCACGGAAGCCATGGGGACGACGCTGGACTCGGTCCGGGGGCGCGACTGCTTCGCCGTCACGCACGGGATGGACACGCGCTGCGACCGGAATGGCCACGAGTGCCCCGTGGCGAAGGCGGTCGTCACCGGGGAGACGAGCCTCGCCGTCCACGACCACGTCGACCGGGACGGGGGGCGCCGGCTCGTCGAGGTCACGGCAAGCCCGATCCGGAACGAGGCGGGGGACATCACCTGCGTCGTCGAAGTGGTCAAGGAGAGCCGGAAGAGGGAAGGGATCTACGAGGAACTGCGGCAGAAGGCCGATTTCCTCGAGAAGATCCTCCACACCTGCCCCGAGGGGATCATCGGGAACGACCGCGACGGGAACATCTTCCTCTTCAACGCGAGCGCGGAGCGGATCTTCGGTTACCCCCGGGACGCGGTAATCGGCCGGCTCAACGCGGCGGACCTCTATCCGCCCGGGGGCGCCCGGGAGGTGAGGGAGCTCATCCACTCCGAGCGGTACGGGGAATGGGGACGCCTCGTCGACTTCGAGACCGAGATCGTCGACCACGAGGGGAAACGCATCCCCATCCGGCTGTGCTGCTCGCTCCTCCACGACGGCGTCCGGGAGGTCGGGACGATCGGCTTTTTCACCGACATCTCGGCCCGCAAGCTTCTCCAGGAGAAGTTCCTGGAATCGGAGGAGCGGTTCCGCGGGATCTTCGAGAGCGCCCAGGACGCGATCGTCAGCGTCGCCGAAGACGGGACGATCGTGATGGCCAACAAGGCCGTCGAGACGATCCTGGGATACGCCGACAGCGAGCTGCGCGGGATGAACATCGCGGCGCTGTTCCCGGTGAAGCACGGCGACCCCTGGAGCGAGATCCGGATCTACGCCTCGCCCCGGGGCCCGGAGAACCTCAAGAAGACGGTGGAGCTCACGGTGCTGCACAAGTCGGGAGGGCAGGTCCCCATCCAGATGTCGCTCGCCGAGAGGTCGGTCCACGGCCGGATGTTCCTCACCGCCATCATCCGGGACATCACGGAGCGGAAGGCGCTCGAGGAGGAGCTCCGTCTCCTCTCGATCACCGACAGCCTCACGCGCCTGCACAACCGCCGGCACTTCACGACGCTGGCCCAGAAGGAGCTGGACCGGGCCGTCCGGAACAAGACCCCCTTCTCGGTGCTGCTGTTCGACCTGGACCGGTTCAAGCAATACAACGACGCGTACGGTCACGCCGAGGGCGACGAGGTGCTCAAGGCGGTGGGAAGGCTGGCGTCGAAAAATTTCCGGACGATGGACTCCTGCTTCCGGTTCGGGGGCGAGGAGTTCCTGGTCCTTCTCCCGGAGACGTGCGCCGCGGGGGCGATGGTCGCCGCGGAGCGGCTCCGCATCCGCTTCTCGGAGATCCCCTTCCGGCCCGTGCCCGGCGGGACGCCGGTCCACCTGACCGTTTCGATCGGGATCGCCGAGCACCACCCCGGGTACACGCTCGACGACCTGATCCGGCTTGCCGACCTGGCGATGTACGCCGCCAAGAACGGGGGGCGCAACCGGACGGTCAGCTACGAGTACATCCTGGCGAAATCGGTCCTGCGCCCCGAACTGCCCGGCTGAACCGACCGGCGACCCTTTCCGACGCCGGGAACCCGGGGCATCGTCTATAATCTCCTGAGGGGGAGTTCGGCCCTTTCCCATTCCCCCTTTTCAAGGAGCGCCCCATGTGCCGCATGATCGCTTTCGCTTCCGCGGAACCTCGCGACGTCGCCCCCTGCCTCGCGGAGATGGCGCGGCTGGCGACGTGCGGCAACCTCGTGGACGGATGGGAGCGGCGCCCCGGCGGGAACCACCCCGACGGGTGGGGAATCGCCTTCCGGCAGGGGGACGAGACCCACGTCGTGCGGAGCGGGAAACCCGCCAACAGCGACCCGCTCCTGGGAACGGTCCGGGCCGCGGCCGACCGCTTCATCGGCCACATCCGGTACGCCTCCAACGTCGCCACCGTGAACGCGTCGAACGCCCACCCCTTCCAGGCCGGCGGGATCGTCCTCGCCCACAACGGGACCTTCTACGGCGCAATCGGAGAGGAGGCCGGCCGGCGCAACGTGAGCGACACGCTCGTCTTCCTCGAGCGGCTGGCCCGGGCATGGTCCGAGAGGACGTTCCCCGCTCTCCGGGAGGTCCTCTCCGGGATGCTTTCCGACCCCGCGCTGGTGGGCGACTACTCGGCCGCGAACCTGCTGATCCTGGCGGACGGGGCGCTCTACGCGCTCCGGAACTTCCGCCGGGACCCGGACTATTACACCCTCTCGCTGCGCGCCGCGCCCGGGGAGGCCGTCGTGGCCAGCGAGCCCCCCGAGGGGGAACCCGGCTTCCGCCTCCTGGGCAACGGGGAGCTCGTGGAGCTGCGTCCTTCCGCTCCCCGGTCGGCCCAGGTCGCCTTCGCTCCCTGACAACCATGCCGGAACCGGTCGACCTGCGCTCCGACACCGTCACGCTCCCCACGCCGGGGATGAGGCAGGCCATGGCCAGGGCGAAGGTCGGCGACGCGCAGCGGGGGGAGGACCCTTCCGTCCGCGCGCTGGAGGAGTACGCCGCCGCCTTGTTCGGGAAGGAGGCCGGTTTCTTCGTCCCCTCGGGAACGATGGGAAACCTCGCGGCGGTCGCAGCCTGGACCCGGCCGGGCGACATCGTCGTCGCCTCCTCCTCCTCCCACATCGCGGGGCGGGAGAGCCCGGGGATCTCGAACCTCGCGTCGGTGGTCGTCATCGGGATCCCCGCGCCCGGCGGGATTTTCACCGCGGAGGACGTCGCGCAGGCCATCGCCGGGGCGCCGCCACGCGCCCGGGTGACCCTGGTGACCGCCGAGAACACGCACAACGGGGGGGGCGGGACGGTCTTCCCCTTAAGCGCGCTCCGGAAGATCCGGGCGGTCTGCCGCAGGGCGGAGGTCCCGCTGCATATCGACGGGTCGCGGATCTTCAACGCCTCGGTCGCCTCGGGCGTCCCCCCGATCGAGTACGGGAAAACGTGCGACTCGCTGATGTTCTGCCTCTCCAAGGGGCTCGGCGCGCCTGTCGGATCGGTCCTGCTGGTGGGCGGGAAAGACCTCGTCGACGAAGCGCGGAAGGTCGGCTGCCGGGTGGGCGGCGGGATGCGCCAGGCCGGGATCGTCGCCGCGGGAGGGCTCTACGCGTTAAAGCACCACGTCGGCCGGCTCGCGGAGGACCACGAGAACGCCCGGGCGCTGGCGCGGGCGCTCGCGGAGATCCCCCGCGTGCGGGTCGTCAACGACCCCTTGGAAACGAACATCGTCCTGTTCCGCTGGGAGACGCCCCGGGCGGACCTCCCGACGTTCCGGAAAGACCTCACGGCGCGCGGCGTGCTCCTCGACGACCGGAACTTCCCGCTCTTCCGGGCCGTGACGCACCTCGGGGTGGGGCGGAAGGAGATCGCGCGCGCGGGCCGCGTCCTCCGGGAGGCGCTTGCCGGTCAGTGAAACCGGTTCGGCGGGGAATGCTTCGCGATGTCCTCGGCGACCTCGCCGACCGTCTGCTTCATGAACCGGTCGGCCTTCTTCTTCGCGCTGTCGCCCGAGGAGGGCATCTTGGAGGGCCAGTTCGACCCCTTCAGGACGAAGCCGCCGGTCCCCGCGATCAGCCGCTCCACCTTCCCCCCGCAGGTGGGGCACCTGGCGAGCGGCGGGTCCGAGATCTTCTGGTTCGTCTCGAACTCTCCGCACTCGCTGCACTTGTACGCGTAGGTCGGCACGGCATCTCCCCCCTTGTCCCGCTGGCCTTTCATCGATTATCCCACGGCCGCGGCGGGCCCGGAGGTCCATAATTTACAATTCGCGACAGCGCGAAGAAGAAGGCCTA
>JAMDBZ010000056.1 GCA_023488945.1 Deltaproteobacteria bacterium
GCGCGGCGAGAGGCTCAAGGCGGTCGCCGTCGACGGCGACCTGCCGACCGGCGTCGTCGACCGGGCGCGGTTCGACAGGGCCCGTGCCGATGTGATGCGCCTGTTCCGGGCCTCCCCCGTCATCTTTGGGGAGCTGGGGATCAGCGAGTACGGCACGCCGGCCCTCGTGGACCTGATGCGCCAGCGCCGGATGGCGCCCACGGAGAATTTCCGGAAAACGGTGTTCGAAGGGTCGGGGAACTACTCCGGCCCCGCGATCCGAAAAGGCTACGGGGGGAAGAAGGACGGCTGCTACGGCTGCCCCATCCAGTGCAAGAGGAGCACGGAGAAGGGCGAGCACCTCCCCGAGTACGAGACCGTCTCCCACTTCGGGGCGCTCAACGGGATCGACGACCTGCGCGCCATCGTCCGGTCGAACACGCTCTGCAACCAGCTCGGGATGGACACGATCTCGGCGGCGGCGACGATCGCCGCCTGGGGGGAAGCGCGCGGCCGGTTCCCCCGCGCGGAGGAGGTCGAGGGGCTCCTGGTCGACATCGGGCTCCGGCGAGGCGAAGGCGACCTGCTGGCCCAGGGGTCGCGCAGGGCCGCCGAAGCGCTGGGGAAGCCTGAGCTCTCGATGAGCGTCAAGGGACTCGAGCTGCCCGCCTACGACCCGCGGGGGGCGTACGGGATGGCGCTCGCCTACTGCACGAGCAACCGGGGGGGCTGCCACCTCCGGGCCTATCCGATCTCGCTCGAGATCCTCCGGAAGCCGGTGGCGATCGACCGGTTCTCGTTCGACGGGAAGGCCCGCATCATCAAGATCGCCGAGGACACCAACGCCGCAGTGGACTCCCTGGTGGCGTGCAAGTTCGCCTTCTTCGGAGCGACGCTGGAGGAATATGCCGAGCTCCTGTCCGCGACAACGGGCCTGGAGTTCGGGCCGCAGGCGCTCAAGGAGATCGGCGAGCGGGTCTGCCTCACCGAGCGGTTCTACAACGCGGCCAACGGCTTCACGCGGAAGGACGACATCCTCCCGGAGCGGTTCTTCCGGGAGCCGGGTTCGAGCGGCGAGGGGATCGAGGTCCCCCCGATCGACCGGGCGCGGTTCGAGGAGGAGCTCGGGAAATATTACCGGATCCGGGGGCTGACGCGGGACGGGACCCTCGCCGACCCGGGGTTCCTCGCGAGGCAGCCGTGAGAGACCAGATCGCCAAGTACGCCGCGAAGTTGCGGGCCGACCGGTCGGCGGCGCCCGGCGAGATCGCGATCGTCGCGCACGACGACGTCCTCCTGTCGGAGGGAAATTGCGGGCTGGCCCGCCTGGGGGAGGCGGTCCTGTCGCGGCTCACCGCCTTGGGGCTCGTCGCCGCCCGGCCATCCTTGCCGTTCGCCGAGCTCCTCGTCCGCCGCGCCCCCGCCGGGGAGTCGCGGATCATCCCGCGCGACACCGAGACGCGCACCTTCCTGCACGACATCCCGTTCCTGCAAAAGGAGGAGGTCGAAAGCGACGCGGCGGAGAAGATCGCCGGGATGCTGGGAACCCGCAAAGGGGTCGTCGTCGAGGGGGTGGGGATCGTCGCGAGCGGGCCGCTGACCGTGGAGCATGCCTACATCAACTACTCCTCCGTCTTCCACGCGACCTTCGTCAAGTACCTCCTCGACGTCCTGCATGACGGGTTCCTCCTCCCCGGCGAGGAGGAGGCGTTCGGGGCGTTCCGGAGGAACAGGCTCCGGCCGCCGATCGCCGACGGACTCTCATTCCGGGCCGGTCCCCTCGAAGACCCCGGGGAGATCCTCGCGGAAATCGCCGCCGTGGGACGGTACACCGTGGAACGGGGGCTGGTGGATTCTTTTTTCGGAAACATCTCGTGCCGTGCCGGCGGCTTCATCTACATCTCGCAGACGGCGGCCAGCCTCGACGAGCTGCCGGGCTGCATCGACCCCGTCCCGATGGACGACTCCTCCACCACGGGAATCACCGCATCGAGCGAGCTTCTCGCACACCGGCGGATCTACGAGGCGTGCGGCGCCCGGACGATCCTGCACGGCCACCCCAAGTTCGCGGTGGCGATGAGCATGCTGTGCGACGAGACGGGTTGCACGATCGGCGACTGCTGGAAGGATTGCGACCGGGTCCGGTACCTGGGCGACACCCCGGTCGTCGCGGGCGAGATCGGCGCGGGAGGATTGGCGAAGCGGGTCCCTCCCGTCATCGGGGGGCCGGGGAAGGCGGCGGTGTACGGCCATGGAGTCTTCACGGTCGGCAGGACCGATTTCGGGGAAGCGTTCCGGGCCATGGTCGAAGTCGAGAACTGGTGCCGGGAGGAATATTTTCGGCGCCTGTCCTTGAAAGGATTTGCCTAATCATTGGGCATTGCGTCCCGAGGGCCAATCAGGATTGGATCGGGTGAAGGTGTGAGCAGGGTATTCCACAACAATTCCACAGTTTCTGTGAATAGACTCGGGCGGAGCGGAGCCGTGACCGCCTGCCGCATATCGAACGATATCAATATTAACGAATCATAAAATCAGGAGATTTTGGGGGATTCCTCCCGGATCGAGAACCATTGGCGATTCGGGCGTTCCTCCGCGACCGATCTTCTTTCCACAGGCCCCGCCGGGGGAATTTTTCTCCCCTTCCGACAGCGCCGGAGAAGCCCCCGGAAACCCTTCCGGGACCGAAAATTCCGGCCCGCGCCTCAATGCGGGCGGGCCCGGCGGAGCAACCGGCGGACGGTCTCCTGGGTCCGGTCCAGATAGACGTAGACGACCGGCGTCAGGTAAAGGGTGATCAACTGCGAGACGACCAGTCCGCCGACGACGGCGATCCCCATCGGGCGCCGCGACTGGCCCCCCGCCCCGTAGCCGTAGGCGATCGGGAGGGTGGCCATCATGGCGGACATCGTGGTCATCATGATCGGGCGGAACCGGATGAGACACCCTTCGTGGATCGCCTCGGCCGGCCCCTTCCCTTCCCTCCGCTCGGCCTCCAGCGCGAAGTCGATCATCATGATGGCGTTCTTTTTCACGATACCGACCAGCATGATGACCCCCACGAAGGCGTAGAGGTTCAGGTCGAGCCGGAAGAGCAGGAGCGCCAGAAGGGCCCCCAGCCCCGCGGAAGGAAGCCCGGACAGGATGGTCAGCGGATGGACGAAGCTTTCGTAGAGAACCCCCAGCACGATGTAGATGACCAGGATCGCCATCAGCAGCAAGATCCCCAGCCCCCGCAGGGACTCCTGGAAGGCCTGGGCGGTCCCCTGGAAACTCGTGGTGACGGACGCCGGGAGCGTGGCGTGCACCACCTTGTCCACCGCGGACACGGCGTCGCCAAGCGCCACGCCCGGCTCGAGGTTGAACGAGACCGTCACTGAGGGAAGCTGGCCGAGGTGGTTCACCAGGAGCGGGCCGACCCCGGGCGAGAGGCCGGCGACGGCGGACAAGGGAACCAGCGACCCCGAGGAGGACCGGATGTAGAGCCGGGACAGGGCGGCAGGGTCGGCCTGGTACTGCGGCAGGAGCTCCAGAATGACCTTGTACGTGTTGTTGGGGGCGAAGATGGTGGAAATCTGGCGCGACCCGTAGGCGCTGAAGAGCGCGTCCTCGATCTGCTCGGCGGTGATTCCCATCGACCGCGCCTTGTCCCGGTCGATCGCCACGTTGACCTGCGGGTTCGCGATCTGCAGGTCGCTCGTCACGTCCTGCAGCCCGGGCAGGCCCCGCAGCTTCGCCTCGAGGACGGGGGCCATCCGGTATAGCTCGCCCGTGTCCGGGCTCTGCAGCGTGAGCTGGTACTGGCTCTTCGTGAGCTGCCCGCCGATGCGGATCGGGGGGAGATTCTGGAGGAACACGCGCATCCCCGGGATGCCGGCCAGCTTCGGCCGCAGTTCCTGGATAACCTGGTCCGCGCTCGCGCGGCGCTCCGACCGGGGCTTGAGGCGGATGAAGATGCGTCCCGTGTTCCCGGACACGTTCGGTCCGCTGGCCCCAACGCTCGACATCAGCGACTCCACGTTGGGATCGCTCCGGACCACGGCGACCACTTCCTGCTGGTGCCGCTTCATCGCGTCGAAGGAGATCCCTTGCGCCGCCTCGGTGAAGCCGAAGATCATCCCCATGTCCTCGTTCGGCAGGAACCCCTTGGGGATGAAGACGAACAGCCAGGCCGTGGCGGCGAGGAGGACCGCGGACACGAGAACGGTGGACCGGGGGTGCCGCAGGACCTTCCTGAGGCTCCAGTCGTAGCCGGCGAGCATCGCGTCGAAGACCCGCTCCGAGGCGGCGTAGAGGCGGCCGTGCCGCTCCTCCGCCCGCGGCCGGAGGAACCGGCTGCACAGCATCGGCGTCAGCGTCAGCGAGACGAACCCGGAGATGAGGATCGCGGCGATGATCGTCGCGGCGAACTCGTGGAGGAGCCGGCCGACGACCCCCCCCATGAAAAAGACGGGGATGAAGACGGCCGCGAGCGAAAGGGTCATCGAGAGGATCGTGAAGCCGATCTCGCGCGATCCTTCGAAAGAAGCCTGCCGCGGATCCTTCCCCTTTTCCATGTGCCGGACGATGTTCTCGAGCATGACGATGGCGTCGTCGACCACGAACCCGACCGAGAGCGTCAGGGCCATCAGAGACAGGTTGTCCAGGCTGTAGCCCAACAGGTACATGATCGCGAACGTCCCGACGATCGACATCGGCAGCGCGAGGCTGGGGATCACCGTCGCCGAGAGGTTGCGCAGGAACAGGAAGATCACCAGGACGACCAGGCAGATCGCGAGGAACAGCGTGAACTTGACGTCATGCACCGAGTCGCGGATCGAGGCGGACCGGTCGTAGAGGATGGTGAGTTCGATCGATGCGGGCATCTGGGCGCGGAAGGTGGGGAGGAGCTCCCGGATGGCGCTCACCACCTCCACGGTGTTGGTGCCCGGCTGCTTCTGGATGGCCAGGACGATCGCGCGGGTGGCGTTGTACCAGCTCGCCACCTTGTCGTTCTCGACGCCGTCCTGGACCCTTCCCACGTCCTGGAGGCGCACGGGGGAGCCGTTCCGGTACGCCACCACGAGCGGCCGGTAAGCCGCGGCCTCCGTGAGCTGGCCGGCCGTCTCCAGCGTGAACGCCTGGTGGGGGCCGTACAGGATCCCCGTGGGCAGGTTCACGTTCCCCCGCACGACCGCCTGCTCCACCTCGTCGATGCCGATCCCGCGCGAGGCGAGGGCGTCGGGGTCGAGCTGGAGGCGGACGGCGTACTTCTGCGACCCGAACACGAGGACCTGGGCGACCCCGCTCACCGTCGAAACGCGCTGGGCGATGAACGTCTCCGCGTACTCGTCCACGGTGGAAAGCGGCAGCGTCGGGGAGGACAGCGCCATATAGATGATGGGCTGGTCCGCGGGGTTGACCTTCTGGTATGACGGAGGGGAAGGCATGTCGCGCGGGAGCAGCGACGCCGCCTTGGTGATCGCCGCCTGGACGTCCTGCGCCGCAGCATCGATGTTCCGGTCCAGGGTGAAGGTGAGCGTGATCTGGGTCAGCCCGAGGCCGCTGCTGGACGTCATGGAGTCCAGCCCGGCGATCGTGGTGAACTGCCGCTCCAGCGGAGTCGCCACGGAGGAAGCCATCGTCTCCGGGCTCGCGCCCGGGAGGCTCGCCGTGACGAGGATCGTCGGGAAGTCGACGTTGGGGAGGTCGCTCACCGGGAGGCGCCGGTAACCCATCGTCCCGAACAGCAGGACGGCGAGCATCACCAGCGTCGTCATGATGGGACGGCGGATGAAGAGTTCCGGGATGCTCATCGGTCAAGCCCCTCTAATCCGCATTTCTCACCAGGGTTCGTCGCGAGGCGGTGGAGACGGGCGTGGATACAAGGCGCCTGCCTGCAGCAGGCAGGCGCGACCTAAGTGCTGCATTTCATAATTACGGCTGCATTCGAGCGCCGCTGCATCCGCGCCGGCTGCGTTGTGCTCCCTCGCCGTACTCAATGGTACGCCTCGGTCGCGCGCCTTGCCGGACGCGGCGCATCGACGCTCTCGGTGCGGTCTCGAAATGAAATACGTCGCCGTAATTATGAAGTGCAGCACTAAGGGCCCGGCGGCGTAGTCGACACTACGCCGAGGAGCCCGACCGAGCGCAACGCAGTAGATATGCCCGTATCCGCCGCCGCAGCAGAAGCCTGGGGAGAAATGCGGGTTAACCGCCCGGGCCCTGCTTCGCCTCCACCTTGGCGCCCGGGACGAGCCGGAGCTGCCCGTCGGTCACCACCGTTTCGCCGGCCTGGAGCCCCTTCTCGATCACCGTTCCGCCATCGAGGGTCTGGCCGGCGGCCACGGGCCGCGACTCCACCGTGAGGTCGGGCTTGACGACGAAGAGATACTGTCCCGCCTGGCCCGTCTGGACCGCCTGGGACGGCACGACGACGGCGTCAGGCTGCGTCGTGAGCGTGAGGACGACGTTGACGAACTGGCCCGGCCACAGCCTCCGGTCGCCGTTGGGGAAGGTCCCCTTCAACGGGATGGTTCCCGTCGCCGTGTCGACGGCGTTGCCGATGAAGGTCAGGGAGCCCCGGGCCGGGGCCTTCTGCACGTCCTGCGGAAAGGCTTCCACCCTCAGCGTGCCGGCGGCCTGGTATTTCCGGATGACGGAAAGATGCTGCTCCGGGACGGAGAAGGAGACGCGGATGGGCACGATCCGGTTGATGGTCACGAGGACCGTCTCGTTCCCCTTGACGACGTTCCCCTGCTGGACGAGGAGGCTCCCGGTCCTCCCGTCGATGGGCGAGTGGATGAAGCAGTAGGCGAGCTGCAGGCGGGCGTTTTCGATGGCTGCCTCGTCGGCCTTGACGACCGCCCCCAGCGCAGCGGCGTTGGAGGCGACCTGATCGTACTGCTGCTTCGGGACGAGGTCCTTTTCGATCAGGAAGGAGTACCGCCTGACCTCCTTCTCCGCGTTCTCCTTCAGGGCGGAGTCTTTCGCGAGGGCCGCCTCCGCCGACCGGAGGGCCGCCTCGTACGGCCTGGGGTCGATCTCGAACAGGAGGTCCCCCTTCCGCACGTCCTGCCCCTCGACGAAGCCGACCTTCACGAGCTGGCCGCCGACCAGCGTCTTGACGGACACCGTCGAGTAGGCCTCGACCGTCCCGATCGCGCGGACCTGGATCGGCACGCTCTTCTTTTCCGCGACGGCCATCGCGACGGGAACGGCCGGCGGCGCTTCGCGAGGGGTGCCCTTGCTCCCGCCGGAGGAGCACCCGGCGACGAGAAGCGCCGACATCAGGCACGCGGCCGATGCGATCGGCAATTTCCGGGTCACGCCGGACATTCCCCTTTCCGATTTGGAATGTCGCAAGTCCCTCGGTGCGACGGATGACACTCCCCCTCGCCATTGATCATAAGGAAAACCGCGGCCCGGTGGAACGATTTCGACGGCGCCCGGCGGACCCTTTGCATCGCCCGGTCACCGGAGGACGACCTGGACGGTCCCCGTGTTCCCGGTCCGATGGTCCAGGGCCAGGAGCGTGATCTTCTGGTGGTGTCGCATCGAGCCGATCAACCCGACGAACCCCTCCACGCTCCCGACGGTCTGTCCGTCAACCTCGAGAATGATGTCCCCCACCTCGAAGCCCAGCTCCTCCAGGCGACTTTTCGGGTCCAGCACGGAGATGGCGACTCCCTGGTTCTTCCGAAGGCCGTACCGTGCCGCCTCCTTGCCGGTGAGGGGCCGGACCTCCGCGCCGAGCAGAGCCCTGGCGGTCGCGGACAACGCCTTGACCTCTTCCCCGGGGCTTCCGATCCGGGCCACAAGCTCAACCTTCTTCCCTCCCCGGATCACGGTCAGGGACGCATCCGATCCGATGGGGGTTTCCGCCACGTCGTTCCGCAGACCGCCGGCATCGGTGATCGCCTTCCCCCGGTAGGCGACGACGATATCGTCTTTCTTGAGGCCCGCCCTCTCTGCCGGCCCCCCGGGGACCACCTCCGCGATCAGCGCCCCCTTCGAGGTTTCCGTCTTCAGCGAGCGGGCCAATTCGGGGGTCATGTCCTGGGCGGTCACTCCCATCCATCCTCTCTCCACCTTTCCGTGCTCGATCAGCGCCCTGGCGACGTACAAGGCCATGTTGGAGGGAATCGTGAAGCCGATCCCCTCGAATCCCCCCGACTCGGTGGCGATGGCGGCGTTGACGCCGATGACCTCCCCGCGAAGGTTCAGGAGGGGGCCTCCGCTGTTGCCGGGGTTGATCGCCGCGTCGGTCTGGAGGAAATCCTGGTAGCTGCTGGGATTGGTGATCCCCCGCCGGTGCTTCGCGCTGATGATCCCCTGGGTGACCGTCTGGTCCAGCCCCCGGGGATGTCCGATGGCCACCACCCATTCCCCCACCTCGACCTTGTCCGAATCCCCGAAGCGCACGAAGGGGAGGAGTTCCTTCGCCGCGATGCGGATCACCGCCAGGTCCGTCTTCGGGTCGGCTCCCACCAGCCGCGCGGGAAACCGCCGCCCGTCGGAAAGCTGCACCTCGATCTTCGTCGCCCCCCCGGCGACATGATAGTTCGTGAGAATGTCCCCCCGCGGGTCGATGATCATCCCCGTTCCCAGCGCCTTCGCCTCCTGCTTGAATTTCCGCGGCACCTTGGGAATCCCGAAGAAGCGGCGGAAGAAGGGATCCGTCTCGAAGGGCAGTAACGGATTTTCGACCTGCATCCGCTCCGTGACCTCGATATGGACGACGGCGGGGATGGTCTGTCTGGCGACCCGGGTGATGGCGGTCGTCAGGTCCTCGGACTTCTCCGCGGAGCGGGCAACCGACGGCGGGAGAGCCAGGGACAGGAGGATCCCCAGGGAGGCGGCGAAAACCAGGACGTTGTGCCGGCGGCTTCGGAAATGGAACGGCTTCATCACGGCGGTCTCCTTTCGGCAAGGGTTCGGGGGTTCATCCTCACGGATGGGGAAGGAACTCGAGGAAGGCCACGGTCGTCGCAGGAAAATCGCTTGCTTATTTGTATCTGATCGCCACGACCACAAGATCGTACAAAGGGGTCACCCATTCACCGGAATCCGCCGTGGAAACGTCCGTCCCCTCGTACCTGCTGCGGAGGATGATGATCCCGTCCGCGCCGATCGATTTCGCCCTTTCCACGAGACGGCCCAGCGCGTTCCACCGGTCGTACGCCTCCAGTTGGGCGATCTCCACGTACGGGCGGTCGGGAGGACCGTTCCTGTACACGTCCACCCGGGTGGTCGGCGGATAGCCCGGACGGAACATCGCCGCCTGGATGCCGGTCCCGCAACCGGCAAACGGCACGGCCAGCAGCACGATCAAGACGGAAGAACGCAGCGCCTTCATCTCGCCTTCCCCCCATTTTTCTTGGGATTGCGAATGCACGGGAACCGCTTCCGGCCTCGATTCCCGGCGCGCCATTCGCGCCGGCGTCCCAGGATCCGAAGCAGCATGAGGAACAGGTTGACGAAATCGAGGTCAAGGGCGAGTGCGCCGAATATGGCGACTTGATCCCCGCCGCCGGCGCCCGTCGCCGCTCCCATTGCCTTGATCTTCCGGGTATCGTAGGCGGCCAGCCCCACGAACACGATCACCCCGATGTACGTCGTCACCCAGTAAACCGCGTCGTTATGCAGGTTCTATCGCCCAAATCGATCTCGACCTCCGGAGCGTGTCATTTGAACCCGACTATGAGATGCATTTTATTGCGTTCGGTTATCGGTCGCCTCAGGATTCGCTCCTTCCCATGCCTGATCTTTCACGGGAAGACGCCGGGAGATTTGAGGAAAACAAGCGAAAGAACGGAGCCACGAAAAAGGGGTTGCGGCGATAACCGCAACCCCTTGATTTTCCTGGTGGGCCACGTAGGATTCGAACCTACAACCTCCTGATTAAGAGTCAGCTGCTCTGCCGGGTTGAGCTAGTGGCCCACGGCAATGGAATCCGAGCGAAGGGGCTGCTCTCCTCACCCCTCGTCCCCTTGGAAAAGTGGCGCGCCTGGGAGGAATCGAACCTCCGCACCCGGCTCCGGAGGCCGGTGCTCTATCCCCTGAGCTACAGGCGCCCCTGTTCCTTCCGCCCGCCGCGCGGTCCCGGCGCCCCGCCGGACGTTCCCGCTGTCAAAGATGGGGTGAGTGATGGGGCTCGAACCCACAACACCCAGGGCCACAGCCTGGTGCTCTGCCATTGAGCTACACTCACCACGAGCCGAATGGCAAAAAGGAATTATACAGAACCGGAAAGAAACGGGTCAACGGCAAATCCCCCGGTTCGTGCGCCGCCTCGAAAATCGCTGCCGGACCCACCGGCCTGCTGCTATGATATCACGGTTGCCCCGACCGGGAATTTCCCGGGCGCCACGCGCATCGAATGCACACATTCCTACCCGGAGGTGGACGATGAAAGGGAACCCGAAGATCGTCGACGCGTTGAACAAGGTCCTCGAGTTGGAGATCGGCGCCATCCTCCAGTACCTCCACCACCATTGGACGGGCGAGGGGCTGGAGAGCCCGGAGATCCTCGACCTCTTCCAGAAGACCTCGATGGACGAGATGAAACATGCGGAGCGCGTCGCGGAGCGGATCAACTTCCTCGAGGGCGACCCTTCCACGAAACCGGCGCCGGTCAAGAAGGGCGGGGACCTGAGGAAAATGATGACGGACGACCTCGAAGCCGAGTACGAGGCGATCGCCTTCTACAAAACGGTGATCAAGCTCGCCGACGAGCTGGGGGACTCCACGACGCGGTTGATGATGGAGGAGATCACCGCCCAGGAAGAGCAGCACGCCGACACGTGGGAGACGATCCTCCAGAAGCGGGGGAAGAAGCTCCCGTAAGGCCGGCCCGTCCCTCCCGGACTTTCACGGCCGGAACCGGCGCAGCCGGAGGGCGTTGGCGACGACGGTCACCGACGACAGTCCCATCGCCGCGGCGGCGAGCGCCGGGTTGAGCAGGATCCCGAACGCCGGGTAGAGCGCGCCGGCGGCCACGGGGATGAGCACCACGTTGTAGGCGAACGCCCAGAACAGGTTCTGCCGGATGTTGCGGAGGGTGGCGCGGCTCAACGCGATGGCCGTCGCCACCCCCGCAGGTCCCCGCCCATCAGGACGATCTCCCCCGATTCGATCGCGATGTCCGTGCCGGTGCCGATCGCCATCCCGACATCGGCCGCAGCGAGCGCCGGGGCGTCGTTGATGCCGTCCCCCGCCATCGCGACGATCTTTCCTTCCGCCTGGATTTTCCGGACCTCCTCGGCCTTCCGTTCGGGGGGGACCTCCGCCCGCACCCGGCCGATGCCCAGCCTGCCGGCTACCGCCTCCGCCGTGCGCGCGTTGTCGCCGGTGAGCATCACGACCTCGATTCCCATTCCCTGGAGATGGCGGACCGCCTCGGCGGCCCCCTCCTTCGGCTCGTCGGCAAGCGCGATCGCGGCCGCGACCCGCCCGTCGGCGGCGACGAGTACGGGAGTGGCCCCGCCTTCCGACAACTCCCGGCCGGCCGGGAGGAACGCCGCCGGGTCGATCCCTTCCCCCTCCAGCCAGCGGGCGTTCCCCACGTGGACGCGCCGTCCCTCCACGACGGCCCGGATCCCCTGCCGCGGGACGGAGACGAACTCCTCCGGTGCAGGGATCTCCATCCCGCGTTCCTCCGCCGCCCGCACGACCGCCTCGGCAAGCGGGTGTTCCGACCCCTTTTCCGCGCCGGCGGCCAGCCGGAGGACCGCATTCTCGCCCTCCCGGCCCCGGTAGGGCCCGCCGGGCGGCGAGGGCTCGCTTCCCCTCCGTTCGCCTTGCGGCGGCGCAGCCGGCGCGTACCACGCCGCGCAGTTCATGACGCGGTCCTCGGACATTGGCTTCATTCAACCCCGTCCGTTTGATAAAGGCCGGATCGCAGGTGGTTCCCTCCGAAGGGATTCGAGTCCCGAGGCAAACCTGTCGAATCTCTCCGGGCGTCCGGAGCGGCGAGTTCCCGACAGCGGCCGGAAAAACGTCACGGCGGCGGCGGGCCTTGATAAGATGGTGTCGGGCTCCCGTCCCGGCCATGACCACGAACCTTCTCCTCAAGATCGCCATCGTCCCCGCCTTCATCTTCGGGATCACCCGGACCGCCCGGCGGTTCGGCCCCGTGGTCGGCGGGTGGCTCACGGGGCTCCCCGTGGTCGCCGGGCCGATCATGTTCTTCGTCGCCCTGGACCAGGGACCGGCGTTCGCGTCGAAGGCGTCCCTCTCCACCCTGGTCGGCCTGATCGCGCTGTCGGCCTACTCGCTCGTCTACGCGTGGGTCTCGCGGCGGGCCGGGTGGGCGTGGAGTCTTTTGTGGGGCTGGCTCGCCTTCGTCGCCGCCGCCATGCTGCTGGAGCGGGTCCCCTTCACCCTGCCGGCCGCCTTCGCCGCGGCCTCCGCCGCCTTCGTCCTCGCCGTACGCCTTCTCCCGGACACCCCGACGCCGGCGACGGGAGCGGAGACCCCCCGGTGGGAGATCCACGTCCGCATGGCGGCGGCCGTCGCCCTCGTCCTCCTGCTCACGACCCTCGCCGCCGCGTTAGCCCGCATTTCTCACCGGGGTTCGTCGCGAGACGGTGGAGACGGGCGTGGATACAAGGCGCGCGAACTTCGGGCACCGCAGGCGTAGTGGACACTCCGTCGAGGAGCACGAAGGAGCGCAACGCAGTAGACATGCCCGTATCCGCCGGCGCAGCAGAAGCCTTGAAAGAAATAGGGTTACGCCGCCGGGCTGATGGCAACCTGGAATCCCAGGTTTTTCAGCTTCCTTACCAAGCGAGTGGCGGCCTTCGTTTTGTCGATTCGGTCGTAATGCTCGGAACCGAGGTC
>JAMDBZ010000084.1 GCA_023488945.1 Deltaproteobacteria bacterium
GGCATGTCTACTGCGTTGCGCTCCTTCGTGCTCCTCGACGGAGTGTCCACTACGCCTGCGGTGCCCGAAGTTCGCGCGCCTTGTATCCACGCCCGTCTCCACCGTCTCGCGACGAACCCCGGTGAGACATGCGGGCTAAAGCTTGCGCTTCGCCATCTCCTCCTCGAAATATTTCCGGTAGAGGATCTCCCACTCGCGTCCCCCCTCGGGGACGTTCCGGGAGAGGGAGGCGATCTTCTTCCGGACGAAGGTGTCCACCTCGTCCTCGGCGCGGACGAACGACAGGAAGGCCCCCTTCGCCTCCCGGAGAGCCGCCGCCTCGTCGGGGAAGTCGGCGAGATCATCCTTGTAGAGGCGGTCGATGACCAGGTGCGAGAGGTGCGAGATCCGGTCCTCGGTCAGGCGCAAGGAGGCCCCTCCTTCCTCACAGGACGATGTTCCGCGCGCGGGCGAGCCGCTCCTTGATCTTCTGGAACAGGAGGCGGGAGTCGGCCCGAGTGGCCGACATCTCCCGGGCATGCTTCTCGAGGAGCGCCTCCACCTCCGCGTCGAGCGATTCCTCGCGCTTGAAGTCCCTGACGACCTCCCCGATCATCTTCGCCAGGAGGACCTCCTCGCCCGTCTTCGGGCGGACCAGTCCCTTCGCCTTCCAGCGGGCGAGGATCATCCGGCAGATCCGCTCGATGTGCTCTTCCCGAAGTTTCACCCGGTCTTCCCCTTCCGCCCCGCGGCCCGCCCCGGTCCCCCGGAGATCCACTCCCGGAAATCGGCGCCGATGACCCCCTGCTGACGGTATCTTTCCATCGAAACGGCGCAGGGGCAACCCCTTTCCCGGCGCTCCAGCGCCCGCGCGGCCGCAACGGCCAGCGGGGGGATCGCGTTCTTCGCCGCCTCCACGCGCCCCTCCCGCGACGGGTCGAGCATCCCCTCGAACAGGGTCCCCGCGCGGTACGGCATCTTCCGGATCCCTTCCGCGTAGTTGGTGAGATACCCCACGGCGGCGTAGCAGATCTCGAGCTCGCGGGCCAGGAACGCCTCGGGGCACAGCGTCATCCCGACCATGTCGGCGCCGGCGGCCGCCAGGAACCGGATCTCGGCCGGCGTCTCGAGGCGCGGCCCCTCCGTGCAGGCGTACGTCCCGCCCGCGTGGAGGCGAACCCGGCCGACGAACTCCCGGGCCGCCGCCCGCAACGCCCTCCGGAGATCCTCGCAGAAGACCGGCGCCTGCCGGATGAAGCCGATCCCTTTCCCTTCATAGAACGTCGAGGGCCGGCCGCGGGTGAAGTCGAGGAGGTCGTCCGGCAGGACGAGGTCGCCGGGACGGTAACGGCCCGCGATGATCCCCGGGCCGGTCCAGGCGATGATCCGCTCCACTCCGAGCGCCTTCGCCGCATAGACGTTCGCCCGGTAATTGACGAACGGCGCGGCCGTCTCGTAGCCGCGTTCCCCGTGGCGGGAGAGGAAATAGAACCGGAAGCCGTCCTTCTCGCAGAGGTGGACCGGGTTGGAGACGCCGTACGGCGTGCGGAGCCGGCGGGAGGAGAGCCGCTCCCCGCGCGCCCCCTCGGGAAGGGTGTACGCCCCGGACCCTCCGAGGAGAAGGGTCCGGGGCGCATTCATGATCCGGCGGTTCCTCAGAACGATACGCGGAGCCCGAGGCCGACCTGCCACCCGGCGACGTTTACGTCCACGCTGTTCCCGGCGTTGGTCGTGAAGGTCGGGTCGGCCCAGTGGTATTTCCCTTCGAAATTGAGCGCCATCCGGGGGTTGAGCCAGGCGTCCACGCCAGCCTGGAGGTAGCCGCCGAACGTCGTGTCCGAGTCGTCGATGCCGCTGAAGGAGGCGAACCCCCGCTTGTTGGCCCCCGCGGACTCCTTCAGGTCCGCGAAGTAGAGCCCCACCCCGCCGCCGATATACGGCTCGATGACCGGAGACGGGAGGATGATCCGGGCGCCGATCGTCAGCGGGACCACCGTGACCTCGTCCGGCCCGGTGTCGGCGGAATACGCCCCGAACGTCCCCTCGACCGCCAGGTTCGGCGACACGCGCGAGCCGAGTCCGATGTCGAAGGCGCCGCCGGAATCGTACCCTTTCAGGCCGTCGGTGTCGTCGTTCGGCTCGAACAGCGAGATATGGCCGAAGAAATAGGGCTGGCCGTAGACGGCGTGCTGGGGCGGGGGCACCTCCGCGCCCCGCCGCGGCGGAGGCATGGGCCGGTCATACCGGTCGTACCGCTCCGCGAGAGCGGCGGTGGACGTCGCCGCACACAGGATTCCCGCAAGGAACAGAACAGGAAGCTTCCTCATCGATTCCCTCCTACGTCCCGCCCGGGGGGAGGGACGGTTATCAGGATATCCCCCCGCCACCTGGAAATAAAGGGGGGCTTTCGCCTATAATGGACTCCCCATTGAAAACCAATAGACGCCGCCCCGAAGGGAGTTATTCATGATCATCGTCATGGCCGCGGGAGCCACGCCGAAGGAGACCCGCGCCGTCCTCGAGAAGATCAGGGAGCTCGGCTACACCCCCCATACGATCCACGGCAAGACGCGCAACGTCATCGGCGCGATCGGCGACGAGCGGGGGAAGTTCGTTCTCCAGTCGCTCGAGTCGCTCCCCGGCGTGGAGCGGGTCGTCCCGATCCTCAAGCCGTACAAGCTCGCCAGCCGGGAGGTCAAGCCGGAGAAGACGGTCGTGAAGATCGCGCCGGGCGTCACGGTCGGGGACCGGCGGATCCTGGTCATCGCGGGCCCCTGCTCGATCGAGAGCGAGGGGCAGATGATGGACACCGCCGCGGCCGTCAAGGAGGCGGGCGCCCACGTCCTGCGCGGCGGCGCGTTCAAGCCGAGGACGTCGCCCTACGCCTTCCAGGGACTCGCGGAAAAGGGGCTGCGGATCCTGCGCAAGGCGGGCGACGCGACCGGCCTGCCCGTCGTGACCGAGGTGATGAACCCCGCCGACGTCGAGCTGGTCGCCGGTTACTCCGACATCCTCCAGGTGGGCGCGCGCAACATCCAGAACTTCGCCCTTCTGAAGAGGATCGGGAGGTCGAAGCGCCCGATCCTGCTCAAGCGCGGGATGATGACGACGATCACCGAGTTCCTGATGAGCGCCGAATATTGCCTCTCCGAGGGGAGCCGGCAGATCATCCTGTGCGAGCGCGGCATCCGCACCTTCGAGGACGCCACCCGCAACACCCTCGACCTCTCGGCGATCCCCGTCCTGCAGGAGCGGACCCACCTGCCGATCATCGTCGACCCCTCCCACGCGACGGGCCATGCCCCCTACGTCAAGCCGATGTCGTGCGCGGCCGTCGCGGCGGGTGCCGACGGCGTGATGATCGAAGTCCACCCGACCCCCGAGAAGGCCCTTTCGGACGGCCCGCAGTCGCTCACCTTCGAGAAGTTCCGCGACGTGATGAACACCCTGCGCCCGTTCGCGGCGGCGGCGGGGAGGACGATGTAGGCGGCGCGGCGGCCGGCGCGGCCGATCTCCCGTGAACGCTGCGATTCCCGCCCAGGGCGCGTCTCCCCGATGAAAAAGCTGTTCCGCCCCCGGGTCCTTGTCCTCCTCCTTGCGGCGTTCCTCCTCGCCCGCTTCGGCTACCTCTATTACAAGGTCGGGAAGGGACTCTCCCCCGAGGGCTGGGACCGCCCGTCGATCCTCTACGGCCGGCCGGCGACCATCCGTCCCGGCGACAGCATCGACAACATCCGCCTCAGGGAGCGCCTCGCGCGGCTCTCCTACAAGAACGTGTCCGGGACGCCGTCCCGGCCCGGGACCTGGTCCGAAGAGCCGGGCCGGATCCGGATCGTCACGCGGAGCTACAGGGCGGGGGAGCTCGAGGAGCGGGGCGTGCCGGTCGTCCTGGAGACCCGGGACGGACGGATCGCCTCCCTGTCCTCGCCCGCGGGGACGCCGCTCGAATCGTTCCGCCTCGAGCCCGAGGAGATCGGGCGGATCCTGGGGCCGGGGATGGAGTCGCGCCGGGTCGTCCCCCTTTCCGCCGTCCCGAAATCGCTCCAGGACGCGGTCATCGCGGCCGAGGACTCCCGCTTCTACTCCCACGGGGGGATCGACTTCCTGGGGATCGCGCGGGCCCTGTGGGCCGACATCCGTCACTTCCGGATCGTGCAGGGCGGATCGACGATCACCCAGCAGCTCGCCAAGAACTTCTTCCTCACGCCGGAACGCAGCGTCCGGCGCAAGCTCCGCGAGGTCGAGCTCGCCCTCCTCATCGAGCTGCGCCACACCAAGCCGGAAATCCTCTCCGCCTACCTCAACAAGATCTACTTCGGCCAGGAGGGACGCCGGGGGATCTACGGCGTCGAGGAGGCGTCCCGGTTCTACTTCTCCAAGGGGGTCTCCGACCTCTCCCTCGAGGAGTCGGCGCTTTTGGCCGCGATCATCCGGTCGCCGGGGCGGTACTCCCCCCTGCGCGCACCCGCGGCCGCGCGCGAGCGGAGGGACTGGGTCCTTTCCCGGATGCGGCATCTCGGGATGATCGGCGAGCCGCAGTACCGCCGGGCCGCCGCCTCGCCGCTGCGCCTCCACCCGAGGCGGGCGCCGGGCTACTACGCCGCCTACTTCGTCGACTCGGTCCAGCGGTCGGCGGCGGAGATCTTCGGCGGCGAGGAGCTCCACCGGACCGGCTACCGGTTCTACACGACCCTCGACCCGGTCCACCAGGCGGCGGCGGAGGCCGCGGTGAGGCAGGGGCTCGCCGAGCTCGACCGGCGGCGGCCGGGCGGCGGGGAGCCGCTCCAGGCCGCCCTGGTGGCGGTGGACCCGTCGACCGGCGAGGTGACGGCGATGGTCGGGGGCCGCGGCTACGGCGAGACCCAGTTCAACCGGGCGACCGACGCGAGGCGCCAGCCCGGCAGCGCCTTCAAGCCGTTCGTCCTTCTCGCGGCGATGGAGCAGGCGGCGGAGGGGAAGGGCAAGTTCACGCTGGGCACGCTCCTGTCGGGCGAGCCGGTCACGATCCCGACGCCGCAGGGGAACTGGACCCCGGCGAACAACGAGGGGAAGATCTACGGCGAGATCACCGTCCGGAGAATGATCGAGGAGTCGGTCAACACCGCGGCCGTCCGCCTCGCCATGGACATTGGGCTCCCCGAGGTGGTGAAGGCGGCCCGGAGCGCGGGGATCACGGACCCCCTCTCCTCCGTCCCGTCGGCCGCGCTGGGCAGCTTCGAGGTGACGCCGGAGGAGCTCGCGTACGCTTATGCGACGCTGGCCTCCGGGGGGTTGCGGCACGAGCCGACGCTGCTGCACGCCGTCTTCGACGGCGACGGCGACCCGCTCTACGCGGGGGAAAACAGGCCGGAGCGGGCGATCGACCCGCGCGCCGCCTACCTCGTCACCTACGCCCTCGAGGGGGTGCTCGACCGGGGGACCGGCCGGTCGGCGCGGGCCGCCGGAGTCTATTTTCCCGCCGCCGGGAAGACGGGGACCACCGACAACTTCCGCGACTCCTGGTTCGCAGGCTACACGCCCGACGTGGTCTGCGCGGTCTGGGTGGGATACGACTCGGGGAAGGAGACGGGTTTGACCGGCGCCGCCGGGGCGCTGCGGATCTGGAGCCGGTTCATGCGGTCGATCTACCGCGCCGCCGGCCCCCGCGCTTTCCCGCTCCCGGCCGGGATCACCACCGCGGTCATCGACCCGCAGTCGGGCTATCTCGCCACCTCCGCCTGCCCGGAGACGTTCCAGGAGGCGTTCCTCGCCGACCTCGTCCCGACGGAGACCTGCCCGCTCCACCCCGCCCACCCGCTGGTCGACACGATCCGCAAGGGCCTGCGCGGCCTGGGCGACTTCTTCCGGAACCTGTTCAAATAACCGGTCCCCTGTGTTAGAAATTCCTTAACCTCCGCAGACAGGACCGGGATGGGCGCACCCCAGGAAATAATCCGACTCGTCGAGCAATTCGACCGCAGCCGTGACGCCTACCGCTCGCCTCAATACAATGAAACGCAACTGCGCCGGGAATTTCTCGACCCGTTTTTCGATGCCCTCGGTTGGGATGTCGCCAACAAGCAGGGGTACGCGGAGGCATACAAAGACGTCATCCACGAGGATGCAATCAAGATCGGCGCGTTCACCAAGGCGCCCGATTACTGTTTCCGGATCGGCGGCACCCGGAAATTCTTCGTCGAGGCGAAGAAACCGGCCGTCGACATCCGGCAGGACACAACCCCCGCCTTCCAACTGCGTCGCTATGCCTGGTCCGCGAAGCTACCTTTAAGCATCCTCACCGACTTCGAAGAGTTTGCCGTCTACGATTGCCGAATAAAACCTGTCCACACCGACAAGGCTTCCACAGGCCGCGTCAAACTACTCGCTTACACCGATTATTCGGAAAAATGGGACGATATCTCTTCAATCTTCTCGCGCGATGCCGTCCTTCGGGGTTCGTTCGACAAATTCGCCGAGTCCACCCGGGCAAAAAAGGGAACGGCGGAGGTCGATGACGCCTCCTGGACTGGCACCGGGACTGGTACGTCAACAACGGAAAGGAGAAGTGGGCGACCGGCCGCTTCCCCGCCCTGTATCAAGGACCAGGAGGCGACTGGCGGCTGACGACGGCCGAGCGCAAGCGGATCCACTGGCAGCATCTGCGGACGACGAACCCGGTGGAGTCGCCGTTCGCGGCGCTTCGCCTGCGGACGGAGGCCGCGAAGCGGTACAAGAAGGTGAGCAACGCCACGGCGCTGATCTGGAAGATGCTCCTGGTTGCCGAATCCCGGTTCCGGAGTTTGAAGGCTCCGGAGCTGATGAAGGACGTGTGGAACGGGGTGCGTTACGAGAACGGAGTGAAGGTCAACGACGTCGCCGACGGGGTCGCCGCCTGAACCCTTTTTACACACCTATTGACGGGACCTCGACGAAGAGCGCCTGCGGATCAACGTGTTCGACTGGGAGAAGGAATTCCCGAAGATCTTCAGCGGCAACGACCCCGGATTCGACGTGGTGATCGGGAACCCCCCGTATATCCGCATCCAGGCACTCAAGGAATGGGCGCCGCGGGAGGTCGAGTTCTACAAGAAAAAATACCTTTCGGCCAGCAAGGGGAACTACGACATTTACGTCGTCTTCGTCGAGAAAGGATTGAGCCTGCTAAACACGCGAGGGCGGTTGGGGTTTATCCTCCCTCACAAGTTTTTCAATGCACAGTACGGTCAACCCCTGCGGGGGTTGGTTTCAAACGGAAGGCATCTGGCGGAAGTCGTCCATTTCGGCGACAGCCAGGTCTTCCGCGGGGCAACAACGTACACCTGTCTAATGTTCCTTGACAAGGCTGGCGCCGAACAGTGCCGGTTCGTGAGAGTCGACGATCTCGCCGCTTGGCAGGGATTGAACAGTAAGGATGTCCGGACAACCAAGGACGCTTCCACGCCATCCCCAGATGGCGCCGTCGCCGCTTCCTCCATCACCTCCGCGGAATGGAACTTCACCGTCGGGGAGGGAAGTTCCCTTTTCGAGCGGCTGAACAGAATGCCGGTCCGGCTGGAGAACGTGACCGACCGCATCTTCCAAGGAATCAAGACGAGCGCGGACCGGATTTATATCGTCGAGGAAAATCGACGCAATGCGAAGGAAGTCCAGATCCGTTCAAAGGAAACGGAGAAAGAGCATCGGCTTGAGCCAGACCTGCTGCATCCCCTCGTCAAAGGAGGTGACAGCAAGCGCTACCGTCTCTCCCCGACCAACCGCCTCATCCTCTTCCCTTACGCGCCCCAAAAAGGCGGCGGCGTCGATCTCATACCGGAATCGACGCTGAAGGAGAAATTTCCCCTCACGTGGGCCTATCTGATAGAGAACAAACCGTACCTCGAAAACCGGGAAAATCGGAAAATGCGCGGCCCTCAATGGTACGCCTACGGGCGTAATCAAGCCCTCGACGTAATGCCCCTTCCCAAGATCTTCACCCCGGATATCGCGGCCCGCGCTTCTTTCTCATTGGATGAAACCGGCCAATCTTTCTTCACCGGCGGGGTCGCTGGAGGATACGGCATCCTCGTTCTTCCCGATTACTCACGTGAATATGTCCTTGGACTGCTCAACAGCAGGCTGCTCGAATGGATCATTCGGCAATCAGCGACCCGCATGCGCGGCGGATACTTCAGTTTCGAAGCGCGCTTCATCCGCGGTCTTCCCATCCGCACCATCGACTTCTCCGATCCCGCCGACAAAGCGCGGCACGACCGGATGGTCGCGCTGGTCGAGCAGATGCTCACGCTGAACAAGCAACTTGCCGCAGCGAACACGGACCACGAGAAGACCGTCCTCCAGCGCCAGATCGATGCGACCGATCGGCAGATCGACCAATTGGTGTACGAACTGTATGGCCTCACGGATGAGGAGATCCGGATCGTCGAGGGTACAAGGGTACAAGGGGGAGTTGACATCCTTCGTCCGGAAAAGTAATATTTACTTCGATTGCAGTATTTGCGACTTCATCCGACATGCCGAACGAGCTGGAGAGAATATTCGGATCGCGGATCCGGGCCAAGGCGCTCGGGTGGCTTTTCACCCATCCCGACGAATCCTTCTACGTCCGGCAGCTCGCCACCACCCTTCGTGAGGATTCAACCAATCTCAGCCGGGAACTCTTCCGCCTCGAAGCAAGCGGAATCCTGACATCCGACAAAAAGGGACCTCTGAAGTACTACCGGGCGAACAGGGCGTGTCCCTACTTCCGCGAGATGAAGGGGTTCGTTCAGAAGACCGTTGGCGTCGTCGGCGAAATCAAAGCGGCCATCGATGCGCTACCGGGCATCATATATGCGTTTGTCTATGGATCATTTGCGAAGGGAGAAGAAACCGGCCAAAGCGACGTGGACCTGATGATCATCGGGGGCGTGGACCTCGGGAGCGTCGATGAGGCATTATCCGACGTGGAGAAACGGCTCGGTCGATCCATCAACTACGTTTCCTTCAACGAAAAGGAATACCGCTCAAAGAGGAAAAAGAAGGACGGGTTCCTCATGGACGTTTTGAAAGGCCAGAAGGTGATGTTGGTAGGCGATGAGGACAATCTTAAGAACCCTTGAATCCCAAGGGTCCATCGAAAAGGCAACATTCGGCGCCGGACAGATCTCATCCAACCTGTCCCGCGCGCGGAAAGACCTGCTGACGGCCAAAGCAACCGTCACGGCCGATGCCGAATGGGCCTACACGATCGCCTACCACGCGATGCTCAGGGCCGGCCGCGCTCTGATGTTCTCCTTGGGATTCCGTCCCAAGGGCAAGGACCAGCACAAGACGGTGGCCGAATTCTGTACGGCGGTGCTCGGCGAAGAGTACAAGAATCTGACGGCACGCTTCAACCGGATGCGGGTCAAGCGGCACGATTTCATTTACGAGCCCGAACGACCGATCCCACGGTCGGAAGCGGCCAAATCGATCGAGAGCGCGGAACGGTTCGTCAAGGAAATTTCCGCTAAGATCAGCAGGGCCCGTCCTCAAGAGAAGCTGTTTCCCTGACGCTTTCTCCCCCTCCCCGTGTTCAATTCTGCGGACCGGCGTGATATAAGAAAGCTTTTAAACGTTGCCGGAGCCTGAAATCCCGATGGATTACAAGAGCACGCTGAACCTGCCGCAGACGGCGTTTCCGATGCGGGCGAACCTCGCGCAGCGGGAGCCGGAGATCCTCGCGCGATGGGAGAAGGACCGGCTCTACCGGAAGATGGTGGAGCGCCGCAAGGGGAACAAAAAGTTCGTCCTCCACGACGGCCCGCCGTACGCCAACGGCCACATCCACATCGGCCACGCGCTCAACAAGATCCTCAAGGACATCATCGTGAAGTACCGGGCCCTCTCCGGCCACCGGGCCGAGTACGTTCCGGGGTGGGACTGCCACGGGCTGCCGATCGAGCACCAGGTCGACAAGAGCCTCGGCGCGAAGAAGGAAGCGATCCCGACCGGCGAGAAGCGCCGCCTGTGCCGCGAGTACGCCGCGAAGTTCATCGACATCCAGCGGGACGAGTTCCGCCGGCTGGGCGTGCTCGGCGACTGGGAGAATCCCTACCTCACGATGTCGTTCGACTACGAGGCGGGGATCCTGCGGGAGTTCGGCCGGTTCGTCGAGTCGGGCGCGGTCTACAAGGGGACCAAGCCGGTCTACTGGTGCCTCACCTGCAAGACCGCGCTGGCGGAGGCCGAGGTCGAATACGCCGACCACACGTCGCACTCCATCTACGTCAAGTTCCCGTTCGTCGACCCCCCGGAGAGAATCGATCCCGCCCTCGCGGGCAAGAAGGTTTTCTTCGTCATCTGGACGACGACGCCCTGGACGATCCCGTCGAACCTGGCGATCGCGCTGCACCCGGGATTCCGGTACGCGGCGCTCGAGGCGAAGGGCGAGGTCTACGTCGTCGCCGAGGGACTCGCGGAGCGGTTCGCGCAGGAAGCGAACCTCCCCGACCCCGTGCGGCTGGCCGCGTTCGGCTCCACGCACCTCGAGCGGCTCCGCTGCCGCCACCCCCTCTACGACCGCGACTCGATCATCGTGCTCGCCGACTACGTGACGCTCGACGCGGGGACGGGATGCGTCCACACGGCGCCGGGCCACGGCCGGGAAGACTACGAGACGGGCTTGAAGTACGGGCTCGAGATCTACGCTCCCGTGGACGAGGCGGGCCGCTTCACCGAGGGCGTCGGCTTCTTCGCCGGCAAGGGGGTCTTCGAGGCGAACCCGCTCGTCAACGCGAAGCTCGCCGGGGCGGGCGCGCTCCTCGCGCAAGGGCAGGTATCTCACTCCTACCCGCACTGCTGGCGGTGCCGGCAGCCGGTCATCTTCCGGGCGACGAAGCAATGGTTCATCGCGATGGACAAGTCGAGGCTTCGCGACGAGGCGCTCGCCGAGATCCGGAAGGTCCGCTGGATCCCCGCCTGGGGCCAGGAGCGGATCGAGGGAATGATCGCCAACCGGCCCGACTGGTGCATCTCGCGCCAGCGGGCGTGGGGCGTCCCGATCGCCGTCTTCCAGTGCCGGAAGTGCGGCCACTATCTCCTGGACAGGACCCTCGTCGACCACGTCGCAGCCTTCTTCGAAAAGGAAGGGGCCGACGCCTGGTTCGACCGGGACGCGGCCTCCCTGCTGCCTCCGGGCGCCGCCTGCCCCGCGTGCGGCGGGACATCCTTCGACAAGGAGACCGATATCCTCGACGTCTGGTTCGACTCGGGCGTCTCCTACGCCTGCGTCTGCGAGCGACGGGAGAACCTCGGGATCCCGGTGGACCTCTACCTCGAGGGATCCGACCAGCACCGGGGCTGGTTCCACTCGACGCTGCTCGCCGCCGTGGGCACGCGCCACATGGCGCCGTACCGGGCGGTCCTCACGCACGGCTTCGTCGTGGACGGCAAGGGCGAGGCGATGTCGAAGTCGAAGGGGAACGTCATCGCCCCCGAGGAGATCATCAGGAAGCACGGCGCCGAGATCCTGCGGCTGTGGGTCTCCGCCGAGGATTACCGGGACGACATCCGCCTCTCGAAGGACATCCTCGATCGGCTCACCGAGGCGTACCGCAAGATCCGGAACACGATCCGGTTCCTGCTGAGCAACATCCCCGACTTCCACCCGGAAGCGGACGCCGTCCCCTACGAGCGGCTTACGGAGATGGACCGGTACGCCCTGGCGCTCATGAGCCGGCTCGTCGCCAAGGTCCGCCGGGCGTACGAGAACTACGACTTCCACATCATCTTTTACGCGGTCAACAACTTCTGCGCGGCGGACATGTCCAGCTTCTATCTCAACGTCCTCAAGGACCGGCTCTACTGCTCGCGGGCCGACGACCCCGGGCGGCGGTCCGCGCAGACCGTGATCTTCGCCGTCACGAGGGACCTCCTCTCCCTGCTCGCACCCGTCCTGTCGTTCACGGCCGAGGAGGCATGGGGATACCTCCCCGCCTGGCCGGGCAAGCCGGAGAGCGTCTTCCTCTCGGACATGCCGGAACCGGCGGAACGGCCGGACGAGGCCGCCCTCTGCGAGCGGTGGGAGCGGATCCTCGCCCTGCGGGCCGAGGTCGCGAAGCCGCTGGAGGCGGCGCGCAAGGCGAAGGTCATCGGGAGCGACCAGGACGCGCTCGTCACGGTGTCGCCGGGCCCCTTCGCGGATCTTTTCGAAACGCACCTCCGGGAGATCCGGGACGTCCTGATCGTCTCGGGGATCGAGGTCGGCGGCACGGCCGGGGACGGCGCCTACGCGAGCGAGGCGTATCCCGGTCTCACGGTGCGGGCCGGGAAGGCGCCGTGGGGGAAATGCGAGCGGTGCTGGAACCACGCCCCCGCGGTGGGCGCCATCCCGTCCGCGCCGGAGCTGTGCGACCGCTGCGCCGCCGTCGTGGCGCGCTGAAGGACCCTCTTTGGGCCGCGCCCGCAGACTCGCCGTCCCCCTCGCCGCGGCGCTCGCCCTGACCGTCGTCGACCAGGCGACGAAGGCGTGGATCGTCCGTCACCTCGCCCTCTTCGAAGCGCGGGCCGTCCACCCGGACTTCTTCCACATCGTCCACGTCCGCAACACCGGCGTGGCGTTCGGGATGCTCGCCAACCTCGACCCGAGGTGGGTCACTCCCCTGCTCATCGCGGGGACGCTGTGCGCCGTGGCGGCGGTGTTCGGCTACATCCTCTTCACGCCCCAGCAGGGTCCCGCGCCGTGCGCCCTTGGCCTCATCCTGGGCGGGGCGATCGGCAACCTGATCGACCGGGCCCGGCTCGGCTACGTCGTCGACTTCCTCGACTTCCACTGGGGGCACCGCCACTGGCCCGCCTTCAACGTGGCCGACATCGGCATCACGGTGGGGGTCTTTCTCCTCATCCTGGACCTGATGGTCTGGTCGAAGGATCCGGATGCACCCCGTTCTCCTTAAGATCGGCGCGCTCAAGATCTACTCGTACGGCGTCTTCGTGGCGATCGGCCTGCTCGCCGCGACCTGGGTCGCCGGCCGGGAGTTCGAGCGCAAGGGGCGCGACCGCGAGGCGATCTACGAAACGGCGTTCTGGGCGATCCTGTCCGGGATCCTCGGGGCCCGGCTCTTCCACGTCCTCGTCTACTGGAGGACCTACGCCGCCGACCCGCTGGAGATCGTCCGGCTCTGGAACGGGGGTCTCGTTTACTACGGCGGGTTCCTGGGGGGCCTGATCCCCGCGATCGTCGTCCTGAGGCGGAAGAAGATCCCGATCGCCGAGGCGGCCGACGCCGTCGCCCTCGGGATCCCGCTGGGGCTCGCCTTCGGGCGGATCGGCTGCACGCTGGCCGGCTGCTGCTACGGCAAGCCGTGCGTCCTTCCCTGGGCCGTCGTCTATACCGACCCGGCGTCGCTCGCTCCTCCCTACGTGCCGCTCCACCCCACGCAGATCTACGAAGCGTTCGGCGCGCTGGGGATCTTCGCGCTCCTCCTTTTGACGCGCGACCGGTTCCGCACGCCGGGGATGCGGTTCTGGACGATGCTCATCCTCTACGGCGTCGTCCGCTCGTTCCTCGAGATCTTCCGCGACGACCCGCGGGGATTCCTGGGACCGTTCTCCGAGTCGCAGGTCGTCTCCGCCGTCCTGATCGCGTACGCGGCCGCCTCGATCGCGTACGTCAAGACCCGGCGCGCCGTTCCCCCCGCCCGGTAGATTCGTTACCCCCCTGTCCCGGCCGGGGCGGATCACCGTCCGGCCGGAGGAGGGCGCCCCTCATTGCGAAATCTCTTCCGCCGAAACTTTTGTCCCGAACCCGGGTTCAAGAAGCCAGCGCCTGTTGCGCCGAATCCCGACTCCAGGAGGTTTATCGATGAAAACGAGATCGCGCGCGTGGCTTCTTGCCCTCCTCGCCCTGGCCCTCATACCGGCCTGCGGCGGCTCTGGCGGCTCGGGAGCGGACACGGGGGCCGTGAACGTATCGCTCACGGACGCCCCGGGGCAGTCGTTCGACAACGTCTTCATCACGGTCAAGGAAGTCTGGTTCCACAAGAGCGCCGATGCCGGACCCGACGCCAAAGGGCCGATCGAAGGGGACTGGCTCCGCTACCCCATCACCCCCCAAACGGTCGACCTGGCGAACCTGACGGACGGCAGGCTCGGCACGATCCTCACCCGGAGCCTTCCGGTCGGGCGGTATCAGCAGATCCGACTCATCCTCGTATCCAACGAGGACAACGTCGTCACCCCCGGACACACTTACAACAACGAGGTCGTCATCGCGGGCGATCCGAACTCCCCCTATCCCCTGGACATACCCGATACGCACAAGGAAGTGGCCAACCCGAACATCAACGGCCACCAGAACCGGGGGATCAAGCTCGTCGGGACGTTCGACGTCACGGCGGACACGGCCCTGGACATCGCCATCGACTTCGACGTCGGCCACGACGTCGTCAGGATCACCCGGAGCGGCGGGGACGAGTTCTTCCTCAAGCCGCGGCTGCGCTGTATCGACCTGGGCGACATCGGCTCAATCTCCGGGTGGATCGACAACGTGTCGGCCGGCTCCCGTTACGTCGTCAAGGCCGAGCAGAAGAGCAGCGACAACACTTACCGCGTCGTCAGGCGGTTCACGGGCATCGACAACACCGGGGCGTTCCTGCTCACGTTCCTGAAACCCGGTTCCTACGACGTCGTCATCCGCGGCCGGAACATCGAGACGATGATCGTCAAGGGCGTGCCGGTCGCCAAGGGCGCCACCACCCGGATCCCCGGCCTGATCCCGATGATCGCGGGGACCGAGTACAAGATGAACGTGTCGGTCAGCCCCACCGGCTCCTGGGTGAACTTCTACCAAACCGTCCCGCTTTCGATCCCCGGCGCCGACAACGTCCCCTACCACGTCCGCTACCGACATCTCGACCCGTTCAAGGGAACGTTCCACGACAACATCGCGCTCTCGTCGGGACAGTTCCACTTCGGGGTCTACACGGACAACGTGACGCCGGTCTCCTTCACCGCCGTCGATCCGGTCGAGACGGCCGGCGGGTTCAAGATGGCGGCCAGCGCGGGGCTCGGCAACATCCGGTTCACCCGGATGTACTACAGCGCGTCGGGACTCGTTTCGGACTATGCCTCGGCGGACACGGTCACGCCCGCTGACGCCGACACGACCGTCGCGTTCCCCGGAAGGCTCCCGATCACCCCGCCGGCCCGGGGGAACCAGGTCGCCGGCCTGATGACGGTCCCGATGACGATGGGCGCAGACCTGGCCTACGCCGCCGTTTTCGCCGTGCACGGCGGGATGGTCATCGACAGGCTGGACACGTTCACGGCGGGTCCTCCTTACATGAGAGGAAACGTGTACGGCTTCGCGATGGGAGCCCTGCCGGGCGGATCCCCGGTCGATCCCCTGCCGACCGCGCTCTACGGGGTCGAGGCCTACGGATTTTCGCCGGGGATCTTCGCGATCGGGATCTCGCGCCTCGCCGACCTGCGGACCGGGGACGACAACGTGGGGAACTTCACGATGTTCGGGATGCCCCGTTGACCTGAACCGCCGGCGGCGGCGGACGCCCCCTCTCCGCGATGATCGGGGAGGGGGCGTCGTTGCAGCAAGAAGGCAACTTCCGGTCGTGGATCGCTTTTCCCGCCGATTTCCGCGCAACGAGGGCGATCCCGCCTCTTGGCCCCGCATCCGGTTCCGGATGCAGGGAACCGATCGCGTCCCTCCCCCCGCGGATCCCCGCTCCGAATCCCTTCAAAACGGTCCGGTCGCCGGGGATGACCGCGACGCGGGCTTCCGCGTCTCGCGGGTCTTCGCGAAGAGCGACCGGAGCTCCGGGTAGAGAGGGTGCGCCCGGTTCAGGCCGTAGCCCGTTTCTCCCCACTCCCGGCGGACACGGATGATCCGCAGGGTCGCGAGGCTTCGGAGTGCCCGCATGACGCACTTGATATCGATCCCCGCCAGGCGCGCGACGAGGCGGGGGAAGAGGAGATCTTCCGGGTAGTCGAAGAAAAGGGCGAGGGTGAGGTAAAGGGAACGGGACGCGAACAACGGCTCGATGCGGATCGAGTCGATATCGCCCTCCTTCTTCCCGCCGTTAGCGGATGTTCCGCCGGCAAGGGGGACCCCCCACGAAATGCCTGGTCGAAGGGACGATTCGAACTCCGGGCGAAGCATTACGGCAGCGCGCCGCCGACGACGACGCGGATGGCGTGGTTACCGGTGTCGGCGATGTAGACGTTCCCCCGCGAGTCCACGGCAACGCCGCCGGGGTTATTAAGCCGTGCCAATGTCGCGGCGTCCCCATCTCCGGAATAGCCGGCCTGGTCCCCGCCAGCGAAGCTGTACACACGGGTTCCCGTCACACGTCGAATCCTGTGGAAATCCCTTTCCCGGAAGTAGAAACCACGAGAGACCTTATCGAACTCAATCCACTGAGGAAATGACAACGAGAGGGATGTCGCCTCGATTCCTTCATAGAAGGAACCGCCGGCGCTATTCCCAGCCAGGGTGTACACATTATCCTGCCCCAGGACCCACGAAATATACTTGATCAAGTGATTGTTCCGGTCACAGACAAAAAGGGTCGGTCCGCCGGGATTATAACTGACGCTGGCCGGATATCGAACGGGGTACCGCAGGCGATAGGCCCCCTCCCCCGTCTCCCACGGCGTGTTGTCCGCCACGTAATCGGTCCGGGCTCCGCCCTGGACCAGGTAGACCCGGTTGTCGAGTCCGTTCGAATAAAAGATGGAGTTGTCGTTCACCACGGCCAGGTCGGGCTTGGCGAATATATCTAACGGCTGACCGCCGTATTTGACGACAATCTTCTCGGTTATCTTGTCGATCTTGATGATCTGCTGCACCCAATTGATAAAATAGAGATTGCCTGCCCCGTCGAAGTCCATATCGAAAACGCTTCCGATGGGAGCGGTCGCGGCATCCATGCCCTCTGCGATCGCGTTGTCCGTCCCGTCACCCGCGTAGTGGGAGATGAAGCCGTAGCGGTCGATCTTCCGGATCCGCTTGGCGCCGGTCGAAGCGACGAAGATCTCGTCGCCGGGGCCGACCTTGACGGAGAGCGGGTTGTTGAGCGTCGCGTTGTCCGCCAGGCCGCCGTCGCCGGTGTCGCCCGGCGTGCCGGCGCCGGAAACAGGCGCCGCGCCGCAGACCCGCACGATCGCCCCCCTGGCGTACATCGTCACGGGCACGGTCTTGAACTGTCCCGGCCCGAGGGAGACGCCCTGCGTCCATCCCCGCCCCAGCAACGGGGCGGCGGTGAAGAGCGTCCGCGCCGTGTTGTCGTACTCGTCCACCTCGACGACGATCCGGTCGCCCGGGGGGATGCCGGAGATTTCCCCGTGCCCCGCGGACCGGTCGAACCACGCCTCCATGGGCGCCGGGATATGCGGAGCGAGAATGCGGATGAGGATCCGGTTCGTGTTGTCGGTCGGGTAGGCGGCACGCACGGACGTCCCGGCCGGCGCGGCGGTCGCCGCGGGACCGGCGCCGGGATCCGGGTAGACGAGCCGCACGGACAGCGAGGCGGAATTGCTGCTCGAACAGCCGGTGAAAAGCGAAAAAAGAAGAAACGCGGCCAAAAGGGGAAAAACGGAACGACAAGCGCGCAAGGTTGCGATCGCCCAACGGCTCTTGAGGACACAACTGCCCGGCGGCACGCGCGGTGACGACCCCGCGAGGCCGGCCGGAAAGACGGCACCGCTGCCGACGGGCCGGCCGGCAGCCAGGAAAGTTATCGCCCGCATTCGGGGACGCATCATCTGGAGAGCGCCGGGTCCGGGGCCGTATTCACCGACTACCGCGACGTCCCGGCCTGGGAGGCGAGGAACTCCATCAGCTCGCCGCGCGCGAAGAGCAGCCCGTAGCGGTCCTCGTACAGGTCGTACGTGGCGTTCTTCTCGTCCGCCTTCGCCCGGGTGAGCAGCGTCTGCGCGTCGAGGACCTCGGTGTTGATCGAGAGCCCTTCGGCGTACCGGTCGTTCTGGATCCGGAGGTTTTCCTCGGCCCGGGCCACGGCGACCTTCGCCACCGTAAGCCGCTTCCCGGCCTCGGCGAGCGAGAGGTGGGCCGCCTTGACCTCGAGGGCGATCGAATCCTTCGTCTGCGCCAGCGCCTCCTTGCGGCTCTCGAGGAACGCCTTCGCCTCCCGCACCGAGGCTTCATCCGCGAACCCCGAGAAGAGGTTCACCTTCCCGCCGACGAGGAACGAGAACACGCTCTTGTGGGGATTGAAGTCGTTGGTCTCGTACGAGTGGCCTCCCTGCGCCAGCAAGGTAGGGGTCAATTCGCTCCGCGCGGCGGAAACGGACGCCTCCGCCTCCCGGACGGCGGCGGCCCGCGCCTTGATCTCGCCCCGCTTCTCCAGGGCGGTCTTCACGCTGTCCGTCACGGCCGGGACAGCCTCCCGCGGGACGGGGAAATCGCCCCCCGCGGGGGCGACGGACCGGTCTCCGGAGTACCCCATCCGCAGGGCGAGGCGCGACCGGGACAGCTCGACCCGGTTCTCCGCGGCGATCAGGACCGCTTCGGCGTTGGCGACCGCCACCTCGCTGGCGAGCACGTCGTTCTTCGCCACGACGCCCAGGTCGTAATTGTCCTGCGTCACCTTCAGGTGCGCCTTCGCGGTGGCGAGCGACTCCGTCGCGACCCCCCGGAGCTCTTCCGCCCGCTTCGCGGCGAGGAACGCCGCGATCGTCGCGACCGCCTGCCTCTCCCGCGCCAGATCCTCCCCTTCCAGGGCGGCATCCACGCGGGCATCGGCCCGGGACCGGCGCGCCCGCGTCCGGCCGAAGTCGTAAAGGACCTGTTCCGCCGTGACGCGCGTCCGGAAGATGCCCTGGTCCGCCGTCTGCACCTGGAGCCCGTTGATGAAGACGGAAGGCGGCTGGGACAGCGTCGTATAGTCCGCGGCGGCGTCCAGGCGCGGCAGAAGGCGGGCGTTCGCCTTGACCTTCCCTTCCCGGGCGATGGCCACGTCGTCCGCCGCGATCCGGAGGTCCCGGGATCGCTCCAGGGTGATCCGGATCGCCTCGGAAAGCGTGACCGACGCCGGCGGGGCGTCGTTATCCGTGGCCGCGGCGAGCGCCGGCCCGGCACCGGCGAGCAGCACGGCAGCGAACCCCGCGATGATAAAGGTCCCTTTTCGCATGCCGAATAGGATAGTCAGGAGCGGCGGGAAAGAAAAGAGACAAGAAAACAAGGACCGGAACAGCTCGACCCGGTCGAGTATGCGTGTGGATGATTGGTTGGAGGAACGTTTTGTTTGGTTGGTGGTGAGCGGGTGGGCGGGAAAAAGGAACCCGCCGGGAGGCCCTTTGGAATGGACCTCCCGGCGGATCGGCGGATCGCCCGCCTGCCGGACGGTCTCCGGCACCGGGCGGAACGCGGTTCAGCAGTCGAAGTAGAGGAAGAACTCGTGCGGCGTCGGCCGCAACTTGACCGGGTTCACCTCGGCCTCGGTCTTGTACTCGATCCACTTCTCGATGACGTCCGAGGTGAAGACGTCGCCCTTGAGCAGAAACTCGTGGTCGGCCTCCAACGCCTTGAGGGACTCCTCAAGGGAGCCCGGCGTCGACGGGACGCTGGCCAGCTCCTCGGGGGAGAGGGCGTAGATGTCCTTGTCGAGCGGCTCGCCCGGGTTGATCTTGTTCTGGACGCCGTCCAGCCCCGCCATCAGCATGGCGGCGAAGGCGATGTAGCCGTTGCACGACGGGTCGGGCGTGCGGAACTCCGCCCGCTTGGCCTTGGGGGACGGGGAGTACATCGGGATCCGGACCGCGGCCGACCGGTTCCGGCTCGAGTACGCGAGGTTCACCGGCGCCTCGAACCCGGGGACCAGCCGCTTGTAGGAGTTCATCGTCGGGTTGGAGAAGGCGCAGATCGCCGAGGCGTGCTTGAGGATCCCGCCGATGTAGTGGAGCGCCAGCTTGGAGAGCCCGCCGTACTCCTCGCCCGCGAAGAGCGGCTTGCCGCCCTTCCACAGCGACTGGTGGGTGTGCATCCCGCTCCCGTTGTCGGCGAACAGCGGCTTGGGCATGAAGGTGACGGTCTTGCCGAACTTCCGGGCGACGTTCTTGCAGATGTGCTTGTACCACTGGAGCGCGTCGGCGATCCGGACCAGCGTGTCGAAGCGCAGGTCGATCTCCGCCTGGCCCGCCGTCGCCACCTCGTGGTGCTGCGCCTCGATCTTGAGCCCGATCGACTCCATGACGCGGACCATCTCGTCCCGCAGGTCATGCAGCGAGTCGGTCGGCGGGACGGGGAAGTAACCTTCCTTGTGCCGCGGCTTGTAGCCGAGGTTCGGCGCCTCCTCCCGGCCGGCGTTCCAGATCCCCTCCTCGGAGTCGATGTAGTAGTAGCCGTAGTTCGACGCGGTGCCGAACCGGATGTCGTCGAAGATGAAGAACTCGGCCTCGGGGCCGAAGAACGCCTGGTCGGCGATCCCGGTCGACTTGAGATAGGCCTCGGCCTTGCGCGCGATGTTCCGCGGGTCTCGGCTGTAGTTCTCCTTCGTGATGGGGTCCACGATGTTGCAGATGAAAGACAGCGTCGGCCGCGTGATGAACGGGTCGAGGACCGCCGTTTCGGCCTCGGGGATCACGAGCATGTCCGAGGCGTGGATCGGCTGCCAGCCGCGGATGGACGAGCCGTCGAACCCGAACCCTTCCTCGAAGGAATCCTCCTTCAGCTCGTAGATCGGCACCGCGAAATGCTGCCAGGTCCCCACGAAATCCATGAACTTGAGGTCGATCATCTCGATCTTCTTGCTCTTGGCGAAATCCAGCACTTCCTTGGGGGTCATCGGTCCCTCCTTCGATTGATAAGGCCGCGAAAACCGGCTTCCTTCAGATTGCGTCCTTCCCGCGCTCGCCCGTGCGGATGCGGACGACGTCCTCGATGTTGGTCACGAAGATCTTGCCGTCCCCGATGCGCCCGGTCCGCGCCGCCTTCTCGATCGTCTCGACGACCTGGGGAACGAGCTCGTCCGGGATGATGATCTCGAGCTTGATCTTGGGGAGGAAGTCGACGACGTACTCGGCGCCGCGGTAAAGCTCGGTGTGGCCCTTCTGGCGGCCGAATCCCTTGACTTCGGAGACCGTGATCCCCTGCACGCCGACGTCGTTGAGCGCTTCCTTGACCTCATCGAGCTTGAACGGCTTGATGATGGCTTCGATTTTCTTCATTGGCTCACCTCCTCTCGGGGAGAACAAAGCAAAGGCAGGGCCAAGGCCGCGGAGCGTCACGGAAGCGGCGGGCGGGCGCAGTAAAACCGTCGGCTTTCCAAAGGGAATGCGTCCCCCGGGTCACGGCTTTGCTGGCTGCGCCGGGCCGGCGATGCTAATATAGGTGCACATTTCATGACCAGGGCGTGCCCGTTCCCTGGGCAGGGGGGCGACAGCCGCCAGGCGGCCTCCGGGGAGGGATGCGTGAAGACCGGGACCGGCCTGCTGGACGAATACCGCAAGGACGTGGAGAGGGTCTTCGGCGGAAACCTCGTCTCCCTCACGGTGTACGGCAGCCACGCGACGGTGACGCCCGACCCGGGCGATCCGATCGGTGTCCTGCTCGTCGCCGATTCCCTCACCCGGGAGACCCTCGCCGCCTATCATACAGTCGCCCACAAGTACGTCCGCCGGGGGATCCCCGCGCCCCCGCTCTTCACGGAGGCGTTCCTCCGCGAATCGGCCGACGTCTTCCCGATCGAATTCCTCGCGATGATGGAGCGCCGCCGCGTCCTGTCCGGCCGCGACGTCCTCGAGGGGCTCCCCATCTCCACCGCGAACCTGCGGCACCAGGTCGAGTTCGAGCTCAAGGGGAAATACCTCTCCCTCGCGCGGATGTACATGGGGACGTTCGGCAAGAAGGAGCTCGGGGAGCTGGTCCGGAACACGGTGGGGCCGGTCGTCGACGTCGCGCGCGGGCTCCTGCTCCTGAAGGAAGCCGACGCGCCGCACGGCAAGGAGCAGGTCGTCGACGGGATCGAGCGGGCGTTCGACGTGCGGTTGCCGAACATCCGGGAAGCGCTCGGCCATCGCTCCCGCGGGAAGATCCCCCCCGCCCGCGTCGAGGACCTCTTCTTCGGCTACCTCTCCGAGGTGGAGCGGCTCTGCTCCCTCTCGGACCGCTTCCCCGAGGGTCCATGACCGGGACATCCCTGATTCCGGCTTCAAGACCCTTCCGCCGCCGTTTTTCGCCGCATGCGGCCTGCCTTTTCGCGGCGACGCTCCTCCTGGCGGCCGTCGCGGTCCGCGCCGCCGAGGAACAGATCCCCGTTCCTTCCGGATTCGTCAACGACACGGCCGGCATCATGGGCGACTGGGTGGAGAAGACCGAGGCGCTCTGCCGCACGATCGAGCAAAAGACGACGGCCGAGGTGGCCGTCCTGACCGTCCGGAGCACGGCCCCCGTTCCCGTCGAGGATTACGCCCGGATGGTCTTCGACAAGTGGAAGATCGGGAAGAAGGGGAAGGACAACGGCGTCCTGATCGTCGTGGCGGTCAAGGACCGGAAGATGTGGATCGCCACCGGCTACGGTGTCGAGGGAATCCTCCCCGACGGGAAGGTCGGGGAGATCCGCGACCGGGACATGGTTCCCTTCTTCAGGCAGGGAGATTACGGCGAAGGGATCTACCGGGGCGTTTCCGCCGTCGGGAGCGTCCTCACGGGCGGGGAGATGCGTCCCATCGACCGCCAGGCCAGGCCGCAAAAAAGGGGCTCGCTCTCCGGTATCCTCCTCCTCGTCATCCTGCTGGCCCTCGTAGGCCCATGGATCTTCCTGGGACCCCTCCTCGGATCCCGGCGACGCGGCGGCGGAGGGTTCTTCGGCGGCTACGGAGGCGGGTTCGGCGGAGGCGGCTTCGGCGGGGGCGGGTTCGGGGGGTTCGGCGGAGGCGGCTTCGGCGGAGGCGGGGCGGGCGGAGGATGGTAGGGAATCGCGGATCGGGGGATTTCGAGTCATGAGAACTCGAACCATGACAATAAGATGCGGAGGGAGCCGATGAAGAAAGCGTGGATCGTCGCGGCCGTCGTGGCCGCCCTTCTGGTCCTGTCGGGCGTGGGCACCTACAACAGGATCGTCCGGGCCGACGTGACCGTCAACGAGAAGTGGGGGCAGGTCCAGAACGTCCTCCAGCGGCGCGCCGACCTCATCCCCAACCTCGTCCAGACGGTCAAGGGGTACGCCGCCCACGAGAAGGAGGTCTTCGAGTACGTGGCGGCCGCCCGGGCGAAGCTCGCGGGCGCGAGGACGCCGGAAGACGCGATGAAGGCCAACGCGGAGCTCTCCTCCGCCCTCTCCCGGCTGCTCGTCGTCGTCGAGAACTACCCGAAGCTCAAGGCCGACCGCACGTTCATCCGGCTGATGGACGAGCTCGCGGGCGCCGAGAACCGGATCGCCGTCGAGCGGATGCGCTACAACGAGGCGGTGAGGGACTACAACACGGCGACCCGCGTCTTCCCGGCCAGCGTTGTCGCGGGGATGGCGGGGTTCAAGCCCAAGCCGTTCTTCGAGGCGGAGACCAAGGCGAAGGAGGTCCCGAAGGTCGACTTCGGGAAGTAGCGGCCGTCAGCCCTGCGGCGCATCCGCCGGTGGCGTCTTCGGGGTCCCGAGCTTGTGCTCCTCCCCCGAGAACAGCCGCCGGATGTTCTCCCGATGCGTGTAGACCAGCAGGAACGTCATGAGGAGCGAGAGCGTCACGGAGTGCCTCGACGAGGCGAGCAGGGCCATCAGGACCGGCAGCGCCGCCGCGGCGCAAAGCGACCCCAGAGAGACGTAGCGGGTGAGGTAGACGACGATCCCGAACAGCACGGCGAGGATGAAGGCCGTCACGGGGGACAGGAACAGGACGACCCCCAGCGCGGTGGCGACTCCCTTGCCCCCCTTGAAGTGGAGGTAGATCGAGAAAACGTGCCCCAGGAAGACCGCCGCGCCGGCGAGGGCCAGCCACAGGTCGACCCGCCCCAGGGCGAGCATCTGCGCGAGCGTCATCACGAAGATCCCCTTGCCGGCGTCGAGCAGCAGCGTCAGGATCCCCGCCCCCTTCCCCGCCGCGCGGGCCACGTTCGTCGCGCCGATGTTCCCCGACCCGATCTCGCGGAGGTTGATGGTCCGGTCGAACAGCCGGGCCACGAGGATCCCGAAGGGGACCGATCCCAGAAAATAGGCGAACAGGACGAGCGACAGGCCGCGCGCCCAGGATTCATCCACTCATCGCCCCCTGCCGAGCAGCCCCTCGACCGCCCGGACCTTGCTTGTGCTCCATCCGCCCCCGCTTCCCCCTCCGGATACGGGGATTCTACCAGATCCGGCGCCGGGGCCGGTGCTGTTTACCGCGAACCGTTCTTTCCGGTACAATGGGCGCGCCTTGAAAACGTCGGGGCCATCATCGGCGGCCTTCCTCGCCCTCCTTGCCTGGCTCCTCGCGACGGTCGGGCCGGGAGCCGCCGGTGCGGGGGAGCCGGATTCCTCCCGCTACCGGTCGGCGGCCGTATGCGCCGAGTGCCATCCCGAGATCGTCCGGACGTGGCGATCCTCCCAGCACGCGTCGGCGTTCACCGACCCTGCCTTCCAGCTCCCGTACGACCGGATCCGGCGCGCCGATCCCCCCAAGGCGCTCGCATGCGAATACTGCCACAACCCGATGCGGTCCGTCCTCCCGCCGCATGACCCCCGCGCCTCCATCTTCGCCCAGGAGGGCGTCACCTGCGACTTCTGCCACTCGGTGGAATCGGTCTCGCCCCAGGGGCCGTTCCCCCGCTACAGGACGCGCCCCGGCATCAAGTTCGGCCCCCGCGGCGGCTCGCGAGGCAAGACCATCCACGAGACCCGCTTCTCCCGGCTCCACATCACCTCGGAGCTCTGCGCGGGGTGCCACGAGTATTGGAACAAGTACGGCATCCCCGTCCTGACCACCTACAGCGAGTGGAAGGAGAGCTTCTACCGGGGCGAGGGGGTCCATTGCCAGTTCTGCCACCTCCCCCAGCTCTTCGACGCCCGGGTCATCGACCCGAAGACCGGGAAGGGGCCCCCGGACCACGCGATGCTCGGGGGCCATTCGCGCGAGCGGCTCGCCAAGGCGATCCCCGTCAAGGCGCAGCTCACGGTGGGACGGAAGGACGCCCGCCTGGTCGTCCAGCTCCGGAACGAGACGGTCGGGCACAAGACTCCCAGCGGCATCCCCCTCCACCGGGTCCGGCTCACCTCCACGATCTTCGACGGGAAGGGGAACGTCCTGGCGCGGAAGGAGGAGGTGTTCGAGCGGGTCCTCGGGGACGGAACGGGGAAGGCGATCGAGAAGCCCGAGATGATCTTCACGGCGTCCAGGGAGGTCCTCAAGGACAACCGGATCGGACCGAAGGAAACCCGGCGGATCGTCCACGTCTTTCCGATCCGGGGGGCGGTCCCCACGATCGCGGAGGTCGCCCTCGCCTACGAGATGCCGACCCCCGACATCGCGCCGGCGGTCCGCTACATCGAGATCCCGATCTCGCGGACGATCATCCCCGCGGAGCCGAGGATCGCCCCGTCCCTGGTCGCCCTCATCGCCTCGGCGCTGGCCGTGGCCGTCGCGCTGCTCGCGGCGGCGTTCCTCGTCAGGCTCGGGAAGCGGCCGGACGGGCCGAAATAATCAGGTCTGCTCGATCTCCTCGCCCCGGGTCCGCGCCACGCCGGACTCGAACGCGGCCCGCTCGACCGCCTCGGCGACTTTCGCGTGAAGGTCCGGGTTGAGGATGGAAGGGACGAGCTCGCCCGCCTCGGCGGAGGCGCTGATGGTGCGGGCGGCGGCGATCTTCATCCGGTTGTTGATCTTGCGCGCCCGGGCGTTGAGCGCCCCGCGGAACAGGCCCGGGAAGGCGAGCGCGTTGTTGACCCCGCGCCCGTCGGCCGCGAACGACGCCCCCGCGGAGCGGGCGTCCTCCGGGTCGATCTCGGGCCGCGGGTTCGAGAGCGCCAGGATCACCTGCCCCTTCCGGATCATCTCCTTCGAAAGGAGCCCCGGGACGCCCGTCGTGCAGATCACGATGTCGGAGCCGGCCATGATCTCCTCGAGCGACCCCGCCTTGCCGCCGGCCGCGGCGAAGATCTCATTCGCGGTCGGGTTGATGTCGGTGCCGAGCATCTTCCGGACGCCGTAGGCCATGAGAAGCTTCGAGATCCCCATCCCGGCGGCTCCCAGCCCCACCATCCCGACGACGTCGTTCTTGACCATCATCCCGACGTACTTGCTCGCGTTGAGGAGCGCCGCCAGGACGACCACGGCGGTGCCGTGCTGGTCGTCGTGCATCACCGGGATGTCGAGCATCTCGTTCAGCCGGTCCTCGATCTCGAAGCACTCGGGGGCCTTGATGTCCTCGAGCTTGATGGCCCCGAAGGTCGGCGCGATGGCGGCCACCGTCCGGATGATCTCCTCGGTGTCCTTCGACTGGATGAGGATCGGCACGCCGTTGATGCCGACGAGCGCGTCGAAGAGGACCGCCTTCCCTTCCATGACCGGCATCCCGGGGACCGCGCCGATGTCGCCCAGGCCCAGGATGGCCGTCCCGTTGGTCACGATGGCGACCGTGTTGCCGATGGAGGTGTACTCGTAGGCGAGGTCCGGCTTCCTCTGGATGAGCTTGCAGACCTTGGCGACGCCCGGCGTGTAGATCTTGCGGACGGTCGAGATGCCGTCGATCGGGACGCGGGACTTGACGCCGATCTTCCCCCCCTTGTGGAGCTCGAGCACGGGGTCGATGATGTCGGAGATGATGACGCCGTCCACCTTCCCGACGTCCTCGAGGACCTGCTCGAGCTGCCGCTCGTCGTCCACGAAGACCGTGATGTCGCGGGTGTTGTACTCGAGGCCGAAGCCGACGAGCCGGATGTCGCCGATGTTCCCCCCGGCGCCGCCGATCGCGGAGGCGACTTTGCCTAAGTAGCCGGGCTTGTCGAGGATCATCAGACGGATGGTCTTGACGATCTTGTCGATGCCTTTTTCGATCTGCATGGACCTCTCATCTTATGGCCCCCATTCCTCTTTGTCAAACGAGGGCCCGAGCGGGTACAATGGCGCGCATGATCGGATATTGCGGAGCCTGCGGGGCGGAGAACTTCGTTTCGGAGGAGCGGCGCGCCGCGCCCGTCCCGCCCCGCTGCTGGAAGTGCGGCGCGGAGCTTCCTCCGCAGGCCGAAACCGGCGGGGGGACGGGCGAATCCAACGGGTGCGGCGGATCGGCAAAAACAGCGGGAGAAGAGCGGGATGCCTAATATTCGCGTCGCTGTCGCGGGCGTCGGGAATTGCGCGAGCGCCCTGGTCCAGGGAATCGAATTCTACCGGAACGGGAGGGAAGAGGAAGGCTTCACGCCGGGCCTGATGAACCGCGACGTCGGCGGGTACCGCCCGGCCGACATCGAGATCGTCGCCGCGTTCGACATCGACAAGAGGAAGGTCGGGCGCCCCCTGCGCGAGGCGATCTTCGCCCCGCCCAACTGCACGCCGCGCTTCCTCGAAAGGATGCCGGGCGGCGGACCGATCGTGCGGATGGCCCCGATCCTGGACGGCGTGGCGCCCCACATGCGGGACTACCCGGAGGACCGGACCTTCCTTCCCTCCGGCGAAACGCCGTGCGACGTGGCGGAGGTCCTGCGCGAGTCGGGCGCGGAGATCCTCGTCAACTACCTCCCCGTGGGGTCGGTCGAAGCCACGGCCCTCTACGCCGAGGCGTGTCTCGCCACCGGCGTGAGCCTCGTCAACTGCATCCCGGTCTTCATCGCCTCGGACCCGGCGTGGGCCGGGCGGTTCCGGGAGCGCGGCATCCCGCTCGTGGGGGACGACGTCAAGTCCCAGCTCGGCGCGACGATCGCCCACCGGGCGCTGGCGCGCCTCTTCACGGAGCGGGGGATCCGCGTCCGCCGGACCTACCAGCTCAACACGGGCGGGAACACCGACTTCCTCAACATGCTGAACCGGTCCCGGCTCAAGTCGAAGAAGATCTCCAAGACCGAGGCGGTCACCTCCGTCCTCGCCCATCCCATCGCCGACGGCGACATCCACATCGGCCCGTCGGACTACGTGCCGTGGCAGAAGGACAACAAGATCTGCTTCCTGCGGATCGAGGGGGAGGGGTTCGGGGGGCTGCCGATCGAGCTCGAGCTGCGGCTCTCGGTGATCGACTCCCCCAACAGCGCGGGCGTGGGGATCGACGCCATCCGGTTCTGCCGGCTCGGCCGCGACATGGGGATCGCCGGGCCGCTCCCCGCGCCGTCGGCCTACTTCATGAAGCACCCGCCCGTCCAGCTCCCCGACGATGACGCGCGGCGGGAACTCGAGGAGTTCATCGCCGACTACCGGGCGTGGCGGCGCGCGCAAGAAGCCGCTCCCACGCCTCCGTGCACCTCTCCCACGTAAAGGGCGCGGCGAGGCGCCTCGCCTCCTCCCCCAGCCGGGCCCGCAGCGCCGGATCCCGGGCCAGGGAGCGCATCGCGGCGGCGAGGTCCTCCCGACTTCCCGGCGCGTAGACGAGGCCGCCCCCTTCCGCCGCGATCCGACCTCCCCAGTATCCGCTTGCGGGGACGACGACCGGGACGCCGCACGCGAGCGCTTCGAGCGGGACGAGCCCGAACGACTCATACGTCGAAGGGCACAGGACCGCATCCGCCGCGGCATAAATCCCGGGCATCCGGGCGTGGAGCACGGGACCCAGCCAACGGACGTTCCCCGGGGCGTCTCCGGCGGCTGCCCGCTGCCCTGCGACCAGCAGGAACGATCCGCCGGCGTGCTCCGGCACGAGCATGCGGAAGGCCGCGACCGCCTCCCCGACGCCCTTCGTCGGGTCGGGGCGCGCGGCAAGGAGAAAGACGAAGGCGCCGGGGGGGATCCCGAGCCCGCGCCGGGCCTCGTCTCTCCGCAGCAGATCGAGGAACATCTCGTCGACGCCCGGCGGGATCACGGCCCCCTTCCCCGCGACCGACGGAAAAAGTCGCTCCGTCTCCGCGAGATCCTCGCCCGTGAAACAGACGATGCAATCCGCCTCCCGCGACAGCCGCTCCTCCTCCCTCCGCCGGACCGGGGACAGCCCCTCCGAAGACCCCTCGCGCTCTCCTTTGCGCGCCTCGACGGTGTGGTACACGAGGACGAGCGGAGGTCGGCGGGAGGCCGATTCCCGCAGCTCGATGGCGGCCACGCCCGACATCCAGTAGTGGGCGGAGACGACGCCGGGACGAAAAGCCAGGGAGTCGAGAAGCGCCCTCGCGCCGGCGACGAAGGCGGGCAGGGAGCGGTATGCCGATTCCCGGCTCGGCGGGTCGGCCCATCCGCACGGGATGTGAAAGACGCGGACGGCGGGAGCAGGCCGGCTCTCGAGAATGCGGTCCCCCGATCCCCGCGTCAGGACGGTCGTCGGGAACCCGCGCCGGGAGAGCCCCGCCAGGAGCCCCCGGAGGAAGATGTTCATCCCTCCCGAGAGTCCGACGCCAGGCTCCTCGAAGGGACAGGTGTGGTAGGAGACGAGAAGATGGATCACGGCCGTCCCAAAGTGGCCCGGTAGACGATCCGGTCCGTTCCCCCGAGATCGTACTTGTACCGCTCCGTCCCCCGGAGGAAGTCGTATCCCCGCAGTCCGCGGGCGATGGCGTCCTCGATGCACCGGGCGACGAGGATCAGCCCCGGCGACGCCGCCCGGTAGGCGGGATCGAACCCGGAGTTGTACAGCATGAGATTTCCGTTGTGCTCGATCTGGTACGCCGCGGCGATGTCGCCGGAGGACCCGGACAGGAACGCCAGCCGCAGCCACCCGGCCGCGAGGAATTCCCGGGCCGTCCGCCGGAAGAACTCCGCCATCCGGTCGTCCATGAACTCCCGCTTCTCGGGGTGGCTCAGCCGGTGGAGACGGACAAAGGAGGAGAAGTCGCGCTCCAGTTCGCCGGCCGCCTCCGTCACGCGGAACGCGATCCCCGCGATCGCCTCGCCGGCCCGTCGGACCTTGCGCCGGAGCTCGTGCCGGCTTTTCCCGTCCAGCGCCGCAAGGTAGGCGTCGAACGTGGCGGGAAGCGCGAGGCCGGGGGAGCGGTCCGTCTCCTCCCGCGTGAAACGGATCCCGTGGCTCGCGCTCAAGGCCGGGAGCAGCTCAAGGGCGGGCGATCCCTCGACGAGGTTCGGGAGCCGGATGGAGCCGTCCGCGAGGAGCGGCCCGGCGACGGACAGGAACGCCTCCCAGAACGCCGGCTCCTCCCCCACCGCGACGACCGCATCGAGGGAATCGGACACGGCCTCGCCCCCGAGGAGCTCCCACCCGTCCTCCCCAGGTCGGCGGTAGAGAAAGACCAGGCCGGCAAGCGCCCCCCCCCGGAGGAACATCCCGATGCGCACCGGGAGGGAAGCCGCGAACGTTTCCGCCCAGGGGACGAGGAAATGCCGCGAGAGGAACGGGGAGGGCCGGGCCGCGCGGAGGAGCAGGGCGTCCCAGTCCGAGGCGGGGATCCCGGAGACGTTCTCTGACCAGCGCCACCCCATGCGCGGTTCGCGTCTTCGGGCCGCTTCAGCCCGCCGCGGAAAGGCAGGGCAGGACGACCGTGAAGGAGGACCCCTTCCCCGGCTCGCTCGCGACCCGGATCTCCCCTCCGTGACGCTTGACGATCCCGTAACTCACGGAGAGCCCCAGCCCCGTCCCCTCGCCGACCGGCTTCGTCGTGAAGAACGGCTCGAAGATGCGGTGCAGGTGTGCGGCCTCGATCCCGATCCCGGTGTCCTCGAACCCGGCTTCCACGAAGCCGTCCGCCGACCGCGTCCGGACGGTGAGCGTGCCGCCCTCGGGCATCGCCTGCGCGGCGTTGAGGGCGAGGTTCGTGAAGACCTGCTGCAGCTGGAGCGCGTTCCCGCGGATCCGCAGCATCGACGGGGCGTACTCCTCCACGACGGTCACCCGGGCGCGCGAGAGCTGCTTGGCCAGGAAGGCGAGCGTCTGGCGCACCGCCTCGTTCAGGTCGAGCTCGCGGTCCTCCTCGGTGTGGTGCCGGGCGAACTTGAGCATGTCCATGATGATGGTCCGGCACCGCTGGGAAAGCCCCTCGATGTGGCGGAAGTAGGTGACGAGCTTCCCCGCTTCGTCGGCGCCGAGGGGGCCGGGGGGGGGCGTTCCCGTGGAGCTCAGGGCGATCTCCGCGTACCCCAGGATCCCGCTCAACGGGTTGTTGATCTCGTGGGCGACCCCCGCCGCGAGCTGCCCCATGGCGGCGAGCTTCTCCACCTCGACCATCCTGCGGTGGATCTTTTCGAGCTCCTCGGTCTTCTCCTCGACCCGCTTCTCCAGGAGCCGGTTCCACTCGGAGATCTCGTGCATCGCCGTCCCGAGCGAAACGCTCATCCGGTTGAACGCCTCCGCCAGCTCGGAGACCTCGTTATGCCCGGCCACCGGGATCGTCTCGCCGTAGCGCCCCTCGGAGATGCCGCGCGCCAGCGCCGTCATCTCCCGCAGGGGACGGATCGCGCGGGAGGTGAGCAGCACGAAGGCGGCCCCCATCGCGACCGTGAAGAGGAGGGTCCCCCCCGCCACCCCGAAGGTCGTGTGGAAGAGCGCCTCCTTCATCGGAAGCCGCGACCGGGACAGCGCGACGACAACGGTCCTCCCGTCGAAGGTCTTGAGCGGGACAGCGATCGCGGCCTGCGGCTCCGGCTTGCAGTCGAAGGTAAAGAAGATCCGCTGGCCGCTCTCGAGCGCGGTCCATCCCCTTTTGCCGAAGATCACCTCCTCGATGCACCGGACGCATCCCCGGCAGACCGAGGACGAGGCGATCAGCTCGTTGCGGAGGAAGAAGCTGACATCGCCCCCGACCTTGTCGCGCTCGCGCCGCAGGAATTCGCGCCCCAGGGAGACCGACGCCGTGACCGCCGCTCTCCGGTCCCTGTCGAGCACGCGCAGCGGGACCACGGCGAACTCCTGCAGCCGCCCGGGGCCCTCCCCCTGGAGGATGTAGTCCACCGTCGGGATGCCAGCGAACCCCCGGCGGAGCACGGGCCAGTCCGGAGTCGACGGATCGCCCAGCGTGAACTTCTCGATCTCGATCCCCTGCGCCCGCGCCTGTTCGAGGAGCGTGATCTGGAGCGTCGTCGCCCCCACGTCGGCCGTCTGCTCGTACACCTGGGCGGCGCGGGCCGCAAGCTGGGCGAACAGGAAGACGTCGTGCCGTTGTTTCTGGAGGTCGCTTTCGAGGACCTCCATGGCGTGGATGAGATCCTTCCGGACTCCGCGATCGAGGTCGCGCTCCGTGAAAAACCGGATGGCGAGGATCGCGGCGGCGCTCGTCACGAACAACAGGACGAGGAAGACCGCCGTGATCTCCATCGTCAGGCTTCCGCGCAGGCGCGCCCTGAGGGGCATCATTCCCCCGAAAACGCGTACCCGGCCTCACGGGCCATTTTGTAAAGGTTCGCGTAATCGTCATGGGAGGTCGGAATGAACCGGTCCGCCCCGATCGCCTTGAGGGCCTTCCGGCCCTCATCCGTCCGGTCGGCCGTCAGGAGGACTTCAAGGATCTTCCGTCTCAGCTTCGCGTCCAGCGAGGGGCTGACCACGAGGGCGTTCTCGGGGACCGGCACGGAATAGGCGAGGACGCGGATCGCGTTCCTGAGGCGGGGGGACCCGGCGAACATCCGCTCGAGGACGAGATCCTTGACGGCCGCGCCGTCCACCTTCCCCTTCTCCACGAGGTTCACGGCCTCGGAATGGGAGGGAGACTTGACGAGCCGCGAGAAGTATTTCGCCGGCCCGCCGGCGGGGTTGGCCAGCAGCATCGGGAAGAGTTCGCCGGCCGTCGTGTCGGGGACGTAGGCGAGCGCCCTTCCGCGGAGCCCCGCGACGTCCTTGATCCCCCCGCGGGCGCGCACGATGATGGCGCCCCGGTAGCGGGAGATCCCGTTCCGCTCCGGACGCGCCAGGGGAATGACGCTCCACCGCTCGCGGAGCTTTCCGTAGACGAGGCTCCCCACGAACGCCGCATCGGTCCGCCCGGAATCGAACTCCTGGACAACGCGGTCGTAGGTGTCCAGGTGCTTGATCTGGGTCTTGATCCCGATCTCGTCGGCGATGAGCCGGGCGATCCCGGCGTAGCGCGTTTCCTGCTCGATCGCCCCGAGCTCCGGGACGACCGCGATCGTGAACAGCCCGGCCATCGCGGACTTCCGGGACGGGGCATACGTCCCTTCCGTCTCGCGGCAATGGCATGCGGACAGGGACAGCTTCCCGGGCGCCGGGGCGACGCCGAACGAGGCGAGCATGTGCATCCCCTCGATGGAGGAGATGTAGTCGACGAACTCCGCGACGGTGTTCGGCACGTCCTTGCGGAACACGATCCCGTATTCGATCTGGGCCGGGTATCTCTCGAACGGGACGCGCGACAGCAGCGGCGCCATCCCGTCGACGCTGATCGGGACGGTCGGGAACTGCTCCACGATCGTCCGGGACATCGGCGCGAAGGCCAGATAGGAGTGGATGCTCTTCAACGCGTAGTAGACGCTGTCGTTCGTCTCGAGCGTGAAGGCCCCCTTGACCTCCGGGTATTTGCCCTTGAACAGCGCGGCGGCCATGGCCATGCGCGCGGCGGAGTACGGAGGCCGGTCGATGAGGCGGATCTCGGCGTCGGCGCCCCCCACCTCCTTCCAGTTCCGGATCTTCCCCTCCAGGATCCTCCGGATCTGCGCCGTGGAGAGCGCCCGGACCTTCGCCTCCGGCGAGACGAGGAACACCACGCCGTCGTACGCGAAGGGGAGGTAGCTGAGCGTCGCGGACTTCCTCTCTCCGATGAGGCGGCGCGCGGTGACCCCGATGTCCACGGTCTTCTTCTCGATCATCTCCAGCACTTCCCGGGAGTGGACCTGGATGACCTCGAAGCGGACGCCCCGGCGGCTGGAATAGGCTTCCGCGACCCGGTTGAAGAGGTCGTGCGCCTCGTCCGAAACCGCGGCCTTGACGACCGACTTCTCCCCGTGCGGTCCCCGGAAGATCTCGACCTCGCGCGGGGACCTCTCGCACCCGGACAACGCGGCCGCCACGGACACCAGGATCGCCAGGCGGGCGGCGATCCTCGATACGGCGTCGCGCGGCCTCATCGCATCCCCTCCTCTTGTCCCGGCGTTGCGCTCTCCCCGGGCGCGGGCGCCGGCAGAATGCCCGACGCGATCAGGCGGCGGGCCGCCTCGTCGGCCGCCGCGTTGGCGGCGCCGTTCATCGCGTCCCGGACGCCTTCGGGCGTGACGAAGAGCGCCTCCTGGTCCCAGTAATCGGCGGACAGGTGCGTGGTCCAGGGCGCCGGCGCGCCCGGCGCGGCCGCCGATACGGTGAGCACCACGTACGCCGCCTCCTCGACCCGCAGGACGTCGATCTTCTTCGCGTCGACGCGGAACTCTTCCAACGTCCCGGAGAGCCGGACCGGGACGTCCGCCGGAACGCCGGCCTCGGCGGCGGCCCGCACGGCCGGGATCCCCTTCTCGTTGAGGGCGGCGGCGACCAGGTCCGCCATCGCCTTGCCCGGCGCCCCTTTCCAGACGATCGGCCGGACGCTGAAATAGTCGCGGCCGATCTCCTGCGAGGCCGGCGCGTTCCAGGCGAAGTCGAGCACCGCGACCGTCGGAACCGCGGCCGGCGCGGCGCCCCCCGTCCCGGCGGGACGCGTGAGGCCCCCCGGGAAATTGAGCACCTTCCCCGTCACGCAGCCGGCGAAAACCGCCGGGAACAGAACCGATAGGAATGCCCACCCGCAGATCCGTTTCACGTCACCCTCCCTGCCCCGGACGTCGTTTCGACGAACCAACACCTTGAAATGAGAGCGGTCGTTGACTTATCGTGAAGAATCATCTCACGAGTTCCCGGAACAGGCCAAGGAGACACCATGCCCGCAGCGCCGGAAATCCGCGAGGCCGTCCGCCAGGGATCCTGGATCCGCAGGATGTTCGAGGAAGGCGCCCGCTTGAAAGCGGAACGGGGGGATGAGAACGTCTGCGACTTCACGCTCGGGAACCCTTACGGCGACCCCCCGGCCTTCCTGACGAGCGAGATCGCGCGGTTGTCCGCCAACCCCCCTCCGGACCTCCACAAGTATATGCCGAATGCCGGTTTTGCGGACGTCCGATCGCAGGTCGCGCGGTCCCTCGCCCGGTTGACCGGTCTTCCCTTCACGCCCGATCACGTCGTCATGACGGTCGGCGCCGCCGGGGCGCTCAACGTCGCGCTCCGCGCGATCCTCTCCCCCGGCGACGAGGTCGTCGTGATCGCGCCGTACTTCGTCGAATACCTCTTCTACATCCGGAACGCGGGCGGCGTCCCGGTGGTGGCGCAGTCGAGCGACGATTTCCGGCTCGACGTCGGGGCGATCCGGGGAGTCCTCTCGGACCGCACGAAGGCGCTCCTCCTCAACTCCCCCAACAATCCCACGGGGTCCGTCTACGGGGGTGAAGAGCTGCGCGCCCTCGCAGCGGCCCTCGCGGACCACGAGCGCCGGACGGGAACCCCCGTCACCGTCCTCTCCGACGAGCCGTACCGGAAGATCGTGTACCCCGGAACGACGTTCGAGCCGCCCGCCGCGTACCTGCCGAACACGCTGGTGGCATACTCCCACTCCAAGGACCTCAATATCCCGGGAGAGAGGATCGGGTACCTCGCCGTCAGCCCCCGGGCGGCGGACGCCGGGGAGCTGTCCGAGGCGTGCGTCTTCTGCAACCGGGTTCTCGGCTTCGTCAACGCCCCTTCTCTCATGCAGCGCGCGGTCGCCCCGTGCCAGGAACTCCCCGCGGAGATGTCCGTGTACCGGCGGAACCGGGAGGCGCTCCTGGCCGTCCTCCGGGAGTCCGGGATCGAAGCCGTCCCCCCGGGGGGCGCGTTCTACCTGTTCCCCCGCTCGCCGATCGCGGACGATATGGCGTTCACCGCCGCGGCCCGCGACGAGGGGCTTCTCCTCGTCCCCGGTTCCGGTTTCGGCCGGGCCGGTCACTTCCGGATCGCCTACTGCGTCCCGCCGGAGACGGTGGCGCGGTCGCTTCCCGCCTGGAGGCGGCTGGGCGAAAAATACGCCGGTGCGCGTGAGACGCGCCGGTGATCGTCCCGTTCCGGCCGAACATCGCCCGGATGCGCGGGTACGCACCCGGGGAACAGCCCCGGGAGGGCGGTTTCATCAAGCTGAACACGAACGAGAACCCGTATCCGCCCTCGCCGTCCGTTCGGCGGGCGATCCTGGCGGAGGCGGGCGAGACGCTCCGCCTCTACCCCGACCCCGACTCGACGCGCCTGCGGACGCAGGCCGCGGCCACGTACGGGTTCGCCCCGGACGGCGTGATCGCGGGGAACGGCTCGGACGACCTCCTCGCCATGCTCGCCCGCGCCTTCATCGGGGAGGGCGGCGCGCTGTGCTGCCCGACGCCGACCTACACGCTCTACGACACGCTCGTCCGGATCCAGGGCGGCCGCGTCATCCGCATCCCGTACCCCGACGACTACTCGCTCCCCGCGGCGCTCTTTCGGTCGTGCGCTCCCGTCACGATCGTGGCGAACCCGAACTCCCCCTCGGGCACGGTCGTTCCGCTCGCGACGCTCGAAGACCTCGCCGGCCGGGTGAAGGGACTCCTCGTGATCGACGAGGCGTATGCCGACTTCGCCGGCGAAACCGCGCTGTCTCTTGCCCGGGAGCGGGAGAACGTCATCGTCCTCCGGACGCTGTCGAAATCGTTCTCCCTCGCCGGGATGCGCGTCGGCCTCGGCTTCGCCCACCCCCGGATCATCGCGGGGCTCAACAAGGTCAAGGACTCGTACAACCTCGGCCGGCTCGCGATCGCCGCCGGCGCCGCCGCGCTGGCGGACATCGCCTGGATGGAGCGGAACGTCGCCCGGATCCGGAAGACCCGCGCCGCGCTGGCGGCCGCCCTCCCCTCGGTGGGGCTTGAGCCTTTCCCGTCGGAGGCGAACTTCATCCTCGCCCGGCGGGCGGACCGGAAGAGCGCCCGGCCGGTCTACGAGGAGCTGAAGCGGCGGAAGATCCTCGTCAGGCACTTCGACTCCCCCCGCCTCGCGGACTGCCTCCGGATCACGGTGGGGACGGACGAAGAGGTCGCCGCCCTCCTCGCGGCACTCCGGGAGATCCGGGCACGATAAAACCCCGGGCGGGCGGGAGGGCGCAACACGCCCGGTCCGCCCCGGACCCCGCTCAGAGGGTCACGCGGAAGTTGCCGCCGTCGTGGTTTCGCCACTCCGTGAAGGGCCTCCCCCCGGCGTCCCGCCGCAGAAGCTGGAAGCAATATTCCACCGTGCTTCCCGCGGGGCCGTACACGTAGGCCTCGAACGTCCTGGGGAGCGGCACCCGCGTGAGGACCGCGCTCCGGGCCGAAATCCACGCCGCCCGGTCCTCCGCGAAGAAATAGCCCGACGCCCGGCACAGGTCCGTGGGGAAGTTCCTGAGTTCCATGACCGAGAGATTCGGCGCCGCCCAGGACGGGTCGGCCCACAGGAGGCGGGCGCACAGGACGTCCCCGCACTCGTCCCGGCACGTGATCCGGGCGGAGTTGATCTTGTCGGAGGCGAGGTCGCCGGCTTCGCCGGCCAGATGGTGGAGGAAATACGGCATCGGCCGGTTCTTGAGGACCGCGAGCGCCTCGGGGACTTCCACGATCGACGTCCTCCCGTCCGCGAGGGGAACGGCGGCCCGGCACAATTCCGGGGTCGGTTTCTTCCGCATCGCGCCGAACCCGTAACGCGCCGCCCCCGACCGCCGCACGCCGCCCCGCAGGGGCAGGACGAGCCGGAAAAACCCCAGGCCCGCCGCGGGCGGAAGATTCCCTCCCCCCGTCTCGGGAAGCCGGGAGAGGTCCTCGCCGGCCTCCGCGCCGGGCAGCGCGATCTCGTAAACGGGGGAGAACCATTCCGCGCCGCTCCGGACGACGGAGAAGAAATACCGAACCGAGATGATCCCGCCGGAGGGGGGCTCGGGCAGGGAGAGAATGACCTCGCGCCTCCCGTCATGGCCGGGCGGGACCACCACGGTCGAGCGGGACAGGACGGTTCCGGGGGAGCCGGTCGGCGAGGCGGTGTAATGCAGCAGGACGATCTCGGGGCGGTCGGGGCCGTCGATGAAGACGCGCCGCAGGAACAGCATGGCCAGCCCTCCATTCCGCAAGCACGGTGGCGAATTGCGCTCGCGACATCGATAGTTGTTGATATTATGGGTCCATTCGCCTCCCCCGGCGCAACAGAAAAATCGCATCCTCACTCGAAGCCCAGGCGGGAAAGCTCTTCCTCGTCCATCCCGAAATAATGCCCGATCTCATGGAGGAGGGTGATCCGGATCTGGCGCCGGAGCTCCGCCGGATGGGGGAAGTCCTCCGTAAGGGACCCCCGGTAGATCGAGATCTTGTCGGGAAGATTCCCGGAGAGCGAGACGGACCGGTCCGGCAGGGGGATGCCGTGATAGTACCCGTAGAGCGTCTCGTCGGGCGGGATGCCGAGGTCGTCGAGGAGCCAGTCGGGCGGCCGGTCCTCCACGACGACGGCGACGTTGTCGAGGGCTTTGCGGAACACCGGAGGGAGATCGTCCAGCGCCTGCCGGAGGATTTTCCGGAAATCGGCGCGCCGCACGGGAAGGCCCTAATGCCGCCGGACGACCATCCCCGGTCGCAGGCGGGCAGCCTGATCCGCCGGCAGATCGGCCGTCAGCGTAAACCCTTCGTCGGGCCTGGGGTCGGCCGGCACGACGGGGATCTCCTCCCCCGTCTTCTCGTCCACCGTCACGTAAAGCGTCTCACCTGTTTTCATGAAGGGGGGTACGAAGGTGACAGCCGCCTTGCGCCCCGTGACCGCGACGACCCGGCCCTCGTTGACGAACGTGTCGAGGACCGGCCGATCCTTGATGAACGGGTCGCCGTACATCCTCAGCCGGATCAGTTTTTTCACGTATTCGCCGAACCCCTGGCGGCCCAGGTACACGGCGGCGTCGATCGACTCGGCCGAGAGGACGACGGTGGGGACGAAGTCGGCCAGTTCCCGCCCGCCCGGCTCACCGATCGGCGCGATCCGCCGGACCGTGCTCGGGGCGTCGTAGACCAGGTCGACCAGTTCCTCATCCACCCCGAGTTCCTGGTCGAGGAGCCGGTAGACCTCCCAGTACATCACTTCCCGCGCCTGGCGAACCGGCGACCGGGCGGATGCCGTGGACGGTTTGCTGAAGGGGTTGAACCCCGACTGGATCACGATGGGGTAGTTGAACGGGTTGTGGTCCTCCCTCTGCCGGCTGAGCTCGCGGATCCGCCGGGCCAGGACCGCCCCGATCCGGTGGTACTTCTCGATCTTGTTGAGAACCAGGCGCGAGCTGACCTTGCTCCCGGGCTCGCTCTCGTCCAGCAAGGCATTCCCCAGTTCGCGCCGGAGGATGTTCAGGGACTTGTGGACCGCGTTGAGCCGCTCGTTCAGCGCCGGGACGGTGTCGGGGAGAACCCAGGTCACCGAGGGCGACCAGTCCTCCTCGTCCAGGGAAGCCAGGAAATCGGCCGGGAGCTCGTCCGTGTAACAGCTGTCCTCGTAAACCGCGGAAAGCGGCACGGTCCGGGCTTCGCGGGTCCTCCGGTTCGTCAGGACGACCTCTTTCCGGCCGGAAAGCTCGAACGCGGAGAGGGACAGGACGAGCTTTTCCGAAGCCTTCCGGAGGATCTTCCCGTCGATCCGGATGGAAAAATCGCCCCCCGCCACGGCCGATCCCGCCGCAAGGTGCAAGGCGGCGGCAAAGAGGAACACCCGTGCGCTCCGACGCATGTGAAAAGCCACCCGTCGTGTGGAATTGTTCGGATTGTAACCCAAACGCAGAGGGGCGATCCGGCTATTTTTGACGTTTCCGGATCCGGGCGACGGCGTCCCTGACGATCTTGTCCGCAACCTTCCTTGAGGGCACGGCATAGCTGCCGTCCTCGCACCGTTCCCGGATCCGGTCGAGCCGGGCCGTTTCCGGGCCATTCTTCGGGGGCGCTCCCTTCGCCGGGGCGGAGCCGGTCTCGTCCGATGGTCTCATGGGGCCTCGCGCTGCGTTCATCCGGTATTTTTATCGGCGGGCAGCGGGAAAAAGTTTACGATCGGACGAAGGAACCTCTATCTCCGGAATCGGGCCGGCGATATCATGGCCCCATGAAGAAATCGCTCCTGATCGCCGACGATGAGGAGCTGACGCTCTCGCTCCTGCAGAAGGTCTTCTCGGATTCCGATCTCCAGCTCCACCTCGCCCGGTCCGGGAACGAGGCGACCGCCCTCCTCGACCAGAACGAGATCGACGTCGTCCTGACCGACCTCATGATGCCGGGCGTCGACGGACTGGCCGTCCTCGAACACGCCAAGAAGGTCCTCCCCGATTGCGAGGTCATCCTGATGACCGGGTACGGCACCGTGGAGAGCGCGGTCCAGGCGATGAAGCTCGGCGCCTTCCACTACATCACGAAGCCGTTCAAGGTGGTGGAGGTGTCGAACCTCGTCCAGAGGGCCCTCGAGCTGGCGAGCATCAAGAAGGAGAACATCCACCTCAAAGCGCAGGCGATCGGGCGCCACAAGTTCGAGAACATCATCGGGGTCAGCGGGCCGATCCGGCAGGTCCTGTCGCTCGTCGAGAAGGTCGCCGACACCGACTCGACCATCCTGATCCAGGGCGAGAGCGGAACGGGGAAGGAGCTCATCGCCCGGGCCATCCATTACAACAGCAAGCGGGCCGACAAGATGCTCGTTGCGGTCAATTGCTCCGCCATCCCGGCGACCCTTCTCGAGAGCGAGCTGTTCGGGCACGTCAAGGGGGCGTTCACGGGCGCCCACGCGAGCCGGCCCGGCCGGTTCGAGATGGCCCACCGGGGGACGATCTTCCTCGACGAGATCGCCGAGATGAGCGCCCCTCTTCAGGCGAAGATGCTGCGCGTCCTGCAGGAGCAGTCGTTCTTTCCCGTCGGAGGCACGAAGACCGTCAAGGTCGACGTCCGGGTCATCGCGGCGACCAACCGGGACCTCGAGCAGGAGATCGCCGCGAGCCGGTTCCGGCAGGACCTCTACTTCCGGCTCAACGTCATCCCCATCCGGGTTCCCCCCCTGCGCGAACGGACGGAGGACATCCCCATCCTGGCCGAGTATTTCCTCCGGAGATGGAACCGGGACAAAGGGTACGGGATCCAGGGGTTCCGCCCGGACGCGCTCGAGGCGCTCGCCTGCTACCCGTGGCCCGGGAACATCCGGGAACTGGCGAACCTCGTCGAGCGCCTCGCCATCCTCAAACGGGAGGGATGGGTCGAGACCGCCGACCTGTCGGCCGCGATCCACGGGGAATTCCCGGGAAGGATCGCAGCCGGTATCGACTTCCCGGCCAACGGCATCGATTTCCGGAAGGCAACGGGAGATTTCGAGAACCGCCTCATCGAGCACGCCCTCTCGCGGGCGAGAGGGAACAAGAACAAGGCGGCCGCTCTCCTCGGGCTCAAACGGACGACTTTTCTGGAAATGTTGAAGCGGAAAGGGGAGTTCCGTAAAATGTCGGGTGCTTGACAATCTGCCAAAATCTTGACGGCCACGCCGTTCCCAACTTTCCCCTCGGAAAACATAATCCTTTTAAAATCAGCCAGTTGCTTCACTGAGAGCTTCGGGCATGCCTTTTGCCATCCCCTTTCACAAACGTTCATCGGCTTTGACCCGAAACGGGAGGAGACGATATGGCTCCGAGAGCAGCGGCTTCGGTTTGCGCTCACCACCCCGTCAACCCCCCGCCGCTCATGGACAAATCCATGCTGGTCGACGAGTTCATCCCGACGATCCGCTATCATGCATCGGTTCTCAAGCACCGTCTCCCCCCGCACATCGAGATGGACGACCTCGTCAGCTCGGGCGTGGTCGGGTTGCTGGACGCGGCCGATCGGTTCGACGCATCGCGGGGGATCAAGTTCAAGACTTACGCCGAGTTCCGCATCCGCGGGACGATGCTCGACTACCTGCGCGAAATGGATTATTTCCCGCGCTCGGCGCGCCAGCATGCGAACCGCCTCCAGGCGGCGTACGCCCGCGTGGAAGCCCGGCTGGGCCGCCCGGCCGAAGACCAGGAGGCGGCCGACGAGCTCGGGATCCCGCTGGAGGAACTCCAGAGGCAGCTCTCCCGGTTCTCGGGGCTGACCGTCTTCTCGCTGGAGGAATCGCAGGATGCGGCCGATGGCGCGGCGACCGGCGTCGCCCAGATCCTGGCGGCGGCGGCCCGCGACGAGGCCCGGGAAGAGGAGTGGTTGCGCGACCTCAAGGACACCCTCGGCAAAGCCATCGACATGCTCCCCGCGCGGGAGAAGCAGCTGATCGCGCTCTACTACTCCGAGGACCTCACGATGAACGAGATCAGCACGATCTTCAAGGTGGGCGAGCCGCGGGTCTGCCAGCTCCACGCGCAGGCGGTCATGCGCCTTCGGGGAAAACTCAAGAACCGGTTCGGTTGAGGCGACCGCCCGGCCGGGCCGTCACTCTTCCGGAAGCTCCCCCTCCCCGCTCCGCAGGGCGCCGATCCGCGCCCGGAACCGCTCGACGTCCCGGATCGACTCCACGTACTTGGCCTGGGCGTTCTCGAGATGCCGCCCGAACAGGCGGAAGTTCTCCGCGAACCGCTCGAAGTCCTTCCCCAGCCGCTCGAGCAGCCCCTGGATCTCGCGGGTCTTCTGCTCGATCTTGAACCCCCGGAAGGCGAACGCCAGCGCCTGGAGGTAGGCGTAGAAGTTGTTGGGCGACGCGGGCACCACCTGGAGCCGGAGGAGTTGCTCGTGCAGGGCCCGGTTCCGCAGGAGCAGGTAGTAGACCGACTCGGCGGGGACGAACATGAAGGCGAAGTCGAGCGTCTTCGGGGGCCGGATGTACTTCGCGGCGATCGCCTGCGCCTGCGCGAGGACGTCCCGCGCGAAGAGCTTCTCCGCCTCCCGCCGCAACGCCTCGTCTCCCTCTCCGGACAGGAGGGGCTGCGCGTTCGTCATCGGGAACTTGGCGTCGACGCAGACGAACTGGCTCCTGTCGGGGCGCACGAAGACCACCGCATCCGCCCGCTCGCCCCACTCGACACCGTACTGGAGCTCGAACAGCTCGGCGTGCTCGCCGAGCAGATCCTCGAGCATCCGCTGAAGCGTCAGCTCGCCGAAGGCGCCGCGCGCCTTCGGCTGGGTCAGCAGCACGTTGAGCTGGTTGATGTCGCGCGACAGGAGGACCATCTGCCCGGTGGCCGCGGACAGTTCCTTGAGGTGGCCCGCCACCTGGTCGAAGCCCTTCACGTTCCGGTCGGCGGTCTCCGCCAGTTCCCGGGCCATCTCTCCGCGAATCTCCAGAATCTTCTCCTCGATCCGCTTCGAAATGTCGTTCATCCCGCGGAGGATGTTCTCCGAGACCTCCTGGCGGATCCGGGCCGCGGAATCGGCCTGGGCGCGCGCAAGATCGGCGGAGCTCGACCGGAGGGCCTCCGAAAAACGGCTTTCGATCCGGTCGAAGCGGTCTTCCCCGGAGGGGGGGCGCCGAAGAAGGATGACGAGGAGAATGGCGACGGCCGCGGCCAGCGTCAGGAGCGGGACGTATTCCATGGTACGATCAATACCTCATTAATCCGCCGGAGGGAAGGGGTGGCCGTTCCCAAGAAGATCGCCGTCGCCTGCTTTTACGTGTGCTCGTCCGTCTTCACCGCGCTGTCGGTGTACGGGATGGCGCTCTATCTCGGGGAGGCGCCCGTCGGGGAATCGCTCGTCGCGACCGCGCTCTACGGCGCAAGCGTCTTCGGGTCCCTGGCAGGGATCTGCTATTTCGGCAACGAATGGGACGCCCGGAAGCGGGAGGGACAGAAAATCACCGCCCACGCCGGGAAAACGCCCCCAAAAAAACCGGGCGGTTGAATCCCGGGAGCCTTCGCCGCGTCCAACCTGTAACAAGTGGGCGAACCCGGCCGCCGTTTCTCCGGGGGAACCCGGAATCGAGACGGGATGGCCACGATCCTCCCCAAAGCGTTAGTGATCTTCTGCTTCAACCTCTGTGCGTCGCTCTACATCGGGGTCGGGACCTACGGGGCGACCCTCGAGATGAACCCGAGGCTCCTCGATGCGCTCCCCGCCTGGTCGTCCCTGGCCGCCGCGGCGGCGGCCCTGCTCCTGATCCGGGGGATCTGTTATTTCGGGCATCTCTGGGACAAGATCCTCGCCAAGGAAGCGGCGATCCTGAAGCGGAAAGAGGACGCGAAAAAGCGCTGAGAGCCCGGACGGATCAAGGCGTCGTCATGGTCCGCCTCGCAAGCATCGTCCGGATGGCCGATTCGGGAGTCTCCCGCTTGTACAGCGGGGGGCCCGGGATCGCCGGGTGGAGATCCTCGAACGTGGGGCGCTCCCGGCGGTACAGGACGCCGATCGGGATCCGCTCCTCCCACTCGAGCGCCAGCGCGAACGCCTTCATCCGGTCGGTCGCGTCGTGGCCGTCGGGAACCCTGGAGACCATCTTCCCGTACCACTGGTACGTGTTCTTCCTGTTGAACGTCACGCACGGCTGGAGGATGTCCACCAGGGCGAACCCCTTGAACCGGATCGCCTCGACCATCAGGCCGGCCGTGCCGTCCACGTCGGCCGCATAGGCCCGCGCGACGAAGCCGCACCCGAGGGCGATCGCGACGGCCAGCGGCGGGAACGGCCCGGAGATCACCCCCGTCCTGTTGAGGGAACCGGTCCACCCGATGTCGCTCGTCGGGGAAGGCTGCCCCTTCGTCAGCCCGTAGACCTGGTTGTCGTGGACAAAGAGGGCGATGTCGACATTTCTCCGGATATTGTGGAGGAAGTGATTCCCTCCCTCCCCGTAGACGTCGCCGTCCCCGCTCGCGACGATCACCGCGAGGGAGGGGTTCGCCATCCTGATCGCCGCCGCCGCGGGAAGCGCCCTTCCGTGGAGCCCGTCGAAGACGTTCACGTCCACGTAATGCGGCAGCTTGGCGGCCTGTCCGATCCCGGAGACCAGGACGACCTCGTGCTTCGGGCGGCCCAGGTCCACCAGCGCCTTCTTGACCGCGTTCAGGATCCCGAAGTTTCCGCATCCCGGGCACCACGCGTTCTCGACGTCCGTGTCGAACGCGCTTCCCATATCGTCCTCCTCGCCTCGGGCGCCAGCGCCCCCGGCGTGAACGGCAGCCCGTCGTAGCGGGAGATCGTCCCGGCGACCTCCACGCCCGACTCCCGCCGGATCAGGCGGGCCAACTGGCCGGTGGAATTGTTCTCGACGGTCAGCGCGACGCCGTAGCGCGCCACGATCTCCGCCATCTCCTGCGCCGGGAACGGCCGGACCTGGCGGAGGTGGACCGTCGCGGCCTCGATCCCCTCCCGCGAGAGGATCCGCCGCGTCTCCGCGATGACCTCCTTCGTCGACCCGAACCCGATGAGCAGAGCTTCGCCGTTCGGCGGGCCGGAGACCAGGGGGGGGAGCCGCCGCTCGGCCAGCGCCTGTCCCTTCCGCAGCCTCTTCTCGACCATCCGGACCCGGGCCGCGTGGTCCTCCGTCAGGTGGCCGTCCTCCGTGTGCTCGTCGCTTCCCGCGACGACGGTGATCCCCGGCTCCCCGGGCACCGCCATCGGGGAAATCCCGCTCGCCGTGATCGCGTACCGCAGGTATCCCCCCTCGGCCGTCCTCGGGACGCCGTCGCCCCGGACGATGTGGCGCCGGATCGGCCGGACATCGAACGCGTCCGGGTCCATGTCGACGATCGTATCCGCCAGGTACTGGTCGGTGAGGATGATGACCGGCACCTGGAACTCTTCCGCCGCGTCCATTGCATGCCGGGCGAGGCCGAACGCCTCTTCCGGCGATCCGGGGGCAAGGACCAGCCGCGGGAACTCCCCGTGCCCCGCGGAGAGGACGAAGTCGAGGTCCCCCTGCTCCGTCCGGGTCGGCATCCCCGTCGCAGGCCCTGGGCGCATCCCGATCGCGATGACGACCGGCATCTCGAGCATGCCGGCCAGGGAGAGCGCCTCGACCATGAGCGCGAACCCGCCGCCCGAGGTGGCGACCATCGCGCGGGCGCCGGCGTAGGAAGCCCCGATCGCCATGTTGAGCGCGGCGATCTCGTCCTCCGCCTGTTCGAAGACGAGCCCCACGGCGGGGCCGTTGTCCGCCAGCGCCGAGAGGATCCCCGTCCCGGGGGTCATCGGGTAGCCGGCAGCGAACTTGCATCCGCCCGCCAGGGCCCCCAGGGCCAGCGCTTCGTTTCCCGACATCACGACGCGGGGATGGAACGGGGCGCGCGGGAGGCGAAACCGGGCCGGGAAGGTCTTCCCGGCCCACCCCGCACCGAGGGCCAGCGCCTTCCGGTTCTTTTCCAGGAAATCGCCCCGGAAATCCGCCGCCAGGATCGGTTCGACCGACTCGAGGGAGATCCCGAGCGCAAACGCGACGACGCCCGCCCCGACCACGTTGGCGAGGATCGGGCTCCCCGCCTCGACCGCCAGCGCCTTGAGCGGAGTCGGGATCACGGGCGATGCGGCCGAAGGCGCCTCGGCCAGCGCGATCCCGCCCGGACTCAACGTCTTGAGGAAGTGGGGGACATGATCCGGGTTGAGGATCAGGAGGATGTCGGCCTCCTCCCTCCCCGCCCGGACCGGTTCGGAGCCGACCCGCACGGAGTACGAGTTGCGCCCGCCCCGGATCCGGCTCATGTAGTCCTGCGTGGCGTGGAAATGGTACCCCCACGACACCGCCATCCGGGAGATCAGGTTCCCGACGGTGTGGACCCCCTGCCCGGCCCCCCCGGAGATGCGGATATTGAGGTCGACGTCCATTTCGCCCCCCGAAGCCGCCATCGCTCATCAATAAGGATGTCGGATCTCCGCCGGAGATTCCGGGGGGGGCGACGGAACCGGGTCCCCGGATTTCGCGTCACCGGGAGAGCCGCGGCTCCCCCTTGAGGACCTCCGGCACGATGCCGAGGGCCGACTTCGCCGGTCGCCACGGCGCCTCGCCGGCCCAGGTCCCGCCGGGCCCCTCCGCCAGCGCGCCCGTCACGTAGTCGAGCGTGACTCGGGCCACGAGGTAGTCCCGGCGCGCCCGGGCGAGGTTCCCGCGCGCCTGCCGGAGGTTCAACTCGGCGTCCTGGACCTCGAGATGCGTCTTGACCCCGTACTCGAACCCCTTCTCGGACAGCGCGAGGAGCCGCTCGGCCTGCGAGACGGTCCCCGAAAGCGCCTTGAGAATCCCGGAAGCCTCCCGGACCGCATTGACCGCGTCGCGCGTTTCCAGCGCG
>JAMDBZ010000083.1 GCA_023488945.1 Deltaproteobacteria bacterium
ACGGTGTTTTCGCATGCGGAAATCTTGCCAGAAATTTCGAGGAGAGAAAACACCATAACCTCCAAATCCATCAACAACTTACGGCAATGAGCGGGGCAAATTCACCCACTCATTTCCACGAAGAGCCACAAAACTAAAGGTGCACTCGATTTCGGAGAGGAGAGAAGGCAATGACCGGCAAGAAAGGGAAAAAAGTGACACATGAAACGGAAACGAGCTTTGGCGCGGGTCTCGGTGGGATCATGAAGGGCCTTGGCGACCTGGTGGAAAAGCTGGGGGAGCTTGCGGAAAAGGGGGAAGAACTTTCGAAAACCGGCGAGATTCAAGGCAAGAAGGGCGTGAAAGGCGTGTATGGTTTTACCGTGAAAGTCGGTGTGGGAGACCAGGGGATCAAGGTCGAGCCGTTCGGAAATGTTCGAACGGACAAGACAACCGGTCAGGCCGAAGTGCAGGAAATCCGTGAACCGATGGTGGATATTTTTGAAGAGAAAGGGTTTGTTCTGGTTGTCGCAGAGATGCCCGGAATAGGGTCCAAGGATGTCAGAATCGATCTCAGGGATGACGTCCTGGCAATTGCTGCAGTGAAGGGCGACAAGAAATACAGGAAGGAAATCCTGCTTCCGGGGAATTTTTCGCCGGAGAAGATGACGGTCTCCTGCAACAACGGCGTTGTTGAGGTCAAGCTTTTGCGCTGACGACCGTGAAGGAAGGAGCGATGGAAATGACTGACGCTCCCACGCTCAAGCTTCGGGTGACCGAAGCGCTAAACAAGGATGTGGGGCGTGCGCTCGTCCGGATCGATCCGGACGACCTTGCCGGGCTGCAGGTGAATATCGGGGATCTGGTGGAAATCACCGGCAAGCGGAAAACGGTAGGTAAGGCAATGCCGGCCTACAAGGAGCAGCGGGGCCAGGCCCGCATACAAATGGACGGGCTGACCCGCGAGAATGCCGGTGTTGCCCTTGATGAATCCGTATCGATACGCCGGATTACCGCTCCCCCCGCCGGTCGCGTGGTGATTGCCCCGATAACGATCACGCCGGCGGATCGGGACCTGAAGTACATCGGCAGCCTCCTGGACGGTTTGCCCGTGGTGGACGGAGACAGGATCCGGGCGACCCTTTTCGGCACGCGTTCCGCGGACTTCAAGGTGGAAAACACCGCTCCTGCCGGGCCTGTGGTGATCAACCCGACGACGCAGTTGGTGATCGGCAAGGCCAAGGAAGAAGAGCGGGCGCTCGGGGTTTCGTACGAGGACATCGGGGGGCTCAAGCCGCAATTGCAGCGGATCCGCGAAATGATCGAGCTTCCCCTCCGTTATCCGGAAATATTCGAGCGCCTGGGCATTGAGGCGCCGAAAGGCGTGCTGCTGCACGGCCCCCCGGGCTGCGGGAAGACGCTCATCGCGCGGGCCATCGCCAACGAGACGGAGGCAAAATTCCTCACGGTCAGCGGACCGGAGATCATCCACAAGTTTTACGGGGAGAGCGAAGCGCACCTGCGGAAGATCTTCGAGGAAGCCTCCAGGGAGGGGCCGAGCATCGTTTTTCTCGACGAGATCGACGCCATCGCGCCGCGGCGCGAGAAGGTCGTCGGTGACGTGGAAAAGCGGGTCGTGGCGCAACTGCTTGCCCTGATGGATGGGCTGAAAAGGCGGCGCAACATCATCGTCATCGCGGCGACGAACCTCCCGAATGTCCTGGATCCCGCGCTACGCCGCCCGGGTCGTTTCGACCGGGAGATCGCCATCCCGATTCCGGACCGCAACGGCCGGCTGGAGATCCTGGAGATCTACAGTCGGGGGATGCCGCTTGCCGGTGACGTAGATATGGCGCACCTGGCTGCCATCACCCACGGTTTTGTCGGCGCCGACCTCGAGGCGCTGTGCCGTGAGGCGGCGATGAGCTGCCTGCGCCACATCATGTCCGACATTGATCTTTCCCTGACGGCGATTCCCTACGAGCAGCTCGGTCGGCTGGAGGTGGGCATGGAGCATTTCCTGCTTGCTTTTAGGGAGGTGGAACCCTCCGCCATTCGGGAGGTGTTTGTCGAGGTCCCGGATGTACGCTGGGACGACATCGGCGGGCTCGGTGAGGTGAAGGAACGCCTCGTGGAGGCGGTAGAGTGGCCTCTCAAGTATCCTCGCCTGTTTGAAAAGGCGAGAGTCAGACCGCCGAAGGGCATCCTGCTTTCGGGTCCGCCGGGGTGCGGGAAGACCATGCTGGCCAAGGCGATTGCCACGGAAAGCCAGGTCAACTTCATCTCCGTCAAGGGGCCGGCGCTGCTTTCCAGGTATGTCGGGGAGTCCGAACAGGCAGTTCGTGACGTTTTCCACAAGGCCCGCCAGGCCGCCCCCTGTATTGTTTTTTTCGATGAACTCGACGCTCTGGTGCCGGCGAGAAGCGGGGGCGCGACGGATTCTCATGTTGCGGAACGCGTGCTGAGCCAGTTCCTGGCGGAAATGGATGGAGTGGAGGAATTGCGGGGCGTTCTGGTGCTGGGGGCGACGAACCGGAGGGACTTGCTCGACCCCGCGATGCTTCGCCCCGGGCGATTTGACGTCCTGGTGGATATCCCCCTTCCCGATGAGCGGGAACGCCGTGACATCTTCTCTGTCCACCTCCGCGGCAAGCCTACGTCCCCCGGGATCGACGCCGCCGATCTTGCCGCTCGCACGGAAGGTTTCAGCGGGGCGGACATGGCGGGGGTGTGCCAGCGAGCCGCCATGGAGGCCTTGCGGAGGGTTGTGGCCGCCGCCGAGGGATGTCCACCGGACGAGGGGAGCCTGAAAATCGAGCGTTCGGACTTCGATTTTGTCTTGGCCGAGGTCAAGAGCGACGATCTTCGAAGGGGAGGTTTGACGAGGCGGGTCACATGAATCAAGAGCCGACGGGCTTGCCGGGCAGCGCCGCGGCGGGAGTCTATCTCTTTTGTTTCGCCTATCCCGCGGCCATCCCCGCCATTGGCGGTCCGGGCCTGGAGGACGCCAGGGCCGTGTCCTGTGAAGGCGCAGGCGGCGTCGTCGCCGTGGTTGCGCCGGTGAATGTGGAAGAGTTTTGCGGGCCGGCATCCGAGGCCAACCTGCGCGACCTCGCGTGGATGGCCCCGAGAGCTTTCCATCACGAAATGGTGATCGAACGGGTGATGCGCAGCTCCCCGGTCCTCCCGGCACGGTTCGGGACCATCTTTGCCTCCCCGGAAAGCTTGGCGCGCTTCCTTGCACGACACCACCTTGCGATCACCCGCTTCCTGGAATCAATCACCGGCAAGGAAGAGTGGGCAGTCAAGGGGTTCCTGGAGCGGTCCAAGGCGGAAAAACGCCTGGTCGAAGCCGACGATCGTTTTTTGAGGCTCCCGTCATCCCCGGGCAGCCGCTACATGCAACTCCAGCGGTTGCGGGCGGAAGCCGGCAGAGCGGTGGCGTCATGGGCGACAACGGTGGTGCAGGCCATCGGGAAGGAACTGGAACGCGAGGCGGCCGATGTGCGGACGGTGAAGCCCCGCGCCCTTGACGCCCCGGGAAAGCTGTTCGAAGAGATCGCCAACTGGGCCTTCCTGGTCCGCCGCGAGACCGTGGCACACTTCCGCGAGCGGGTGGAGCAGGTCGGTGCCCGGTACCGGGAGCAGGGTGTGCATCTGGAGGTCTCCGGGCCCTGGCCGCCCTACAACTTTTGTCCGTCCCTGGGCGACGACGAGGAATCGGACTCTTCCCGCTCGGAGATGCCTGGTTGAGAGGAACAGCCCTCCTCGTCTACTGCGTCTGTGAAACACCACAGGGACCGCCGCCCGCGGAGATTCGCGGCGTCGACGGCCAGCCGGTGTATCTCATCGACGACGATGGGCTCTGCGTCGTGGTCTCCCCTCTCCCGCAGCCGGCGGGCGCCGTTGCCCCCGATGTTTCGCGCATCCTGGACTTTGAAAAGGTGGTGGAGGTGTTTCACCGCGCCCGCACTGTCCTGCCGTTCCGTTTCGGATGCGTGCTGGGTGGCGAGATGCGCGTGAGGGAGGCGCTTCGCGCACGCCGCGGGGAATACCAAGCCTTCCTGCGGCGCCTGAGCGGATGCGTCGAGATGGGCGTGCGTTTGCTCCTGCCTTGGAAAGACAGGGCACCGTCCGGCGATGGGCCGGGCCCGGGTTCCGCGGCCGACGCCGCGCCGGCAGGCACGTCCCCGGGCATACGTTACCTGCATGCCCGGAGGGCCCGGTACCAGGAGGAAGAACGCTTGGCCCTTGAGGAAGAGGAAGACGAAACGGTCGAAAGGTGCCGGACAGCCTTTGCCGGCCTCTACGTGGATTTTCGATCGGAGCTGTCACGCATTCGAGGACCGGGCGCGTCCGAATGGGATCATGCCGCTTCGCGAGGGCGGGACGGCGCGGAACCGGGCGTGCGGATGGCCTCCCTGGTGTTCCTGGTGAAGAGGGATCGAGAGGAGACCTTCCGGGAGGCGTTTCGGGTTCTCTCCCGGAAGGAAGGAACGAAGATCCTGTTAAGCGGCCCTTGGCCCCCTTACAACTTTGTCACGGGGGAGGAGATGGAGAAATGAAAGACGACACCCTTGAGCGGCAGCTCGATATCTCGCTTGGGCGCCTCAAGGATCTTCTCGGACATGCCGACGCGGCTCCGGTGAAGGGAATCCTCTCCGATGCATTCCATGACCTCTCGAACGTCCTGGGGGAACTGGCCGCGGTTCGCAGGCGCTCCGATGAATTTCACGACCTCCTCGTCAACGCGATTCCCTCCTCGATCCTCCTGGTCGATCGAAACCTGCAGGTGCTCTTCGCCAACAGGAACTTTCTCGAAAAGACCTGCCGGAGCAAGAACAATATCGTCGGCAAGCGGCTGTCGCAGGTTTTCCCGGAGGTGATCATCGAAGAACTCGGCCTCGAGGCGGCGATTCGCAGCGTTTTCGACAGCGGTGACTCCACGCAGGGACAAAGGCTTACCTACCGGGCGCCGGCTGTGCCCCTGCGCACGTACTACTATCGCATGATACCGGTGATCTGGACGGCCAACGTGGATGCGGTCCTGCTGTTGATGGAGGATGTGTCCGAACAGGTTCAGTTGAGCAAGGAAGTGCGCTGTGCCGAACGCCACCTCGCCAGCGTGGTCGACAGTGCCAGCGACATCGTGCTCTCCACCGACAAGGAAGGGAGAATCCTGACCTGGAACCCGGCGGCGGAGAGGATCTCGGGCTACCCGGGAGACGATGTGAAAGGTCGTTCCCTGTTTGAGTACATCGCTAAGGAGCACCGCGAAGATGCGAAGGCGTTCCTCTCGAACTTGGAGCTCGAGGGGGGACCTCGAACCGCGGATTGGATACTCCTCACTGCCGACGAAGCCAGCGTTTTCATCTCGTGGGTATTTTCCACCATGAAAGATGAAGCATCGCACACCGTAGGATTCGTGGCGGTTGGACGAGACCAGACCGAACGCCGCAAGCTGGAGGTGCAGCGCCTCCAGCGCGAAAAGCTGGCGGCCCTGGGCGTGATGGCGGGAGGGATCGCCCACGAACTCCGCAATCCCCTGGCGGTTTGTTCGTCCGCCGCCCAGTTTCTCATGAACGATGGAATCAAACCGGAGTTTCGCCGCGAATGCGCGGCAAAGGTTCAGAACGGCATTGCCAGGGCCTCCGCCATCATCGAAAACGTGTTGACGTTCGCCCGCCCTTCGGAGAAGGCCGATTTTGTGCCCTTGGACATCGTGGCGGTACTAGACGAAATGTTTCGATTGGTTGCCTACGAGGCGAGGGTTCAAAAAATTGAGCTGGTGCCCGATCTGCCGAACGAACGGATCGTCGTGAACGGAAACAAAGGCCTTCTGCAGCAAGTGTTCATAAACCTTTTTCTGAACGCCGTCAAAGCCATGCCCAAGGGGGGCAAGCTGCGCACTTCGGCGGCACGCAGCGGCAGCGAAGTCTTGATCCGCGTCGCCGACACCGGTTGCGGGATCCCGCAGGAAGCGCTGGCCAAGGTTTTCGACCCTTTTTACAGTATGTTGCCGATGGGAGCCGACACGGGATTGGGGCTGTCGCTTTGTTACTCGATCGTGAAGGAGCACCTGGGCTCGATTGAAGTGGAGAGCACGGCAGGGGCGGGGACGACACTGACGGTGAGATTGCCGGTGGTTACGGGCGAGGCGCCGATCTGATGGAGATGCCGCGGGGCCTCTTTCTCATCATCGACGACGAGCCGGATTTGTGCTGGCTCTTGGAACAGTTCCTGCGTCAAGAGGGTTGCGCGGCGAAAGCCGCGCGGAACAGATGCGAAGCGCTCGACCTGGTCAAGCGTTTCCGTTTCCGGTTGGCCTTCATGGACGTGAAGCTTCCGGACGCGGACGGGATCGACCTTGCTCGGCGCCTGAGGGAACTTGATCCGGGCCTGCCAATCGTGCTTGTTTCGGGCTCCCTTTCCGAAGGTGACGTCGACCTTCAGAAGGCCCTCGCCGATGGATTGGTTTGCGGCTTCATAAGGAAGCCCTTTAAACACGAGGAGATCAGGAAGGCGATCGGCTGCGGGCGCCTTTACTGATCGGCGGGATTCAATAGCCAATCCGGCATTGCCATAATATTTTCCCGGTAATCGGCGTAAGCGCCACGGTTATCGAAAAAAGCCGCGGGGGCCACCCCGCCAGTCACTCCTTTCGAAAACCTCAAGCTCCTCATCACCGCAGGCTTTTTTTTTGTCACATTTTGAGGCCTTCGGCAAGGGAGCAGTTCCGGCGGGGGAGGTTTTCCTTGGACAGACGGTGGATCTTTACCCCGAACCGCCCGGGTGAAAGGTCATGGGGACGGTTCCGTCCGTATGAATGCAGTCCTCAATTGATATGATGAAAAATATGCACGAAGAACGCACTGACCTGAAGGGAATGCCTCTGGCGGAATTGGAAGCCTTCCTTTCCCGGTGGGGAAAGGAGCGGTACCGAGCACGCCAGGTGTCGCGGTGGATCTACCAGCGGTTCGTCGAGGACTTCGGCGCGATGACGGACCTGCCCCGCGCGTTTCGGGAAGAGCTGGCCGCGAAGTGCCGCATCTCGTCGCCGCCCGCGGAAACGATCGAAGCCTCCTCCGATGGGACGGAGAAGTTCCTGTTCCGCCTTGAGGACGGCGAGACGATCGAGGGCGTCCTCATCCCGGACGAGGGCCGGAGGACGCTGTGCATCTCCTCGCAGGTCGGGTGTGCGCTCCGGTGCGGCTTCTGCGCCACGGGAACGATCGGGTTCCGCCGGAACATGACGTCGGCCGAGATCATCCAACAGGTCTGCTTCGCGGCGAAGCGTCTCGCGCAGCGGGGCGAACGGATCTCCAACGTCGTCTTCATGGGAATGGGCGAGCCGCTGGAGAACGTCGCGGAGGTCGACCGCGCGATCGACATCCTTTTGTCCCAGTACGGCTTCGGGCTCTCCGGGAAGCGGGTGACCGTCTCGACGGCCGGGGTCGTGCCGGCGATGCTGGACCTCGCGGAGAGGTACCCGATAAGCTTCGCCGTCTCGCTGAACGCGGCGCGGGACGAGATCCGGTCGCGCCTGATGCCGATCAACCGGAGATACCCACTCAAGGAGCTTGTCGGGGCGATGCGGCGGATCCCGATCCGGAGCGGCCGAAAGGTGACGGCGGAGTACGTGCTCCTGGCCGGGGTGAACGACGCGCCGGAGGAGGCCCGGGCGCTGGCGCGGCTACTCAAGGGGACGCGTGTCAAGGTCAACCTCATCCCTTGCAACCCGCACGAGCACGGCGATTTCCGCCCGCCGGCGCCGCCGGTCGTGGACCGGTTCCGCGAAGCCCTCCTCGAAAATGGGATCCAGACGATCACCCGCGAACGGCGCGGGGCGGACATCCGCGCGGCGTGCGGCCAGCTGCGCGGGGCGGCGACGAAAAAGGCTTGAGGGGAAACGGTGTTTCCCCCTATAGTGAGAATGCGGGTCGATAAGCGATAAAACGGGATCGCGGAGGTGCGCGGGGCGGAGATGGGGGACATTTTAGGGGTCATCGGGGGCTCCGGCCTCTACGCGATGGAAGGGATGAGGAACGTCCGGGAGGTGAGGGTGGACACCCCGTTCGGCGACCCCTCGGATGCGCTGGTCGTCGGCGAGATCGAAGGGAGGACGCTCGCGTTCCTGCCGCGCCATGGCCGCGGTCACAGGATCCCCCCCTCCCGGATCAACTTCCGGGCGAACATCTATGCGATGAAGAAGATCGGCGTCTCCCAGATCCTGTCGATCTCGGCCGTCGGGAGCATGCGGGAGGAGATCCGCCCCGGGGACATCGTGATCGTCGACCAGTTCTACGATCACACGAAGTTCCGGCCGAACACCTTCTTCGACGAGGGGATTGTGGGGCACGTCATGTTCGCCGACCCGGTCTGCCCGCGGCTTATGGACCTCGCCTGCGCGTCGGCGAAGGCGGTCCTCAGGAGGGTCCGCAAGGGCGGGACCTATCTCTGCATGGAGGGGCCGGCCTTCTCGACCCGCGCCGAGTCGAACATCTACCGGACGTGGGGCGTCGACGTGATCGGGATGACGAACATGCCCGAGGCGAAGCTCGCCCGCGAGGCGGAGATCTGTTACGCCACCCTGGCCCTGGCGACCGACTACGACTGCTGGCACGAGGCGGAGGAGGACGTCACGATCGAGGCGGTCCTGGCGATCATCCGGAAGAACGCGGAGAACTCGAAGAAGATCATCCGCGAGGTCGCAAAGCGCCTCCCGGGGAAGGAGCCGTGCGCGTGCGGGGAGGCCCTCAAGCACGCCCTCATCACGGATCGGAAGAAGATCCCGGCGGCCGCGAGGAAGCGGCTCGGCCCGATCATAGGGAAGTACCTGTGAAGGCGTGGAGACCGGTCATCCCGGTCCTGGCGGGTGCGCTCCTGTGGGGGTGCGCCGGCCCGACGGCCGACATGAAGAAGGAGGCCGACGCCCGGATGGAGATGGGCATATCCTATCTCGAGCAGCGCAACATTCCGGCGGCGATGCGGGAACTGACCCGCGCCTCCGAGCTGGATCCCGGGAACCCGGAGATCGACATGGCGTTGGGGCTCGCCTACCGGGCCCGGGGCGATTCCGGGAAGGCGGAGGAATATTTCCGGCGGGCCATCCGGAAGAAGCCGGACTATCCGGAGGCGCACAACAACCTCGGCGTGCTCCTCTCCGGCCTCGGGCGCGGGGACGAGGCGATCAAGGAATACGAGGCCGCGGCCGCCAACGTCGTCTACGCGACGCCGGAGATCGCCTACTGCAACATGGGGGAGGAGTACCGGAGGCGGGGGAACCTGCAGTCCGCCGAGGCGATGTACCGGCGGGCGCTCGCCTTCAACGAACGGTACGGCCCCGCGTACCGGGGGCTGGCGGAGGTCCTTGCCGCCAAGGGGCGGGGCGAGGAGGCGATCGCCACCCTCGAGAAATGCGTCCGCGCGACGCCCGCCTACGCGCCGGCGTGGTTCGATCTCGGAGGGGCGTACATGCGGACCGGGAGGCCCAAGGACGCTCTTCAAGCGTTCCGGAATGTCCTTCCCAACACCGAGGACGAGGCCCTTCGGAGGCTCGCCGCCGAACGCATCAGGACCCTCGAGACCGGGAACAGGTGAGGGGTCCTTAGAAGATGGGCGCTGGGGCGGAGTGGAAGGCGCGGCGGGAGGAGCGCGGGCTGACGCTCGAGCAGGCGGCGGCCGAGCTCCGGATCAGCCAGAGGTTCCTTCGCGGCATCGAAGAGGGAAACTTCGAGGGGTGGCCGGCGCGCGTCTTTTCGAGCGGCTACATCCGCGCCTACGCCAAGCTCTTGGGGATGGACCCCGAGCCGGTCCTCTCCGAGTATTACGGAGCGATCGGCTCCGTCGGCGCGCCGGAGCACCTCCAGCCGGTCCGGCCCGCGTGGATCGAACGGGAGCGCCGGCGGGGAAGCCGCCGCGTGTCATACACGATCGCCGCGGCCGTGGTCTTGTGCATCGGCATCATCCTGGCGTATCTGTCGATCCGGACGGCGCCGAAACCGCCCTCCGCGCCGGCGGTCAAGCCGCCGGCGGCGACGCCGGCCGTTCCCGCCGGCCCCGCGGACAACGCCGCGCCGGCCGCGGGCATGGGGACAACCCCCGGCGACAACGCGGCCACCGCACCGGCTCCGGTTTCGGAGCAGAACGCCGGGATGCCGCCCGGGGCCGCCGGGCCGGTGAAAGCGCCTCTGCAGCTCTTCATCGAGGCAAGCGAGATGACCTGGATGATGTACAGCCGGGACGACGCCGAGCCGGTCGACGTGATGCTGTATCCGGGCGACCGTCTGAACATCCAGGCGCAGCGGAAGATCTCCCTGAAACTCGGGAACGCCGGCGGGGTGGTGGGGACGCTGAACGGCAAGCCGCTCCCGCCGTTCGGGAGCCGGGGACAGGTCAAGGAAATCCGGCTGGGGCAGTAGACGGATTCCGGGGGGGCCGGGGGAGGATTGGAGAAGATGATCATCCGCTGCCGCCGGAACATCAACCTGATCCGCACCGGCCTGAAGATGCGGGACCGGGTCCGCGACATCCCGATCGAGCCTCCTCCCCACGGCCGGTGAGCCGGCCATGCCCTCGGCGGGACCGCGCACCTTCCGCTCGTCCCGCGCGTTCCTCGTCCGGGCCGCGGACCAGGGCGAGCTGGACCGGCGGCTCCTCTTCTTCACCGAGAGCGCCGGGGCCGTCACCCTCGTCGCGAAATCGGCCCGGCACAGTCGAAAGCGGTTCGGCGGCACCCTTCAGAGATATCTCCTCCTGAACGTGGAGTGGGCGGACGCCCCCGGCCGGATGGGCGTCCTCTCGCAGGCGGCCGTGGCCGGGAGCTTCTGGGAGATCGTCGAGGACTGGGAAAAGGTCCGACACGCGGATCATCTCCTGGAAGTGGCCGTCGCGCTGTTTCCCCAGCCGGGGCCGAAACCGAAGGCGTTCGAAACGCTGCTCGCCGGGATCCGGGCGATTGCGGAAGGGGAGTCCCCCGCCGCCGTCGCCCGGAAGTCGGAGGCGGCATTCCTCTCCGTGGGGGGGTGGGGCCCGGAGCTCTCGGGATGCAGGCGCTGCAGGACACCGGAGGCCGCGATATTCCGGTTCCTCCCGTCCGAGGGGGGGCTCCTGTGCGGGAACTGCGCGGGGGGGGGAGGATTCCGGCTCACGCTGGGCGCGGTCAAGACGTGGCGGGCGCTCCAGACGACCCCTCCGGCGGCCCTTCGACGCATCCGGCTTCCCGATTCCATTCTCACGGAATTACAAGAGGTTATTCCTCAATACATCGAGTGGCACTTGGGAAGAGCGTTGCGAAGTCTCGGCGATCGGGACCGGGGAGAAAAGTCGTAAAACCCCTGTATTTTATAATGATTTTCCTTGACACCCCCTTCCGGGGGATGGTATGTAATTCTATTATTTTCCGCCGGGGGGACACGTCGTGACGTTCCAGGACCTGGTTCTCGCTCTGCAACGTTTCTGGGCCGACAGGGGTTGCGTCATCCATCAGCCGTACGACATCGAAGTCGGCGCCGGGACGTTCAATCCCGCCACCTTCCTGCGGGCGCTCGGTCCCGAGCCGTGGAACACGGCGTACGTCGAGCCGTCGCGCCGGCCGACCGACGGCCGGTACGGCGAGAACCCCAACCGGCTCCAGCACTATTACCAGTACCAGGTCATCATGAAGCCGTGCCCGAAGAGCTACGTCGAGATGTACCTCGATTCCCTGCGGTACGTCGGCATCGACCCGATGAAGCACGACATCCGTTTCGTGGAGGACGACTGGGAGTCTCCCACCCTGGGTGCCTGGGGACTTGGCTGGGAGGTGTGGCTGGACGGCATGGAAATCACCCAGTTCACCTATTTCCAGCAGTGCGGGGGGATCGATCTCAAGCCGGTGTCCGGTGAGATCACCTACGGCATCGAGCGGATCGCGATGTATCTCCAGAACGTCGAGAACGTCTTCGACCTCAAATGGGTCGGCAACGTCACTTACGGCGACATCCATCACCGGGGAGAGGTCGAGTTCTCGAAGTACAACTTCGAGAAGGCCGACATTCCGATGCTGTTCTCCCTTTTCCGGATGTACGAGAAGGAGTGCCTGCGGCTCATCGACGAGAAACTCGTCCTGCCCGCATACGATTACTGCCTCAAGTGCTCGCACACCTTCAACATGCTCGACGCCCGCGGCGCCATCTCCGTGACGGAGCGCACGTCCTATATCGCCCGCGTCCGCAACCTGGCCAAGCTGTGCGCGGAGGGGTATCTCCGGATGCGCGAGGAGCTGGGCTACCCGCTGATGACCAAGTTCTGACGGTTCGACCATACCGAGACCCGGACAAGACGAGGAGCCATGGAACGCGATTACCTGCTCGAAATCGGCTGCGAGGAGATCCCGGCGGGCTTCATCGGTCCCGCGCTCTGGTACGGCGGGCAGCAGTTCGCCGAGGTGTTGAAGAAGAACCGGCTGGTCTTCGACCGCGTCGACATCTGCGGGACGCCACGGCGGCTGGCCTACATCATCCGGGCGCTTTCGGACCGCCAGGAGGCGTCCCGCGAGACGGTCCTCGGGCCGCCGAAGAGCGTCGCCTTCGATGCCGCGGGAAAGCCGACCAAGGCGGCCCTGGGG
>JAMDBZ010000036.1 GCA_023488945.1 Deltaproteobacteria bacterium
TCGTCGATGACGCCCGCGTCGGCGGCGTCCTGCCCCGCCGACAGCGCCATCAGGATTTCCTTGGGGGCGGTGTTGATGTTGACCTGTCCCGACGAGGCGACGGTGATGAAGGGGGCGAGCTTCGCGTAGACGTCCCGCGTGACTCCCCGGACGAGCCGCAGCTCCGCGATGGTGTCGAAGAGGTCGTTCTTCGCCTTGTAGGGGACCGGGAGGGAGAGATAATAGGCGCTCTCCGCCCCGCCGACCCGCGGCGTCTCGTCGGCGTCGAGCCAGTCCACGACGGCGTCGGCCACCTGGGTGTCGATGTCGAGGATCTGGAGAAGACGCCGGAAGACGGCGAGTCTCTGCTCGTCCGGGGCGTTTCCGTTGGGGAGGACGATCCTGTTCAGGTTGATCTTGCGCTCTTCGTCCTCCACGGCGACATTGATGACTCCCTCTCCCAGCTCGATCGGGGGGGCGGGGCGGGACCAGACCTCGTCGAGCGTGTCGTAGCCGTTGTCCTTGAAGTTCTCCCGGAGGGCGATCCGTGCCGCCGAGACGCCGGCCTCCGCGACGAGGGTCGCCCGGATCGAATCCCGCCCGTGGGCGCCGGCCGCAAGCGACCGGGTCCCGATCCGGAAGACTTCGAAGACGATCGCCACGACGAGCACGATGACGAGCAGCGTGACGAGCAGCGCCATGCCGGAGTCGTCCCGCGGCCGGTCGCGGCGAGCGGATGTCCCGGGTGTCCCTCTCATGATCCGGGCGCCTTCCTCCGGCCGGAGTAGGGAAGGGCGCCTTCCTGGCCCGCGAGCGGTATGGGAACGACGCGCCGGTATTCCGTGCCCCGGGGGTCCGTGAGGACGATCGCGGCCCGGGCCGGCATCGCGCTCCTCTGCCGTCCCGGAGGCGGCCATTCCCGGACCCAGGACGTGCCGTCGAAGAGCTCCACCCGGAATCCCAGGAGCTTCCCGGCGATCCGGACCTCGCGCGCAGGCGCCTTGCTCTCGATGAGCGGAAAGACGGAAACCTCCCGGCGAAGCTCGAGGAACCGCCCGTCCTCGCTCTGCCGGGGGAAATACCGGATCTTGACGAGGTCGTCGGCGGGGCGCTCGTCCGAAAGGTCCGGCGGCGTGAATGCGGTGAACAAAAGCGTCGAGGCGCGCAGCTTGCCGAACTCGTCTTCCCTGGAGGTCAGAAGGCACGCCGCCACGGTCTCCGAGGAGAAGGCGCCCATGAGGTCCGAGCCGATCCGGTCCAGCGCGATCTGGATCTGCCGGATCTCGCGCGAACGCGAGGAGAGGAGGGAGCGCGCCCGGTCCATCCCCGTGAAGGCGGAGAGCAGCAGGAGGAGGATCACGGAGAAGACCGCGAGGGCGAGGAGGACCTCGACCAGCGTCATCCCGCGCGTGCGCCCGCCCGGCCTCATTTGATGGCCAGCCCGTTGAGCGTCACCGATTCCTCGCCGCCGCCGTCCCTCCAGGTGACGGTGACGTCGACCTCGCGGGCGTCGGGGTGGACCGCCTGGCGGACGACCGTCTTCCAGGCGTAGCCGTCGTTCGGCGGGTCGAACTTCCCATCCGACTCCTGGACGGCGGGAAACCCGGCGGCGGTTTCCCTGAGAAGCGCCTCGCCGAGCAGGACGGCCGTCGTCCAACGCTCGGACCGGTCCTCGGCGGCTATCGCTCCCGAGACGACCCGGTAGGCGAGGATCAGGAGGGACGACAGGATCGCCAGCGAGACGAGGACTTCGAGGAGCGTGAACCCCCGACGCCTATCCATCGCTCTGCACGGTCCCTTCGAGGACGTCGATGGTCCCGCTCACTGGGGAGATCCGGAGCGTCCAGTCGGTCGGTTTTCCCTCGGTGCCGGTATCGCGGATGAAGATCCGGGCGTCGGGAAGGCCCCCCCCGGGCGAGTACGTGATCTCGGTGGGGATATCGAGGGGCCGGTCTTCCCCGTTCACGCGGATCCCGGCGATGCGGAGCGCCTTCCCCAACGGCCGGGGCGGGGGCGGTTCCCTCGTGTCCCCGGGAACGCGGAACCGGTACGTTCCCGCGACCGGGTCGAGGGCCAGCCGCACCTCCTTCTTTTCGAAGAGGGCGAGCTCAAACGCCGCCTCGGACCCCGCGGAAAGCTCCCGGAAGACGGCGTTCCGGTCCGGCTCGACGAAGGCGGACAGGCGGGGGGCCACGAGCCAGAGCATGAGCCCCAGGATGAACAGGACGACGGCGAGCTCGATCAGCGTGAAGCCGCGGTTACTTCTCATCCCACGAGTTGATGTCCGCGTCCTCTCCCTCGCCGCCGGGGGCGCCGTCGGCGCCGTACGAGGAGATGTCGTAATCGCCGTGCGCGCCGGGGGAGACGTAGACGTAGAGGTTCCCCCACGGGTCCTTCGGGACGCGGTCGATGTAACCGCCCTTCCGGTAGTTCTTCGGGATCCTGCCGGCCTCGGGCGGCCGGACGAGCGCATCGAGCCCCTGGTCGGTCGAGGGGTAGAACCCGTTGTCCAGCTTGAACAGCTCGAGCGCCTGTTCGATGTTCTTGATCTGGACCCGCACCTGGGTCCTCTTGGCCTCCTCCGTCCTCCCGATCAGTTTCGGGACGACGAGGGCGGCGAGCAGCCCCAGGATGACGATGACGATCATGATCTCGATCAGCGTGAAGCCGCCGCGGTCCCGGAGGCGGCCTTCACGGGTTCGGTTCATCGGCATGAAGTCCCTCCTCATCGGACGATCTGGGAGATCTCGAGCATCGGCAGCAGGACGGAGACGACGATGAAGGCGACGACCAGGCCCATCATCAGGATGATGGCGGGCTCGAGCAGCGCCAGGGTCCTCGCCGTCCGCGCCTCGACCTCGCCGTCCAGCGCGTCCGCCATTTTGCCCAGGATGAAGTCGAGCGTGCCGCTCTCCTCGCCGACCGCCACCATCTGGATGAGCGTCGGGGGGATTTCGGCGTGGGCCCGGAGGGCGTCGGCGAGCGTGGACCCCTCCACGATCCGGGCGGCGGCCGCCTCGATCCGGTCCGCGAGCACCGTGTTGCCGACCGCGGGGGCGACCACGCGCAGCGCCCGGTCGACGGGGATTCCTCCCGCCGCGAGGGTGGAGAGGGTGCGGGCGAAGCGCGACAGCGCCGCCAGGTGCATCGTTTTTCCGACGAGCGGGAGCCGGAGAACCAGGGAATCCCGGACCCGCATCCCCTTCTCCGTCCCGAAATACCTCCGCAGCCAGAGGACCAGGACGGCGAGGGCTGCGAGGAGCGCCCACCAGGTCGCGGAGAGGAAGTCCGTGAGCCCGATCAGGAGCCGCGTCGGAAGGGGGAGCGCCTGCCCCAGGTGTGCGAAGACCCCGACGATCTTGGGGACGACGAATGTCAGCAGGAACGTGACGACGAGAGCGGCCACCAGGGACATGATCACGGGATAGGTGAGCGCGGCCCGGACCCGGCTCCGGGCGCGGGCCTGCTCCTCGAGATGGTCCGCGAGGCGGGAAAGGGACAGGGGAAGAGCCCCGCTCTCCTCGCCGGCACGGACCATGCTCGCGTAGAGGTTCGGGAACATGCCGGGATGCGCCTCGAGGGCCCGGGCGAGCGACGAGCCGCCCTGGACGGCCTCCGCGATGTCGACGAGGACGCGGCGGGTCTCGGCGTCATCGACCTGGGAGGCGATGGATCGCAGGGCGGGCACGGCCGGGACGCCCGCGCCGATGAGCGTGGCGAGCTGGCGCGTGACGAGCGGCAGGACCTCCTGGCGGCCGAGGATGGAGATCGCCGGGAATAGGGACCCCGCCGCCCGTTCCTCGGCGAGGGAGACGGGGAAGACGCCGTCGTCCCGCAGCTTGCGGCGTGCGGCGGCCGTGCTCTCGGCGTCGAGCGTCCCCTTCCGTTCCTCCCCATCGCGGGAGATTCCCGTGTAGGCATACGTCGGCACGCGAATCCTCTAATTCTCCTGCGTGACCCGGAGGACCTCGTCGACCGAGGTGATCCCGGCGCGCACTTTCTCCACCCCCGCGGCGAGGATCGTCCGCATCCCGCGCGAGACGGCGAAAGCGCGCAGGCCGTCGGCGTCGGTCCGCTCGAGGATCAGTGCCCTGACCCGATCGTCGGCGAGGAGGATCTCGAAGAGTCCCGTCCGTCCCCGGTACCCCGTGTTCGCGCAGTCGGGACAGCCCGCAGGGGCGAAAAACGTCTCCGAGGCGCCGCCGTCGAGGCCGATGCTCTTCCTTTGGGCCGCCGTGGGCGCGTAGGGCTTCCGGCACGAATGACAGAGCTTCCGGACGAGCCGCTGCGCGACGACCGCCGACAGCGACGAGGCGATCAGGAACGGTTCGATCCCCATGTCGGCCAGCCGCGTGACCGCGGTCGCGGAGTCGTTGGTGTGGAGGGTGGAGAGGACGAGGTGGCCGGTGAGGGAGGCCTGGATCGCGACCTCGGCCGTCTCGGCGTCGCGGATCTCGCCCACCATGATGATGTCCGGGTCCTGCCGCAGGATCGAGCGGAGGCCGTTCGCGAAGGTGAGCTGGATCTTCGGGTTGACCTGGATCTGGCCGATCCCCTGGATCTGGTACTCCACCGGGTCCTCGATCGTGATGATGTTCTTCGTCCCGGAGTCGAGGCGGCGCAGCGCGGCATAAAGGGTCGTCGTCTTCCCCGAGCCGGTCGGTCCGGTCACGAGGATGATCCCGTTCGAGCGGGACAGAATCCGCTCGACGGAGGAGAGATCCGACGCCTCGAGCCCGATGTCCTCGAGCCCCAGGAGCAGGTGGGTCCTGTCCAGGATCCGCAGGACCGCCCGCTCGCCGAAGGCGGTCGGGACGATGGAGACCCGGATGTCGACCTCGCGGCCGCCGAGCCGGATCCGGATCCGCCCGTCCTGGGGGAGCCGCCGCTCGGCGATGTCCAGCCCCGCCATGACCTTGATCCGGGAGACGACCGGGGCGTGCCACTTCCTCGGGGCCGAGACCATCGGGTAGAGGATTCCGTCCACCCGGTTCCGGACGACCATCTCCTTCTCATACGGCTCGACGTGGATGTCGCTGGCCCGACCCGTGATGGCGCGGAACATCAGCGAGTGGACGAACTTGATGACGGGCGCCTCGTCCGGCGACTCGAGGAGGTCCCGCGTCTCCTCCACGGACGCTTCCGCGGAGAGTTCCCACTCTCCGGTGAGATCCTCGGCGATCTCCCGGTCGGGAGTCTGGATCTTCTCGTAGGCCGTGTCGATCTTCCGCAGGATCGCTTCGGGCGAAGCGGCCGCGATGGGCGCCGGCCCCACCAGGAACCGCATCTCGTCGACCGCATGCCGGTCCTCCTCCTTCCCGCAGAGGAGCCAAAGCGCGCCGGAGGCGTCGCGGCACGGCAGGAGCAGGTGCTTCCGGGCGTACCCGATCGGAACCTTCGGGAGGATCTCCTCGGCCGGCGCAAGGGACTCCGGGTCGGGAGGGACCATCCTTGTGCCCGCTTCGGTCATTTCTCCTTGCCCGCCTTCTCGTGGAGGAATTCCTGGACCTCCTCCTTGTTCTCGCGGATAAAGCGGTCCATCCGTTCCCTTTCCGCGCCGGTGACGCGCGCCATGTCGCCCGGTTCCTTGATGATGTGCGGCGTGAGGAAGATGAGAAGGTTCGTCTTGCTCCGGGTGACCGACTTGAACCGGAACAGGTAGCCCAGCAGCGGAATGTCGCCCAGGACGGGGACCTGCTTCCGGATCGTGCTGTACGTCTCCTGCATCATCCCGCCCAGCACGACCGTATCGCCGTCGCGGACGAGGACGCTCGTCTTCGCGGACCGTTTCGTCGTCGTGGGGCCGACCAGGTTCACGTTGAGGAGCGTGTCCCCCTTGACCGCGGACGACTCCTGGAAGATGTCGAGGTTCACGAACTCGCTCTCGTGGATGTGGGGAGTGAGCCGGAGCGTGATGCCCACGTCCTTCCGCTCGATCGTGTTCGTGATGTTGGCGATGTTGGTCGTGTTGGTCGTCTGGCTCGTGATGAAGGGGACGTTCTCGCCGACGACGATCTCCGCTTCCTTGTTGTCCGTCGTCAGCAGGTGCGGCGAGGAGAGGATGTTGATGTTGTTCCGGTTCTGCGCGGCCCGCAGGATCGCGGTGATGGCCGGGATCTGGGTCCCGTCAGGGAGCGTGACCTTCCCGGCGATTCCGCCCGCGATGAGGCCCGTGCCGGAGAACAGGAGCGGGTTCCCCGTGGCCAGCGCGGCGAACAGCTCGTTCACGTTCCCCTTGAAGTCGAAGTTCGTCCCCCCGATGACCGCGCCGTTGTTCCGCGTCTCGCCGGCTCCCCGGAACTCGACGCCGAGGTCGAGCCCCTTGTCGAGGGAGATCTCCATGATGAGCGCCTCGACGTAGACCTGGCGGCGGGGGATATCGAGCTTCCTGATGACCTCGACGAGCGTCTGGTAGTCGTTCGGCGAGGCGATGATGATGAGGGAGTTGGTCGCCTTGTCGGCGGTGATCCGGACGCCTCCCTCGAGTTCCGCGGAGATCACTCCCCGGATCGTGGCGGGCGGCGCGGCGGGCGGGACCGGTCCCGCCCGTTTCTCGGAAAGCGACGAGAGGACCTTGGTCATCTCCTCGGCGTCGGCGTTCTCCAGGTAGTAGACGTTGATCTTCCCGGTGTTCTCGGGGGCGGGCATGTCGAGCTTCCGGAGGAGGTCCTCGACGTCGGCCATCACGTCCTTGCCCGCCAGGACGATGACGCTGTTGGTCCGGGTGTCGGCAAGGAATTTCGGAGGCGCGGCACCCCGGACCTTCCCGGGGCGGACCCCGCGGGGCCGGCCCGGAGGCGCTGCGGTCTCCTGGTAGAGGGCGTCGAGCGTTCTGACCACCTCCGTGACCGATGCGTTTTTCAGAGGGAAGATCCGGATCACGTTGGCCGTTCCGGCGACGTCCAACTCGCCGAGGATCTTCAGGAACCGGTCGATGTTGGCGGTCGAGTCGATGAGCAGGAGCGTGTTGGAGGCCGGGAAGGCGTTGAGCAACCCGCCCTTCGAAACGAGCGGGGTGAGGAGCGGGAGGACCTCCGCGACGTCGAGAAACTGGAGCGGGACGAGCCGGGTGACGTACTCGGCGGACGGCTGGGCGGCGACCTTTCCCGTCGGGAGGCTCTCCTGCCTCACCTCGCCCAGCGGGACGATCTTGATGGCGTTCGCCTGCGGGACCGTCGTGTACCCCTTGACCGCCAGGACCGACAGGAAGACGTCGTACGCCTCGTCGACCGTGATCTTTCTCGGGGAAATGATCGTGATCTTTCCCTGGACCCGCTCATCGAATATGAAGTTTCTCTTCGTCTGCTCGCTGATGAACTTGATGAGGACCGGCAGGTCGACGTCCGTGAAGTCCATCGAGATGAAGACGGGGAGGCGGACGGGGCCCCCCGCCTGCGTTCCCGGCGGGCTCTTTTCCCCTGCGCCGGGTCCGGCCGGCGCGGCCGCCTGGTTGTCGGCCGCGGGTGATGCCGCTGCCGGGGCGGCCTCTTTCGACGATTCGGGCGGCGGCGAAGCCGCTGCGGCTGCGCTGCTGCATGCCGCCGCGAGCCAGAAGGCCAGGACCGGCCATGCGATCTTTCTCATCGCTCACTCCCCGCTCAACGGATTTCGTACGTGATCGTGCTCTTCTGCCCCTGCCGGATGATGTTGACGTTCACCCGCTTCTCGTCCCTGAGGTTCTGGAAGATCGTGTACATCTTCTCGGGGCTTACCAGGTCGACGTCGTTGATCCGCTGGATGACGTCCCCTCCGCGGAAGCCGAGCTGCTCGAAGGCGGATCCGGGGCGGATCGCCGCGATCCGGTATCCCGCCGACCGGTTGCTCTCGAAATAGGGGATGATCCGGACCTGCGTCATGTACTGGTTGATGTTGTTCGTCAGTTGCGTCACGGACGCCTCGTCCAGGGAGTAGGTGTTCGCTCCGATCTGCGACACGCGGATGGTGGGCGCCATCCCTCCGGCCGCGACGGGCGGCGGAACCGCAGCGGGCGCGGCTGGAGCGGCGGGGGAAGCCGGGGTGCGCGTCCGCGAGCCCACGGGGAGCAGGTCGAGTTTTTCGGGCGTGTTGCCCCGGATCAGGAAAACCTCGTCCCGCTCGATCCGGCCGACCCGGATGCCCGGCTCGATCTCCGCCTGCTCGGCGACGAGCTTCGGCTCCTTGAACCCGTCCGCCCACAGAATCGCCCGCCGGGCCGCGCGCGAATCCGACGAGATCGTCCCCAGGAGCACGTACCGGGTCCCGGAAACCGCCCCCTCCCGGGATTTCGCCGACTTGATCCGGGACGGGATGTCCATTCCCTGGGCCGGAGCGAAGATGTTCGTCCACCGCTCGGGCGGTATCGTCGCGGCCTGGGTGGCCGGCGCCGGGGCCCGTTTCGGCGCCGGCGGCGGGGGGGCATAATACCTGAGTGAGAGGAGACGGCTCGCCATGAACCCCAACGAGGCCGCCGTGACGGCGAGGGAAACCCCGACAATGCCGTAAAATACCGTCTTCTGCATCCCGCCTCTGCGACGATGGTTATCATAACATTTTGGTCCGTTCGCTCCGATCGAGTCAACAGCGGATTGGGAATGGGGCGGCGATCCCGCTTCAAGGCGTTGATGCATGGAAGCCCGGCGGGTTCGCGGGGACCGGTTTTTGACACGGACCCAGCGGCATGGTATTTCTTAATGCCGTTTACCCGGTCACAAACAAACGACTTGCGGCGAGCGTTCCACACCCATGCCTCATCCCGAATCGAATCCGCAGACCTCCGAGGGAAAAGAAAGCCTCGATTTTCTCCGTGAGATCGTCAAACGCGACACGCTCTCCGGCCTCCACGGCGGCCGGGTGGTGACGCGATTCCCCCCCGAGCCGAACGGCTATCTGCATATCGGCCATGCCAAGTCCATCTGCCTGAACTTCGGCATCGCCCGGGAGTTCGGCGGCGTCTGCCACCTGCGCTTCGACGACACGAACCCGGAGACGGAGGACATGACGTACGTCGAGTCGATCATGCGCGACGTGCGGTGGCTCGGCTTCGACTGGGGGGACAAGCTCTTCTTCGCTTCGGACTACTACGAACAGCTCTACGGGTTTGCGGTCCGGCTCATCCGGGACGGCAAGGCGTACGTGGACAGCCTGAGCGAGGAGGAGATCCGGCGGTATCGCGGCACCGTCACGGAACCCGGTCGCGAAAGCCCCTACCGGAGCCGCTCGGTGGAGGAGAACCTGGACCTCTTCGCCCGGATGCGCGCCAGCGAGTTTCCGGACGGGGCGCACGTCCTGCGCGCCAAGGGGGACATGGCGGCCCGGAACATGAAGATGCGGGATCCGTTGCTCTACCGGATCCGCCACGAGTCGCACTACCGCCGGGGCGACGACTGGTGCATCTATCCGATGTACGATTTCGCCCACCCGTTGTCGGACGCCATCGAGAACGTCACGCACTCGATCTGCACGCTGGAGTTCGAGAACAACCGGGCGATCTACGACTGGCTGCTCGAAAACCTGTTCGAGGAACCGCGGCCGCACCAGTACGAGTTCGCGCGCCTCAACCTCGACTTCACGGTGATGAGCAAGCGCAAGCTGCTTCAGCTCGTGGAGGAGGGCCATGTCTGCGGCTGGGACGACCCCCGCATGCCGACGATCGCGGGAATGCGACGGCGCGGTTATACGCCGGAAGGGATCCGTCTCTTCGCCGCGCGCATCGGCGTCGACAAGGCCAACAGCCGCGTGAGCATGGAGCTGCTCGAGGACGCGATCCGCGACGACCTCAACGCCCGCGCCCCGCGGGCCATGGCCGTCCTGCGCCCCCTGAAGGTGACGATCACCAATTACCCGGCCGGGAAGGTCGAATGGCTGGAGGCGCCCCTCTGGCCGCACGACATCGGGAAGGAGGGCTCGCGCCGGGTGCCGCTGACCCGCGAGGTCTGCATCGAGCGAACCGACTTCGCCGAGAGCCCCCCGCCCGACTGGAAGCGGTTTTCTCCCGGCAAAGAGGTCCGGCTGATGAACGCCTGCTTCATCCGGTGCGAAGAGATCGTCAGGGACCCGACCTCGGGGGAGGCCGTCGAACTTCGCTGCGCCTATGACCCGGACTCATTGGGCCGGAAGGCAAGCGGGCCGCGCCGGAAGGCCGCGGCCATCCAGTGGGTGTCGGCCGCGCATGCGATTCCGGCGGAAGTCCGGTTGTATGGCCGGTTGTTCACCGTGCCCGACCCGGAGAACGTGGAGAAAGGAAAGACCTTCAAGGACTTCCTCGATCCCGGATCCGCGGGAATCCTGCGCGGATGCCTGGTCGAACCGGGCCTGGCCGAGGCGCGGGGCGGCGACCGCTTCCAGTTCGTGCGCCACGGCTACTTCATGGCCGACCCCGTCGATTCGAAGCCGGGCGCCCTTGTCTTCAACCGGATCGTCGAGCTGAAGGACAAGTACCGGCCGGCCGTGCAGGGTCTGCTCAAGCGGAAGCCCGGTTAGGACACCTCTTTCTCCCGGATCATCCTCTCCATCGGAACGACGAAGGTTGACCCGTGGAGCGAGGACTCCCTTCAAGCCGGAGGTGCAGCCCGACCCGATCCGGTGGGAGAGGGGCCCCGCCGCAAAAGAAATAACCCGTTTCCCTTTCGCATCGTTTGAGTAACATACTTGGAAACATCGCTGACAAGGACGGTAACGTGTCCGCATTCCCGTTCGCGGAAATTCCCGGGACCCCACGGAGCATCAACGGGGAAGCCGCCGCCGAAGAGCGATAATGTCCTGGTTGATCCCTTCCCTGATCGCCGCGATGATCGGCACCTCGGTGCTTTCCATCGTGTACCTGTATCTCTACGCGGAGTACCGGGAGCGGTACCTCGGCATCTGGGGGGGGATGCTGGGCGGTCTACACGCTCCAGCTCCTGATCACCCTGGGGGCGGTCCTGTGGAGATCCGCAACCCTGGACACGGCGTTCCACCTGTTCGCCTTCGTCAGCGGGACCCTCCTGTACTGGGGGGCGCAGGAGTTCGCGGGGGAGAAGCTCTCCCGCGCGTGGCTCGCCGGGTTCGCGCTGGCCGCCGCCTGGGTCGTCATCGCCGCGGCGGGCCGCATTTCCTTCCTCGCCGCCACGCTCCCCATGTCCCTTTTCCTGGGATGTGTGTATATGTGGACGGGCCTCGTCTTCCTCCGGATCAAGGGGCTCGATGGCTTCGGCAAGAGGGTCACGGCGGGAGCGTTCATCTTGTGGGGAATCCACCTGCTCGATTACCCCTTCCTTCGGCCCGTGGAGTGGTTCGCCCCGTGGGGGTTCCTTATCGCCGCCACGCTCTCCCTTTTCGCCGCCCTCGGGATCATCCTCCTGTTTTTCCAGAAGACCAGGGATGCCCTGTCCCGGAGCGAGGAGAGGTTCCGTCTCCTTGCGGAAAACGCCCGCGACATCATCTTCCGCTACCGTCTGCGGCCGACTCAGGGGTTCGAATACATGAGCCCCTCGGTTGCGGCCGTCACGGGGTACGAACCGGCGGATTTCTATCGCGAACCCGCCCTGCTGGGCAGGATCGTCCACCCCGGCGACGCGCCGGTCCTGGAGGAGATTCGAAGTTCCCCGGGGGCCGCGCTCCCGGAGCTGCGCTGGGTTCGCAGGGACGGGTCGGAGGTCTGGATCGAGCTTCACAACGTCCCCATCCACGACGGCTCGGGGGACCTCGTTGCGATCGAGGGGATCGCCCGGGATATCACGGAGCGGAGGGCGCTCGAAGACCTGCTCGCCCTCCACCCCGGGATGTCGGTCCTCTACGCCTCGGGGTACGCGGCGAACGCCATCGCCCACCACGGCGTTCTGGACGAAGGGACCGCCTTCCTCCAGAAGCCCTTTACGCCCGACGCCCTGAGACGGAAGGTCCGTGAGGTGCTGGACTCCCGGAATCCGGAGGGGGCCTTTTAGCCCGCATCTCTCACCGGGGTTCGTCGCGAGGTGGTGGAGACGGGCGTGGATACAAGGCGCGCGACCGAGGGCCCCGGAGGCGTAGGGGACAGTACGCCGAGGAGCCCGACCGAGCGCCACGCAGGAGACATGCCCGGATCCGCCGCCGCAGCAGAAGCCTGGTGAGAAATGCGGGCTAACTTGCCTTGCGCAGCTTCGGAACCGACTTGGTCGGCCGCTTCAATGCGAGGTCATGTGCGGCCTGCATATTCAGCCAAAACTCCGGCGTCGTCTCCAACGCCTGCGCCAGAAGCCAAGCCGTCTCGGAAGTGATCCCTCTCTTCCCTCGGATAATTTCGTTGATCCGCTGGACTTGAGACTAAGTGCTCCATTTCATAAATACGATAACATATTATGACTTGCCACTGGCATCGGGGTATGGCATGGTGTTAACCAGGGAGGGCCGTATCCATGCCGAGAGCAAGCCCCTACCAGATCCGCCTCTCTCC
>JAMDBZ010000038.1 GCA_023488945.1 Deltaproteobacteria bacterium
CACGGGGAGCGGGGCGTCCCGCCCGTCCGGGAGATCACGAAGGACGCGATGCGCCTCCTGATGCGGCACTCGTGGCCCGGGAACATCCGGGAGCTCTCGTCGGTGATCGAGCGGGCCGTGGTGCTGGCCGAGGACGGGAGGATCACGCCGGCGCAGCTTCCCCCGGAGATCAGCGAGGAGGGCGGCCGGATCCCGGCGGCAGTCGGCGTGCTGCCGCCCCAGGGAGTGGATTTCGAGCGGCTCGAAAGGACCCTGTTGCAACAGGCGGTGGAGCGGTCGGGGGGTGTCCACACCCGGGGGGCGGAGCTCCTCGGGATGAGCTACAAGACCTATATCTACCGGCTGAGGAAGTTCGGAATCATCTCCCCGCAGGAAGAAAAACTTTCCTGATAACCGACGGATTCCCCATTTGAGGAATCGATCCCTTTTTTGGGGATGGCCGTAAAATTTCTCCGGGGCGATGAACACCCAAATGGCTGTATTGAAATGAATTTTTAACGGTGTCCTTTTGGCACCAATGTTGAAAAAAAATATGGGCACGGAAGTTAATTTCCCGCAGGGGGAGGAGAGGACATGAAGAAGCTGTTGACGGTTCTTGTCGTTGCGATGTTCGCGCTGTCCGTCGCCGGGCTGGCGTTTGCGGCCGAGAAGGCGGCGCCCGCGGCGCCCGCAAAGCCGGCGGCCGAGAAGAAAGCCGAGCCGAAGGCGGAGAAGAAGGTCGCGAAGAAGGCGAAGCCGAAGTTCGTGACGGGCACCATCGAGGCGCTCGATGCGGCGGCGGGGACGCTGACGGTGAAGGGAAAGAAGGAGTCGATTTCCCTGAAGGCCGGCGAGAAGGTGAAGCTGGAAGGATTCAAGGTCGGCGAGAAGGTCACGGTGAAGTACTCCGACGGGACCGCCCTTTCCGTCCTGAAGCCGAAGGCGAAGAAGGCCGCGCACAAGGCGGAGAAGAAGGCGGAGAAGAAGGCGGAGCCCGCCAAGCCGGCGGAGAAGAAGTAACCGGCGCTTCCGGACGAACCGGATCGCCGGCGTCGTCCCGGCCCCACAAGGGCTTCCGCGGACGCTTCGGGCAGGGGGACACAATCCCCCTGCCTTTTTTGATTGTGCGGTTTTTCCGCTTTCTGCACGCCTCCGCGTCGCTTTTTCCGCGCATTGACTTTTTGAAGCCGCTTTGATAAACATTCTCTGCTTTACCCAGGCGACCCACGATCCCCCACGCGGAAGGAGACGACTCGCATGAAGGTGCTCGCGCTCGACAACCTGCAGCAGGTCGGGATCGACGTGTTCCTCCAGGAAGGGATCGAGGTGGACGTCAAGGGGAAGATGACGCCCGAGGAGCTGGCGGCCGCCATCGACAACTACGACGGGGTCGTCGTCCGCGGCGCCACCAAGGCGACCGTTGCGGTCTTCGATAAGGTCAGCCGGGTCCGCGTCATCGGCCGGGCCGGCAGCGGCACCGACAACATCGACAGGGAGGCGGCCACCAAGAAGGGGGTCGTCGTGATGAACACCCCGGGCGGGAACACGGTGACGACCGGCGAGCACGCGATCGCGCTTCTGATGGCGCTGGCCCGCCAGGTCCCGCAGGCCACCGCCTCGATGAAGGCGGGGAAGTGGGAGAAGAACAAGTTCATGGGGACCGAGATCACCGACAAGGCCCTGGGCGTTGTGGGGATGGGGAACATCGGCAAGGTGGTCGCGGAGCGCGCCCTGGGGCTCAAGATGATGGTCCTCGGGTACGACCCGTACGTCTCCGCGGAGGACATGCGCAAGCTCGGGGTGGAGGCGGTCCCGCTCGACGACCTCTACAGGCGGGCCGACTTCATCACCTTCCACACGCCGCTCACCCCCGAGACGAAGGGGATGGTCAACGCCGCGTCGATCGCGAAGATGAAGGACGGCGTCTTCCTCATCAACTGCGCCCGCGGCGCGCTCGTCAACGAGCCGGACCTCCTCGCGGCGCTGCAGTCGGGGAAGGTCAAGGGGGCAGCCCTCGACGTCTTCCCGGTCGAGCCGCCGCCGCCCGACAACCCCCTCCTCGCGCATCCCAACGTGATCCTGACGCCGCACCTCGGCGCCTCGACCACCGAGGCGCAGGAGAAGGTGGCGGTCCTCATCGCCGAGCAGATCTGCGACTTCCTCAAGAAGGGGACGATCCGCAACTCGGTCAACTTCCCCTCCGTCTCGGCGGAGCTTCTGCCGCTCCTCAAGCCGTACCTCGCGCTGGGCGAGAAGCTCGGCGCCTTCTACGGCCAGGTTCTCGACGCCCCGCTCAAGGAGCTCAGGATCGAGTACCTCGGCGAGATCGGGAAGCTCTCCACGACGTCGGTCACGATCTCCGTCCTCAAGGGTCTCCTCCAGTACCAGACCGAGGAGGTGAACCTCGTCAATGCCCGGATGGTCGCGCAGGAGCGCGGGATCACGGTCACCGAGACGAAGGGGACAAGGGCGGAAGGATACGCCTCGCTCGTCCGGGTCACCACGGTGACCGAGAAGGGGCAGGGCTCCGTGGCGGGGACGGTGTTCGGATTTTCCCCCCGGATCGTCCAGATCGACCAGTACCCGATCGAGGCGGACCTGGCGGGCGGGATCCTGTTCCTCAAGAACCTCGATGTCCCCGGCGTCGTCGGGAGGGTCGGGATGCTCCTGGGCGAGAAGGGGATCAACATCGCCGGGCTCCAGCTGGGTCGGCGGGATGTCGGCGGGACGGCCGTTTCGCTCGTCAACGTCGACAACCCGGTCCCCGACGCCGTGCTGGCGCAGCTCGGCAAGCTTCCCAACATCACCGCCGCGAAATACCTGACCTTCTGAAGGAAGGGAAACGGGACACAGGTGAAGACCATCATCGTCCTCGGCGCCCAGTGGGGCGACGAGGGTAAGGGAAAGATCGTCGATATCTACTCGGAGTTCGCCGACATGGTCGTGCGGGCGACGGGGGGGAACAACGCCGGCCACACGCTCGTGGTCCGGGGGGAGAAGTTCATCTTCCACCTGATTCCCTCCGGCATCCTCCATCCCGGGAAGAAGTGCGTCATCGGGAACGGGGTGGTCATCGACCCGAAGGTGCTGCTGGCCGAGATCGACCGTCTCAAGGAGCGCGGCTACCTCAAGGACGACGGACAGCTCAAGGTGGGGCTCCTGGCCAACGTCATCCTGCCGTATCACATCGTGCTGGACCGGGCGCGCGAGGAGAAGCTGGGGAGCCGGAAGATCGGGACCACCGCCCGCGGGATCGGTCCCTGCTACGAGGACAAGATCGCGCGGACCGGGATCCGGGTGTGCGACCTCATCCGGCCGGAGACGTTCGCGGAGAAGCTTTCGGCGGCGCTGGACCTCAAGAACTTTCTCCTTGAAGGCTACTACGGGGCCGAGAAGGTCCCGTTCGAGGCCACGTACGAGGAGTACCTCCGATACGGAGAGCGGTTGAAGCCCTATCTCGTGGACACCTCCCACTACCTGAACGAGGAGATCCAGAAGGGCGCCAAGATCCTCTTCGAGGGAGCGCAGGGGACGCTTCTCGACATCGACCACGGGACCTACCCGTACGTCACCTCCTCGAACACGACCGCGGGGGGGCTGTGCACCGGCTCGGGCGTCGCGCCCACGCGGATCTCGGGCGTCATCGGCGTGTCGAAGGCCTATGCGACCCGGGTCGGCGGCGGACCGTTCCCGACGGAACTCTTCGACGAGGAGGGGCAGATCATCCGCGACCGCGGGCACGAGTACGGTTCGACCACGGGGCGGCCACGCCGGTGCGGGTGGTTCGACGCCCCGATCGTCCGGTACGCCCACCGGCTCAACGCGCTCACGGGGCTTGCCCTCACGAAGCTCGACGTCCTGACGGGGCTGCCGCGGATCAAGGTCTGCGTCGCCTACGAGATCGGCGGATCCCGGCGGGACGAGGTCCCGCTCTCCCTGGACGAGTTCACGTCGGCCGTTCCCATCTGTGAGCAGGTCGAAGGGTGGAAGGAGGACATCTCGCAGGCGCGGGAGTTCGGGGACCTCCCCAAAGCCGCACAGAAGTACGTCAAGATGATCGAGGAAGTGACGGGCGTCGAGGTCTCGCTCGTGTCGGTGGGAGCCGACCGGAACCAGACGATCATCCGGAAGAACCCCTTCCGAACTTGACACTTTCGGGCCTCCCGATTAGCATGAAATTCCTTCGGGAGAGCCCATAGCTCAGTAGGCAGAGCATCTGACTTTTAATCAGAGGGTCGCAGGTTCGATTCCTGCTGGGCTCACCACAAGATTTCCCGAAGCGTCCCCATCGTCTAGCCCGGCCAAGGACACCGCCCTTTCACGGCGGCGACGGCGGTTCGAATCCGCCTGGGGACGCCAGTCTTTTCCCATCGTCCCTCAACGGATTCGAACGCGAGCCCGCGCCGTTTTCATTCGAGCGCGCGCCGACCCGCCCGACACCCGTTGCTTTTTCGGGGGTGGGCGACTAAAAATAAGAGGTTATGGATTTTCTCCGCCCGGAAAATCTCCTCCGGTATGGCTACAAGGACTGCGTGCTCTGCGAGGTGGAGCGCAAGGGGGAGGAGAAGCGGTGCCGGCGCTGCTCCGGCCGCGTCAACCAAAGGGACCGGCTCCTGTGGGAGATCAACCGGGCCAGGATCCGCCGGGTCGCCGCGAAGTTGTCCCTCGTCTGCCCCGGCCTGGGTCACATCTACGGCGGCCGGGTCCTGCTCGGGATCTTCTGGGCGATCCTCATCCCTCTCTCGCTGGGGTTTGTCATCAATGTCTGGACAGGCCCCACCTTCGGGCATGCCTTCCTGCTCGGCGGCTTCGGGTTCATCTGGTTCCTGGCGTGGCTCGACGCGGGGCGGGGATTCGAGGAGAAGCTCTCTCCCTGCCAGGAGGCCTGCCCCTCCCACATCCAGGTTCCCGACTACATCGCGCTCGTGCGCGAGGGGCGTTCCATCGAGGCGCTCGCGCTCGTGCATGACAGGCTCCCGTTCGCCGCCTTCTGCGGGCGCGCCTGTCCCCACCCGTGCGAGCAGAAGTGCGTGAGAAGCGAGTTCGGCGCTCCGATCTCCATCATGGCGATCAAGCGATACGCCGCCGACATCGGATACGCGGAGGGAATCGAGCCCTCGACGGAGATCGACGCGGGGTCGACGGGCCCCCGCGTGGCCGTCATCGGAGCGGGCGCGGCGGGCCTTTCCGCCGCGAACACCCTGGCGCGCCTGGGTTGCCGTGTCACCGTGTTCGACCGGAACGAGGAGCCGGGCGGAATGATGCGGTACGCCGTGGCCGACTTCCGGTTCTCACGCGAGGCGCTCCTCGATGACGTGCGGACGATCCTCGCGCGCGGCGTCCGATTCGCCGGGGGGAAGACGCTCGGCCGCGACTTCACGCTCGAGAATCTGGCGGACGAAGGATACGAGGCGGTCCTCGTTTCGGTGGGGACCGGAGAGGCGCTCCGTCTCCCCGGCGCCGGCACCGAGGAGGAGGGATTCCACGACGCGCTCTCCTTCCTGGCCCGGATCAGCCGGGGAGGCGCCGTCCGGCTCCACGGGCGGGTCGTGGTGATCGGCGGGGGGAACGTCGCCGTCGACGTCTCCCGGGTCGCGATCCGGCTGGGAGCGGAGGACGTGACGATCGCCTGCCTCGAGTCGCGCGGGACGATGCCGGCTTTTTCCTGGGAGGTCGAGGAGGCGGAGGCGGAAGGAGTGAAACTCCTTCCCTCCGTGGCCGTCAAGAAATTCCTGGTGCGGGACGGCCGCGTGGCCGGCTTCGAGGCGCTCCAGGTGGAACGGATCGAGTTCGATGCGAAGGGGCGGATCGTCCCTCACACCGTCCTGGGGAGCGAGTACGAGGTCCGCGCCGACACGATCATCATGGCCATCGGCAGCCGGGCGGAGTGGGATCATGTGCCGGAGGTCGCCGGGCGGAAGCCGGTGGACCCGGGGCACCATGTTTTCCGGTTGATTTTTGAAAACAGCCGCCTTAAGATTCCCGCCTATGCCTGTGGCGACTGCATCCGGGGGCCCGGGACGGTCGTCGAGGCATCCGCCTCGGGGCGGGCGGCTGCTTTGAATATCTTCGAGCATCTCCGCGTCCAAGAGGTCAGATCGGCCCGGTTCGAGGACAACTACCGCCGGAGAACCGAGCCGCAGGTCGAGGACAGGCCCGAGTGGCGGCAGAGGCGGCACCCTGAGCGGCTTTCGCCCGAGGAGAGCCGGCGGACGTTCCGGGAAGTCGAGAGGAGATTGACCGATCAGGACGCGCACCACGAAGCCGAACGGTGCGCGCGGTGCAATCTCTCGCTATAAACCAAACGGGAAGGGGGTGAACCAGGATGAGGAAGTACGCAGCGTTGCTGGCGGTGGTCGCCGCCGTCGTCTTCTCGGCCGGGCTGGTCATCAGCGCCGAGGCGCCCGAGAAGATCACGATCGACCACGTCAAGAAGGAGAAGGCGGCGGTCGTCTTCCCCCACAAGGCCCACGCCGACCGGATCAAGAACTGCCAGGAGTGCCACCACAAGAACGCGAAGGGCAAGGAAGAGAAGTGCTTCGACTGCCACAAGGCCAAGAAGGAAGGGGACGCTCCCCCGCTGAAGGAAGTGGTCCACAAGAAGTGCAAGGGGTGCCACCAGAAGGAGAAGAAGGGCCCGACGAAGTGCGCCGGATGCCACAAGGCGTAAGGATTCACGGGTCCGAGGGACTTGCCGGGGGGCGGGGGCGACCCGCCCCCTTCCCTTTCCGTTTGACTTTCCCGCCCCTCTCCAATTAGTATACTGTATACATTGACCCAGCCGGTGAAGGTGATTCCCCATGGCCGACGATAAGCACACCCAGACCCTTGCGGACAGGGTGTGGAATTTCTTCACGTCCCTGAAGCTCGCCATCTCCGTCGTGATCATCCTCGCGGTCGTCTCGATCTTCGGGACGATCATCGAGCAGAACCAGCCCCTCGAGAAGTACCAGAAATTCTACAGCGACGGGACGATCCGGTTCCTCGACATGCTCAACATGTTCAACATGTACCACTCCTGGTGGTTCGTGGCGCTGTTGTGCCTCTTCACCATCAATCTCTCCTGCTGCACGCTCGACCGGCTTCCCCGGGTCATCAGGACCGTGCGGAACCGGAAGACGACGCTGGACGAGGGGCTCGAGAAGTCGCTCCCGCAGGTGGACCGGTGGAAGAAGAAGGGGACGGTCGCGCAGTACCTTCCGCTCTACACGGAGGCGCTCGGCAAGGCGTTCGCCCCGGCCCTGGTGACGGCGAACAGCGAGACGCATCATCTCTACGCGGAGCGGGGTGTGGTCTCCCGGTTCGGCGTCTACGTGACGCACCTCTCCATCATCATCATCTTCATCGGCGCGATCATCGGCAGCGTGGCGGGCTTCAAGGGATACGTGAACATCGTCGAGGGCCAGGCGGTGAACGAGGTGCCCCGGAGGGGCGGCGGGCCGCCGGTGCCGCTCGGCTTCACCGTCCGGTGCAACAAGTTCTGGGTCGACTATTACCCGGGCGGCCAGCCGAAAGAGTACGCCTCCGACCTCTCCATCATCGATAACGGGCGAGAGGTGCTCCGGAAGAAGATCGTGGTGAACGATCCGCTCCGGTACAAGGGGATCTGGTTCTACCAGTCGAGCTACGGACAGGCGGGGGGCACGACGGCCCGGATCGCGGTGACACCCGCTTCCGGCGGCCCGAGCCGGGTGATCGCGTTGTCGCCAAACGAGAAGGCCGAGATCCCCGGCTACGGGACGATCGGCGCCGTCGACTACCAGGGGAACTTCCAGGGGTTCGGGCCGGCGCTCCTGGTTTCCGTCGAGAAGCCCGGCAAGCCGCCGGCCGACTTTTGGCTGCTCAAGTCGTTTCCGGACTTCGACCGCCAGCGGAACGACGCCTTGGTCTTCTCGTTCCTCGGGATCAACGAGCAGTTCTACACGGGGCTCCAGGTGGCCGAGGACCCGGGCGTGAACGTCGTGTGGGCCGGCTGCGCCCTCATGGTCATCGGGATCATGATCGCCTTCTTCATGTCGCACCAGCGGGTCTGGCTCCGGGTCGCTCCGGCGGGGGACGGCCGGGTGGAGGTCGTCCTGGCCGGCTCGACGAGCCGGAACCGGCTTGCCTTCGAGAGGAAATTTGAGAGAATACAAGCCGAAATCAAGGCGGCGGCAAAGTGACCGGCCGCCGGGTTTCGCGCAACGCGTGAGGTGCAATCCGCCATGACGAGCATCTACAACGTCTATCTCTACAACCTGACGACCTTCCTGTTCGGGGTGGCCTCGGTCAACTACGTCGCCGCGCTCTATGCGAAGAAGGAGGCGCTGGCCCGCGCCGGCACGTGGGTGTGCGCCATCGCCGCCCTCGTTTCCACGGCCGCGTTCGGCGTCCGCTGGTTCGAATCGTACCAAATGGGGATCGGCCGGATCCCGGTGACGAACCTCTACGAGTCGCTCGTCTTCTTTGCCTGGTCCGTCAACCTCTTCTACCTCTTCGTGGAGTGGAAGTACAGGAACCGGACCTTCGGCGCCTTCGTGATGCCGATCGCCCTGGCGACGATGATCTTCGCGCTCAAGTACGACAGCTCGATCCAGCCGCTGGTCCCGGCCCTCCAGTCGTACTGGCTCCACGCCCACGTGATCACCTGCTTCATCGGGTACGCGGCGTTCGCCGTCTCCGCGGGGGCGGCGGTGATGTACCTGATGAAGGCGAAGCAGGAGGAGGCGAAGATCTCGACCGGCATCGTGGGGCTCTTCCCCCCGACCAGGACGCTCGATGACCTCGTCTACCGGGCGATCATGTGGGGGTTCCCGTTCCTGACCGCGGGGATCATCACCGGCGCCGCGTGGGCGAACTACGCCTGGGGAACATACTGGTCGTGGGACCCCAAGGAGACCTGGTCGCTCATCGTGTGGCTCGTCTACGCGGCCTTCCTCCACGCCCGGATCACGCGGGGATGGCACGGCCGCCGGGCGGCGATCCTGTCGGTCGCCGGGTTCCTCGCCACGATCATGTGCTACCTGGGGGTCAACCTGGTCCTTTCCGGGTTGCACTCCTACGGCGGTTTGGAGTGATATCGACCTCAATACCCGTCTCATCCACTCGCGACGGCATTCAAGGAGGGGCGCATGCGAAAGTGGGGCGTAAGTCTCGGACTGGCCTTGCTGTGTGTGGGGGCCCTGGCGTTGTTCTGCGGTGAATCCGTGGCGGCGGATGCCTGCGTCACCGACCAGTGCCATGCGACGATGGGAAAGGCGAAATACATCCATGGACCCGTGGGGGTGCGCCAGTGCACGGTGTGCCACGCCGTGGCGAAGAAGGGCCACCCGACGAAGAAGGGGCCCGACTTCACGCTGGTCGCGACCGGGAAGGCGCTCTGCGAGAAGTGCCACCAGCCGGTCGACAAGTTCGAGTTCAAGCACACCCCGGTCAAGCGCGGGGAGTGCACCGGCTGCCACGACCCGCACCAGTCCAACGCGCCCAAGCAGCTCAAGAAGGTCAAGACCTCGGACCTGTGCTACACCTGCCACAAGAACACCCAGCAGGCGAAGAAGTTCCTCCACGGGCCGGTCGGCTCGGGCGACTGCAACGTCTGTCACAACCCGCACTCCTCCCCGAACCCGCACCAGCTCGAGGCCCGGGGGAACGACCTCTGCTTCCTGTGCCACGAGGACCGCAAGGCCCAGTTCACGCGGAAATATCCCCACAAGCCGGCCAAGGAGTCATGCCTCAAGTGCCACAACCCGCACACCTCCGACTACCCGTTCATGCTGTCCGTCAAGATCACGGACTTGTGCCTGTCGTGCCACAAGCAGATGGCCGAGCACCTGAAGAACGCGACCGTCCAGCACGGCGCGCTCCAGAAGGGGCCGTGCACGACGTGCCACACGCCGCACTCCTCGGATTACCCGCGGCAGCTCAAGACCCACACCAAGGACATCTGCTACACCTGCCACAAGGACATGGGAGCCAAGGTGCGCGCGTCGAAGTACCTCCACGGCCCGGTCCAGCAGAACGATTGCTACGCCTGCCACGACCCGCACGGGAGCAAGAACCCGTTCATCCTCAAGAAATACTTCCCGTCGGAGTTCTACAAGCCGTACGCCACCGAGAACTACGCGCTGTGCTTCGACTGCCACAACAAGGACATCGCGCTCGACAGGATCACGACGAAGCTCACCAACTTCCGCAACGGCGACACGAACCTGCACTTCCTCCACGTCAACAAGGAGAAGGGGCGCTCGTGCAAGGCGTGCCACGAGGTCCACGCGGGAGACCAGGAAAAGCACATCCGGAGGGAGGTGCCGTTCGGCAAGGCGTGGATGCTGCCCATCAGCTACACGAAGACACCGACCGGGGGCACCTGCGTGGTCGGCTGCCACAAGCCGAAAACGTATGACCGCGTCAACCCCGTGAAGTACGAATAGGGGGGAGAGCCATGGAGAAGCTGCCGTACCGGCGGCCGCTGGTCCTCTTCACCATCCTGGCGATGCTGTTCGTCGCCACCGTGCCCGGCACGGGATCGGCGTTCCGCAACCTGAAGGAAGGGGCCCCCGCGATCCCGATCGCGCTCAAGGACGCCGACGGGAAAGAGGTCACCTACGACCCGAATTCCGGGAAGGTGACCGTGTTGTCGTTCGTCAAGGTGTCGCAGGACCGCTCGAAGGACCAGATCAGGGACCTCGTCGCGCTTTACGACGAGCTGGCCTCCAAGGGGGTCGATTTCTTCCTCGTCGCCTCCTACACCGACGCGCCGGACGAGGTGAAGAAGGTCGCCTCGGAGCTCGGCGTGAAGTTCCCGATCGCGATCGACAAGGACCAGAAGGCGTACGGCGACTACGGGCTCTTCGTCCTGCCGTCCACCGGCGTCGTCGGGAAGGACGGGAAGTTCGCGTTCGAATACTCCAGCCACGGCCGCGACTTCAGGGACGTGGTGGGGGGGAAAGTCAAGGTCCTCGCCGGGCTGATGTCGGAGGAGGATTACCGGAAGCTCACCACGCCCGTCGAATCGGTGCGGAAGAGCAAGGAAGAGCACGAGGCGGCCCGGCTCATCGCGCTGGGGAACACGCTCCTCAAGCGCGGGATGCCCGACAAGGCGGCCGAAAGGTTCGGCAAGGCGGTCGAGCTCGATCCGAAGAACGTGGCGGGGCGGATTGCTTACGGCGAGGCGCTCGTCGCCTCGAAGAAGCCGGACGATGCGCTGGTCCAGTTCCGGAAGGCGGCGGAGCTCGCGCCCGACAGCAAGGAGGCGCAGATCGGGATCGGGACGGTCCACCTCGAAAAGGGGGAGACCGACAAGGCGATCGAGGTCATCTCGCAGGCGGCGATGCTCAACCCCAGGCCGGCGAAGGCCTACTTCTGGCTCGGCGCGGCCTACGAGAAGAAGGGCGACCTGCAAAACGCCGTGAAGTATTACAGGAAGGCGGTCGAAAAGTTCCTCAAGGATTAACCCGCATGTCTCACCGGGGTTCGTCGCGAGACGGTGGAGACGGGCGTGGATACAAGGCGCGCGAACTTCGGGCACCGCAGGCGTCGTGGACGCTCCGTCGAGGAGCACGAAGGAGCGCAACGCAGAAGACATGCCCGTATCTGTCGGCGCAGCAGAAGCTTGATGAGAAATGCGGGTTAAGCGAGGGGCCGAAGGGAATGATCGAGAAGACCACGGCGGGGCGGCTCCGGCGGGCCGCCCTGCTGATCGTCACGGCGGGGATCCTCCTCCCCGCCTTTTCCGTTTCGGATGCGGTCGCGGAGTCGCCGGTCCGGATCCTGGCCCCCCGCGACGGCGCCACCCTGCCCCCAGGGAATGCGCTCCTCATCGGGAAACGCCTTTCGGGCCACATCTCGCGGGTGGAGGTCGAGGTCAACGGGAGGGGGGGCAGGGTTGTTGCAATCCCCCACGGGGCGTTCCGGACGACGGTGACGCTCGCGCCGGGGAGGAACGTCATCCGGGTGACGGCGGGGGAGAGCCACGCCGCCATCACGGTGTCGGCTTCGGCGAAGGGCCGTTACCGGTACCACCCGGACGTCGAGAAGTGCGCCGAGTGCCACGGCGACGGCGGGAAGGATTTCGCCGTGACGGGGCCCAAGGACGGCCTCTGCTACAAATGCCACGACCGGAAGGACGGCAAAAAGCATGTCCACGGGCCGCTGGGAGGAGGCGACTGCACCTCCTGTCACGACCCGCACGGCTCGGAGAACGGGGCGCTGACGGTGGCGGCGGCGGAGACGCTGTGCCGCGGTTGCCACGATCAGAAAAGTTCCGAAAGGCATGTGAGGAATTCCCGCGGGAAGTCATGCACGGCGTGCC
>JAMDBZ010000010.1 GCA_023488945.1 Deltaproteobacteria bacterium
CCCGCAAAGAGCCTTCCCACCTGCCGCCGGTTCTTGTGGATCGCCGGGACGATAATGTGGGACGGCGGCTCCCCCTCGAGCTGGATGATGTACTCCCCGAGGTCGGTCTCGACGACCTCGACGCCGGCCGCCTCGAGGTGGGTGTTGAGGCCGATCTCCTCCGAGACCATCGACTTGCTCTTGACGACCCGCGCCGCCCCGCGGGCGGACAGGATCCCCGCGACGATCCTTCGCGCCGCGGCGGCGTCCTCCGCGCGGTGGACGAGGGCGCCGGCCCTCTCCGCGTTCCGGGCGAACCGGTCGACATGGGCGGGAAGGTCCGCGAGGACCTTGAGCCGCACGCTTTCCGCCGCGTCGCGCAGCGCCTCGAAGTCCGGGACGGCGGCGAAGGCGTCGGCCCGCTTCGCCCCGAAGGTGTCGGCCGCGTGGCGCATCGCGGCCCGGAGGGTCGCGTCGCCGACGGCCCGGGCCGCGTTGGCGCGGAAGGCGAGACTCGTCTGCCCGCCGCTCACAGCCCCTCCGCCAGGAGCTGCGCGAGGTGCGCGACCCGCACGGCGGCCCCGCGCCTGCGCACCGCGTCGGCGATGTTCATGAGGCACCCGGCGTCGCACCCGGTCACCGTGTCCGCCCCCGTCGCGAGGATCGACTCGACCTTCTCCTCGGCGATCGCGCACGAGATCTCCGGGAGCTTCGCCATGAACATCCCGCCGAACCCGCAGCAGCGCGCGGCGTCCGGGAGTGGTTTGTATTCCGCCCCGGAGAGAGCCCGGAGCAGGAGGAGGGGTTCCTCCCGGACGCCCAGCGCGCGCGTGAGATGGCAGGAGGCGTGGTAGGTGACCGTCCCCCGTCCCTTGAATCCCGCCTCGTGGGCGTGCAGGACCCGGACGAGGAACTGGGACAACTCGAAGACCCGGCCTGCCGCCGCTTCCGCCTTCCCGCGCATCCGCGGGTCGTCGCGGAACAGCGCGGGGTAGCGGTGCTTCACCATGGCGGCGCACGATCCCGAGGGGGTCACGATCGGGTCGCCGCCCCCGAAGACCAAGAGGAAATGCTCCGCCGCGCTCCGCGCCTCCGCCCGGTATCCGGCGTTGAAGGCCGGCTGGCCGCAGCAGGTCTGCCCCTTCGGGAAGACGGGGGTCGCGCCGAACCGGCGCAACAGCGCCGCGGCCGCCTCCCCGACCTCGGGGAAGAAGGCTTCCGCAAGGCACGTTCCGAAGAGGAGGACGCGCACGGCCGCGCTACACCCCCATGTGGGTCTTCTTGATGTCGTCCCGCGCGTCGAGCTCGGAGGGCGTCCCGCGGAAGACGATCCTGCCGTCGTCGAGGACGCAGACCCGGTCGGCCACGGACAGGGTCGTCTTCACGTCCTGCTCCACGAGCAGGATCGATGCGTCCCCCTGTTCCTTGATCGTCCGGATCATCGCGACGATGTCGTTGACGATCGCCGGCGCCAGCCCTTCCGTGGGCTCGTCCAGGATGAGCAGCTCCGGGTTCTGGATGACCCCCCGGGCGACCGCGAGCATCTGCTGCTCGCCGCCGGAGAGGTGCCCCCCCTTCCGGCCGAGGAGGCGGCTCAACGGGGCGAAGAGCGAGAGCACCCGCTCCCGCGTCCAGCACCCCTTCCGGCCCACCTTCTCCGCGACCTCGAGGTTGTCCGAGACGGTCAGGCCGGTGAATATCCGCCGCTCCTCGGGGACGAAGGCCACGCCTTTCCTGGCGATCCGGTACGGCGCGAAGCCGGTGATGTCCTCCCCCTTGAAGAACACCCGCCCCGGCGACGGGATGATGAGCCCCATGATCGTTTTGAGGGTCGTCGTCCTCCCCGATCCGTTGCGGCCCAGGATCGCGACCGTCTCTCCCCGGCGGACGTCCAGGGAGACGTCGAACAGGATGTGGCTGCGGCCGTAGCGGCTGTTGACGTTCTCGACGCGCAGCAGCTCCATCACCGCACCTCCCCGAAAAAGGCCTTCTGGACCCGCTCGTTCGCCTCGACCTCCTCGTACATCCCCTCCGCCAGGAGGCTGCCCTGGTGGAGAACCGTGATCCGGTGGGAGATCCGCCGGACGACCCGCATGTCGTGCTCGATGATCACCATCGTGATCGGGTCCTCCGCGTAGATCTTCATCAGGAGATCGATCGTCTTCTGCGTCTCGTGCTCCGACATCCCGGAGGTCGGTTCATCGAGGAGCAGGATTTCCGGATCGAGCGCCATCGCCATGCAGATCTCGAGGATCCGCTGGTCCCCGTGCGACAAGGAACCGGCGAACTGCTCCGCGTGCCGCGCGAAGTCGAAGGTCCGAAGGAGTCCCTCCGTCTTCCCCGGAAGGTCGAGGGACCGGAACTTGAAGACGTTCCATTCGAACGGCCGGCTGTGGTAGGCCTGGAGGGCCATCTCGACGTTCCGGCGCACCGTCAGATCCTGAAAGATCTTCGGAGCCTGGAAGGAGCGGGAGAATCCCATCTTGATCCGGCGGAACGCCGGGTACCTCGTGATGTCCACGTCCTTGTAGACGATCCGCCCCGAGGCCGGGACGTGAAACCCCGTGAGGAGGTTGAACAGGGTCGACTTCCCCGCGCCGTTCGGCCCGATGATCGCCCGGATCTCGTCCTTGCGGACCTCGAGGCTCACGTCGTTGACCGCCCGGAAGCCGTTGAAGGCCATGACCAGGTTCTCGCACTCCAGGTGGCGGATCATTTCCCGTTCCCCCTCTCGAAAAACCCCATGATTCCCTTCTGGAAGAAGATGACGAAGGTCACGAAGATCGCGCCGAGCGGCAGCGCCCAGTGGATCGTCTTCGTGCTGATGATGTCCCGCAGGAAGACGAACACGCCGGCCCCGACGAGCGGCCCGAAGAAGGCGCGCATCCCGCCGATGACCGACATCAACACCACGTCGCCCGACGTCTTCCAGTAGAGGAGCTCGGGGAAGGCGAAGTTGAGGAGCAGGACGTAGAGCGCCCCCGCCAGCCCCGAGAAGGTGGCGGACACGACGAAGGCGAAGTGCCGGTACCTCTTCACGTCGACCCCCAGGAACTCGGCGCGGTGGACGTTTTCCCGGATGGCCACCAGCGTCTTCCCGATGGCCGAGTTCATGAGCCCCCGGATGACGAGAAGCGTCGCCACGAAGAACGCGAGGACGAAGTAGAAGAAGTTCCGCTCGGGCCGGATGTCGAGGCCGAAAAAGACCGACCGCTCGAATCCGGTGAGCCCGTCCAGGCCGCCGGTCAGCGAGTTCCACTGGGAGGCGATGAAGTAGAACATCTGGCCGAAGGCGATGGTGAGCATCGCGAAATAGATCCCCCGCTTCCGGATGATGAGCGCCCCGACCGGGACGGAGGCCGCAAGGGACGCCGCGACGGCTGCCGGAAGCGCCAGCGGAAGCGGGATCTTCGCCCTGAGCAGGAGCAGGCCGGTCGCGTACCCCGAGAGCCCGAAGAACGCCGCGTGCCCGAAGGAGAGGATCCCCGTGCCGCCCAGCAGGACGTTGTACCCCATCGCGAAGATTCCCCAGATCATGATCTCCGTCCCCACCGGAACGGAGCTGCCGACCCGGGGCAGGACGGCGGGCAGGAGCGCGACCAGCCCCCCCGCCCCCGCGACGACCAGGAGGTCCTTTTTCGACAGGATCATTCGAACAGTCCCTCCTCCCCGAAAAGTCCCCTCGGGCGCACGAGGAGCACGAGGGCCATGACCAGATACATCGCGAGCTCCGCCACGGAGGGGACGAACTGGATGCACATCGACACGATGACCCCCAGCAGGAGCCCTCCGACCACGGAGCCGCGGAAACTCCCGACGCCGCCCAGGATGATGACGATGAAGGAGGGCATGATGATGTTGTCCCCCATCGTCGGCATGATGCCGGCCATCGGCGCGGAGAGCACGCCGGCCAGCCCCGCCAGCAACGCCCCCAGCCCGAAGACGAGGGTGAAGAGCGCCTTCGTGTTCACGCCGATGATCCCGACCATCGTGCTGTCCTGGATCCCGGCGCGGACGATCTTGCCGAGGGTCGTGCGCTCCAGGAAGAACCAGAGCGCGAGGATCAACAGGACGATGAATCCGAACACCGCCAGGCGGTAGCTCGGATAGAACAGGAGCTTGAGGTCGACGAAGCCGCCGAGGACGTCGGGGGGGGAGAACGGCAGCCCCGTCGTCCCCCACCCGATCCGGATCACCTCCTCGAGCGCCATCGCCAGCCCGAACGTCAGGAGGAGCCCGTACAGCGGATCCTTGCCGTAGACCCGCCGCACGAGCCCCGCCTCCAGGATCACCCCGATCAGCCCGACGAGGAGGGGGGCCACCGCGAGGGCGGCCCAGAAGCCGAACCGCGACGCGACGGTGTAGGCGAAGTACGCCCCGAAGGTGAAAAGGACGCCGTGGGCGAAGTTCACGACCCCCATCGTCCCCATGATGATGGTGAGCCCCGTCGCCATGAGAACATAGAGCATGCCGAGGGCGATGCCGTTGAACAGCTGGCTGATCAGAAGCGACAGGTCCATCGTCCCTCCGGAATCAGAGCGCTTCGAGCTTCACGGGGTTCTCCGCCCGCGTGTGGGCGACCTCGTCCCCCGTCTTCGTCGACACGATCTCGAACAGGTCGTCCGGGTGCTTCACCTCCGCCCCCGACTTGGCGCGTCCGCAGTAGGTGTCCTGGACGTTCTGGTGATCCCAGCTCCGCCAGTACGACTTGTGCGCCTTCAGCCCGTCGAAGACATGGCCTTCGAGCGCCGGGATCACCTTCTTCGGGTCGGGGCTCTTGGCGCGCTCGATCGCGGAGAGGAGCTGCTGCATGGAGATGTAGCCCAGGTAATCCCTCCAGGCGGCGATCTTCCCGTACTTCGCCTTGTAGCGGGCCCCGAAATCCAGGGATCCCTTGGTATTCACGCTGATGTCCCAGGGGATCCCCCAGTAGCCGACGTTGTCGTCCTTGCCGATGACCCGCGCCATCTCCAGGCCGTTCAGGGGGCCGCCGACCTGCATCTCCTTCCGCATCCCGAACCGGTTGAACTGCTTGACGGCGCTGACGAGGTCGTTGCCGTACAGCACGAGGATCAGGACGTCGGGGCGGGCGTTGCGCACCTTGAGGAGGAAGGAACTGTAGTCCGTGGTGCCCAGCGGCGTCAGGTCCTCGCCCACCGCCTTCCCGCCCTTGGCGAGGAGGATTTTCTTGAAGGCGTCGCGCCCCGTGTGCCCCCAGGAATAGTCCGACGTGATGAAGTACCATTTCTTCCCGAAACGGTCGGCGATGTAGGTCGCCGCGGTCCGCGCGAGCATCGTGTTGCTGCACGTCGTCCGGAACGTGTGGCGGTGCGCCTTGTCGCCGACGGTGATCTCGTCGGAATGGCATCCGGTGGACATGTACACCACCTTCTTCTCCTGGCACAGCGCGGAGACGGCCAGCCCGACGTTGGAGGCGACGGTGCCCACGATGTATTTCACCCCCACCTCGTCGATCAGCTTCTTCCCTTTCTGAACCGCCGTGCCGGGGTTGGTCGCCGTGTCCTCCTGGAACGTCGTCACGTAGCGCCCGAGGACCCCTCCCCTCTTGTTGAACTCCTCCACCGCCATCAGCGCCCCGTTGGTCTGGTCCTTCCCGGAGTCGGCGTACGGCCCGCTGTAGGGGTCGAGGATGCCGACCTTGAGCTCCTGCCGCGCGAAGGCCAGCCGGGGGAGCGCCAGCCCGCCCAGGCCGCCCGACAGCGCCCCGGCCGCCCCCGCGGCCGTCGCCCCCGAGATCTTGAGGAAGCTCCGCCGAGATATCCTCTTGCCGTTCTCCTCCTTCATCTCTCCCTCCCGTCTTTCCCGCGCGACAGGGAGTCGCGCAGGATCTCTGAAATGTGTTTCACCTCCCAACTCCGTCCCCAACGGTTCTTCCCGTACGCAAGCTGCATCATGCACCCCGGGTTCGAGGTCGCCACCGTGCCGGCCCCCGTCCGGTCGATCGCGGCCACCTTCGCCTCAAGGATCTTCACCGACCGGTCCGTGTGCGTGATGGTGTAGACCCCCGCCGACCCGCAGCACTGGCCGGCGTCGGGGACCTCCGCCAGGACAAGTCCCGGAATGCGGCGCAGCAGCTCCCGCGGCGCGGCGGTCACCCCCTGCGCGTGGCACAGGTGACACGGGTCGTGGAAACAGACGACCGCCCGGACCGGTCCGAAGGCGTCGTTCGCGGGAAGCGCCTCCGCCAGGAACTCCGAGACGTCGCGGACGGCCGCCGAGAAGGCCGCCGCGGGTCCCGCCCATCGCCCGCTCTTCGCCAGGACGCGCCGGTACGACTTCAGCTCGCTCCCGCACGCCGCGCAGTCCGTGACGACCGCATCCACCTTCCCGTCCGCGAAAAGGGCGACGTTCCACTGCGCCATCTCCCGGTAGACCCGGCGCTCCCCTTCCTCGATGTTGGGGGCGCCGCAGCACTTCTGGGCCTTCGGGATCACGACCGTGTAGCCGGCGCGGGAGAGGAGCTCCGCCGTGGCGCGGCTCGCTTCCGGATAGAGGAGGTTCATCGCACACCCGAGGAAGAAGCCGACCCGGCCCCGCTCCGTCCCGCGGGCGGGGATCTCCGAAGGAATCGTGTCCGTCAACGGGCGGGACGGGATGCGGGGGAGGAACGCCTCGAGCCGGGCAAGGCCGGAGGAGAGGAACGCCAGGAGTCCGTACTTCCGGGCGAGCGCCTGGAGCCCCGTGCGTTGATACAGCCGCAGGGGCGCCAGCAGGCGGGACAGCCGCCGCTGGTCGAAGACGGCGTATTCGAGAAGGAACCGCCCGGCAACCGGCCGGGACCGGTTCTCCTCCACCCGGTGCCGGGCCTCGAGGACCAGTTCCCCCGGCCGGACCCCGGCGGGACAGACGGTCTGGCAATTCCGGCAGTCCAGGCAATGGTACATGTGCTCCACGAATTCCTCGGAGGCCGGCATCGCCCCGTCGATCACCGCCTTGATCATCGCGACCCGCCCTCGCGGCGACTGGGTCTCCACGCCGTCGGTCCGGTAGGTGGGGCAGGTCGGAAGGCAGAGCGCGCACCGCATGCACCGGAGGACGTCCCCGTAGTCGAAGAGGTCCAGGGAGGCGAAAGCCTTCGTGATCCTTTCCGCGGGGAACGGGCTTCCCATCGCTACGCCCCCGACTCGCTCGGAAAAACCTTGCCGGGGTTGAGCCTGCCTTCCGGATCGAAGGCGCCCTTGATCCGCGCCATCACCTCGACCGCCTTCGGGCCCACCATCGCGGGAAGGTATTTCGACTTGGCCAGCCCCGTCCCGTGCTCGCCGGAGATCGTTCCGCCGAGGTCGATGGCCTTGCGGAAGATCACGTCGTACGCTTCCTCCACGCGGCGGATCTCCGCCTTGTCCCGCTCGTCGGTGAGGCACGTCGGGTGGAGGTTCCCGTCGCCCGCGTGGCCGAACGTCCCGATCCGCAGGCCGTGCGCCCGGGCCGCATCCCGGATGGCGGCCATCATCTCCGGGATCGCGGGACGGGGAACGGTGATGTCTTCCAGGATCGTCGTCGGTTTGGCGCGGGCGAGCGCCGACAGGGCCATCCGCCGCGCCGTGAACAGCTCCGTGGACTCCCGCTCGTCCTTCGCCGTGCGCAGCGTGCCCGCCCCGTTGGCCCGGCACGCCTCCTCGATCGCCGCCGCCTCCTCCCGCACCGCCTCGGGGTGCCCGTCGGCCTCGATCAACAGGAGCGCCCCGACGTCGCGAGGCAGGCCGATCTTCGCGTAGTCCTCCACGCATCCGATCGTCACCCGATCCATCAGCTCCAGCGTCGAGGGGATGACCTTCGAGGCGATGATCGCCGAGACGGTGCGCGCCGCGTCGATGAGGTCGTCGAAGAAGACCAGGACCGTCTTCTTCACCCGGGGGCGCGGGATCAGCTTGAGCGTGATCCGCGAGAAGACGCCGATCGTCCCCTCGGTGCCGACCAGGAACTTGACGAGGTTGTACCCGGCGACATCCTTGACGCACTTGGTGCCGTAGCGCACCTTCGACCCGTCGACGAAGTGCGTGTCGAGGGACAGGACGTAGTCCCCGGTGATCCCGTACTTCAAGCCCCGCAGGCCGCCGGAGTTTTCCGCCACGTTCCCGCCGATCGTGGAGACATTCATGCTCCCGGGGTCGGGGGGATAGAAGAGCCCCTTCGCCTCGACCGCCGCGTGCAGGTCGGCCGTGATCACGCCCGGCTCGACGGTGACCGCGAGATCGTCGGTATCGATGTCGAGAATCCGGTTCATCGCGGTGGTGAGCAAAACGATCCCGCCCTTGACGGGGACGGAGCCGCCGCTCAAGCCCGACCCGCTCCCGCGGGGAGTGACGGGGACCCCCTCCTGGGCGGCGACCCCGAGGACGGCATGGATGTCGTCCTCGCCGGCGGCTCGTACGACCGCGTCGGGGCGATGAGAGACAAGAGGGGTGGCATCGTAAGAGTAGCAAAGGAGCTCGGCTTCGCTGGAGAGGACCTTTCCCTTCCCGAGCAACTCTTCCAATTTCCCGACGAACGGTTTGGCCATGACCCCCCCTTAGGTCAAACCTTATAGTCATCTGATGGTATGACCACCAGACTAAAAAATCTCAAACATCGTGTCAAGAATTTTCCACCGGCGCGAGCGCAGGCATACGAATATTGGAAATGAAAACGGTATTTTCTTTCATTCCAGGAAAATCGCGGAAAATCCGATTCCAGCTTGACAGGCGGGAGGGCGTCAATGGTATAAGATTGGTATGACCACCAAACTGAACGGAACTCCCTTAGCGGTCTTTACGCCGATCCGGGCCGAAAGGATCTCGGAAAAGGTGGCCAACCAGCTCCGGAAGCTGATCGCCGAAGGGGTGTTCAAAGTCGGCGACCGCCTGCCGTCCGAGCGCGACCTCTCGGAGCAGATGGGCGTGAGCCGGACCTCCGTCCGCGAGGCGCTGCAGACCCTGGAGGTCCAAGGGATATTGGAGACGGTCCATGGGGGGGGCTCCATCGTCCGGAACATCACGGGGCGGGAGATCCGGCCTCCCATCGAGCAGTTCCTCGGGCAGGACAAACGGCGGGTCCTTGAGCTTGCCGAGCTGCGGGCGTTCATGGAGGCATGGGCCGCGCGCGAAGCGGCGAGGAACCGCTCCGAAGCGGAGCTGGCCACGATGCGGGGCTACCTCGAGGAGATGGAGCGGGACTTCGAGAACGGGCGGATCCGGTACGACGTCGACTTCCGGTATCACACCGAGATCGCGGCCGCGACGCACAACACGATCTACCTTCATCTCATCGACAACATCTACCATCTGATCAACTACTCCGTGAAGGTCCACCGGGAAGAAGTCTTCGTGAGCCGGGAGGACCAGGAGACGATCCTTTCCCACCACCGGAGGATCTTCGGCGCCATCCGCGACCGGGATCCCGACGCCGCAGAGCGGGAGATGAAGGAGCACCTGGCGTTCGTCGTCCGCGAGTTCCGGCGGAAGTTCTTCGAGCCGGCGTCCGCGGTCTGACCGTCAGGCCGGGCATCCTCATCCGGCCGGGCCGTCCTCGTCCAGGACCTCCCGGACCTTCCGCAGCAACGACTCCCGCGTGAAGGGCTTCTGGAGGAAGGGGACCCCGGGATCCAGGACCTCTTGGTGGACGATGGCGTTTTCCGTATAACCCGACATGAAGAGGACCTTTCCCCCCGGGGCGATCGACGAAAACTTCCGGGCCAGCTCGCTCCCGCTCATCCCCGGCATGACCACGTCCGTGAGGAGCATGTGGATCCGGTCTCCGTGGCGGCTCCCCGTCTCGAGCGCTTCGGTCCCGCGTCCGGCCATCAGCACCTTGTACCCGGCATCCGAAAGGATCGTCTCCAGGAGGGCTCGCAGCGTTTCGTCGTCTTCCGCCACGAGCAGCGTCTCGGTCCCCGTCAGCCTCCTCTCCACGGCGGCCTCGCCTCGCGGCCGGACCTCCGGCGCCTCCATGGCCCGCGGCAGGTAGATCTTGAAGGTCGCCCCCCGTCCCGGCTCGCTGTACACCCAGATGGACCCCCCGCTCTGCTTCACGATGCCGTAGACGGTCGCAAGACCGAGGCCGGTCCCTTTCCCCTTTTCCTTCGTCGAATAGAAGGGCTCGAAGATCCGGGCCTTCACCTCGTCCGTCATCCCGCATCCCGTGTCGCTTACCGCCAGCATCACGTATTCGCCGGGCGAGGCAGGATAATGGGACTCCGCGTAGCGCCCGGAGAGCTCCGCGTTCTCCGTGCCGATCGTGAGCGTCCCTCCGTACGGCATCGCGTCCCGGGCGTTCACCGCGAGGTTCATGATCACCTGCTCGACCTGGTTGGGATCGGCCTTCACGTTCCAGAGGTCCGCCGCCGGGGCAATGTGCAGCCTGATGTCCTCCCCGATCAGGCGGCTCAGCATCCCCTCCATGTTCGCCACGATGTGGTTGATGTTCAGGATCTGCGGCTGGAGCACCTGTTTCCGGCCGAACGCAAGGAGCTGGCGCGTCAACGCCGCCGCCCGCTCGCCGGACCGCCGGATCTCCTCCGCCTCGTGGAATGGCGGAACCGCCGGATCGAGGCGGGCGAGGGCGATATCGCAATAGCCGATGATGGCCGTCAGGATGTTGTTGAAGTCGTGGGCCACGCCGCCGGCGAGCCGCCCGATCGCTTCCATCTTCTGGGCCTGGAGGAACTGCTCCTCCAGCCGCCGCCGCTCCTCCTCGGCGTTTTTCCGCTCCGTGATGTCCGTCAGGAGGCCGTCGACGTGGGAAATGCCTCCCCCGGCGGCGTCGTAGATCATCTGGCGGCGGTCCTCGATCCACCGCACGCCGCCGTCCCGCCCGCGGATCCGATACTCGATACGCAGGAATTTCGTGCCTTCGTGAACCGCGTTCCGGAAGGACCGGGCGACCCGCTCCCTGTCTTCGGGGCAGATCAGCTCCCACCACGAGACGGACCCGCCGTAGAATTCGTCGGGCGTGAAGCCGAGGAGCCGCTCCACCTCGGCGCCGATGAACGAGACCGACCAGTCCCGGTGACCCCGGTACACGATCCCGGGAACGTTGTTCGTGAGAGAGAGCAGCCGGCCGGCGATCTCCTCCCGCTCCCGCGCCATCCCGGAATGCCGGTTGGCGACCCCGATCTGCCGGGCGATCGTCTCGGCCGCCTGGACCTCGCCGGATGTCCACCGGCGGGGGACGTCGCTGTCCAGGGACAGGACCCCGAACAACCGTCCCCTGGCGACGATCGGAACGCCGAGGTACGCCCCCAGCCGGATCCGCTCGAGATCCTCGCTCCTTTCCCGGTGACAGAGACATTCCCGGACGTCGTTTACGACCCGGGTCCGCCCCTCCGCGTAATCCTCGGCCGCGGGGAACCTCGCGCAGTGAACGGAGCCGGACAATGAGGCTCCCGTCGGATATCCCGGGATGCGATATTCCACCGTGGGCCCTTCGGGAAAGAAACGGACGGAGCAGCGGGGAAGGTCCATCACCCGGGCGAACTCCTCCAGCGCGCCCGCGGTCGCCGCCCGAATGTCGGATCCCTCCAGGACGGCTGTCGCGATCCTGGCCAGGAGGTTCAGGCGCTTCGTCTCTTCCCGCGCCAGTCTTTCGGCGAGCTCGCTGGTGTGGAACTTCTCCGAATACTCCATGAGGGTCGCTTCCTGCTCGCGGGCCGTCCGGCGCAACGCCTCGCCCTCCGCCGCCTGCCTGACGAAATCCCGGATAACGGAAACGTAGAGAACGGGTATCCCGAAAAGCACCAGGAGGAGTGCATCGAGAAGGGTCCTCACCCATCCGCCCGGGATTTCGAGACGGTCGAAAACCGTCATGATCATCGCTTCCACGAGCCCGAAGACGACCAGCGCCTTCAACAGGAAGATGACCACGTTGGGGCCGTCCTTCGTTTCGGCGGCGTGCCCGCCGGCCAGAATTCCAGGACCGCCGGGCGAGGTGAAAAACTCGACACCTTTCAGAGGGATCACACGAGGAACTCCCGACGCCGCGAATTGACTGGATTCACTGAGCAGGATTCACTGTGCAGTCCACGAAATGATCCGCCCGGCGGGACGCCCGGCGGACGACAGAAGACACACGCGGCGGACCGAATAATAAAACATCCGGGACATGATGCCCGGTTTGCTCCCGAAATGCAATATATTTAGCATATCCAGCAAGTTAGATGCACGGTCATGCCTACGTCCGAATGGCCGGCCGCCGTTTCGCCCGCGTCGTATCGAATCGGGCTGATTCAAGGCG
>JAMDBZ010000060.1:0-5404 GCA_023488945.1 Deltaproteobacteria bacterium
CGCTCCGGCGCGAGCGTGGTGATCGCGGGATCCCGCCCCCAGGATCTCGAGCGGATCGCCCTCGTGGTGAACGCGGCCGGCGGGGAGGGGATGGCGACGGTCGCGGCGGTCAACCTCGGAAACGCGTCCGAGGTCCAGGCGCTCTTCGACGGTCTCCCCCGGATCGACCTGCTGGCGCACTTCACCGGAAGCGTCGACTGGAAGCGCCCCCTCCTCTCTCTCTCCTTCGAGGAGTGGTCCGCCGCCGTGGACCGGTTCGGATACATCCCGCGCCGTTTGACCTGGCAGGCCGAGCGCCGCATGGACAAGGACGGGACGGACGGCACGATCGTCATCGTCGGCCCCGACATGTCCGGCATCCCCTCCATCGGGGAGCGGAATTTCGTCCAGATCTTCCAGGCGATGCTCCGGCCCGCCGTCGCCACGGAGGCGATGGAGCGGGCCCTCATGCGGAAGGCGCAGGCCGACGGGACCGCCCCCGCGCACGTGAGCGACGTCAACATCGGGCTGATCCTCCCCGGCCGAAACGACGGGAGAAACCGGTCCGCCTCCCCCTCCGCCCTGGCCGCCACCGTCCTGTGGCTCGCGGGGACCGGGAAACCCGTTTCCGGAGCGGTCCTCCTCCCGGACGAGCAGAACAGTCTCGCGCGGCTCCGATCTGGCGGGATCCGGAACCTGGGAAAGGAGATCTCGCTCCGCTTCGCGGCGGAGCGGGCGACGGTCGTCGCGGCGAGCCGCCGCCCCCGCACGGACGGTCCCCCCGGGGATGCGGAAAAGGCGCGCACCGCCCTGCGCGAGGCCGACGCGGTCCTGGCCCGGATGCGGGAATCCGGGGGCCGCGCCATCTGGCTGGACGTTGACATCGCGAACCCCCGCAGGGTGCGTGCCCTGATCGAGGAGACGCGGAACCGGTTCGGCCGCATCGACGCCTTCGTGAACAACGCCGGCGCCGGCGGCGACTTCTCTCTCGTCGGCGACGTCCTGCGGGGCCACCGCGCGAGCTGGGACGCCGTCCTCCGGGCCAACTTCCTGGGCCCCTGGGCCGCCGTATCGTTCCTCAAGGGGATCATGGGGAGCCGGCCGGAGGGCGGGACGATCGTCAACGTCTCGACGCACTACGCGGACCACCCCTACCCGTACCGGACGATCTACACGGTCTCCAAGATCCTTCTCAAGGCGCTGACGCAAGCCTTGCGGGACCCGCTCGCCTCGACGAACATCCACATCGTGGACGTCGCGCCGTCGCTGATCGCCGGTCCCCGGATGGACTGGGTCATGCGGAACTACGCGGACCGGTTCGCCGGGCAATTCGATGCGGTGGGCGACCTCGCCGCGGCGGAGCGGAAGAACCTGGCCGAGCTCTTCCTGCGCTCCCTCGACCGGGGGCTCTCCTCCCCCGACCGGAGCGCCGCGGCGGCGGCCTTCCTCTCCGCCGTGCGCGACTGCCGGCTGCCGAAGGGATCCCGCGCGGAACTCGAATCCTGGTACGGGCGGGTGCGCGACTGGTTCCGGGCGACGGTGCCCGACGATCCCCCCACGAACGAGGAGGTGGCCGAGACGGTCCTCCACGCCGCCAAGAATGCCCGGTTTCTCGAGGACCGGTTCCTCGGCGTGTCGACGCTCGGGCGGTTCGCGACCTTCCCCGGCGAGCCGGTCTTCTCGCGGAAGACGGCGATCAAAGGCGATCCGGTCGTCATGCTCTCCGCCGGGGGAACGGACAAGGCGGCCGCCGCGCGGCAGGCCCTGGCGGCGGCGCTCTCGCGGGCTGGCGCAAGCCTCACCGCCGTCGTCGAATCCCCCGCCCGCCCCGGGAAAGTCGACATCTCCCGGCCGATCCCCGGGTCCGGAGGGGCTCGCCGGGAACGGGGAGCCGAGCCGGCCGAGCGGGAGATCGACCTCTCGGATCCCCGCGTCCTCGAATCGTGGCTGGACAACTCGCTCCTCGGCATGCCCCCGCCCGCCGGCGCGGTCGTCTTCGTCGGCGCGGCAGCGGAACGGGAACCGATCCTCGCCCGTTCCTCCGAAGAGATGGACGCCTTCCTGGTCCTCGTCGGGAAGGCGCTCAACATGTTCGCGGAAGCGTGCCGGGCGGTCCGGCAGGCCGGCCACGTGGTCCTGGTCGCCCCGCGTCCCGATGGCGGGGAAGGCATCCTGCTGCGGGCCGCCCTGCGCCAGATCGCCCGGACCGCGCTCGCGGAGATGCGCCTCCTCCCCTCCGGCAGGAAGGTCGCGTTGAGCCTCGTCACCGCCCCGGCGCCCGGCGGAGAACAGGAGTTCGCCCGGGCGGTCCTCGACCTCCTCGCTGGCCGGTCCCCGTCGTTCGTCGAGGCGATCCCCGTGGGACACGAGCGGCCGTGAGGGAGCGGAAGCGGTGACCGAGCTTCTTTTCGCGCGGGCCCAGATGGCGATGCTGTTCGCCTTCCACATGCTGTTCGCCGTGGCCGGCATGGGAATGCCGCTCCTCATGACCATCGCCGAATGGCTCCACCTGAGGACGGGGGAGTCCGTCTACCGGGAGCTCGCCCGCCGCTGGTCCCGGGGGACCGCCGTCCTCTTCGCGGTCGGCGCCGTCTCCGGGACGATGCTCTCCTTCGAGCTGGGGCTCCTGTGGCCGCGCTTCATGGCGCTCGCCGGCGGGATCATCGGGCTCCCCTTCGCCCTGGAGGGGTTCGCCTTCTTCGCCGAGGCGATCTTCCTGGGCATCTACCTTTACGGGTGGGACCGGATCTCTCCGGCGGCGCATTGGCTCGCCGGCGTCGTCGTCTCGCTGGGCGGCCTGATGTCCGGGATCCTCGTGGTGACGGCGAACGCCTGGATGAACAGCCCCGCAGGCTTCGTGCTGCGCGACGGCGTCCCGGAACAGGTCGACCCGTTCGCCGCGATGTTCAATCCGGCCTGGAAGACCGAGACGCTCCACATGACCCTGGCCGCCTACGTCGCGATCGGCTTCGCCGTCGCGGGGATCCACGCCTGGTGCCTCCTCAAGGACCGCGAGAACCTCTTCCACAGGCGCGCACTTGCGATCGCCCTGGCGGTGGGATGCGCAGCGGCCCTCCTCCAGCCGCTCAGCGGCGACCTGAGCGCGCGGTTCGTGGCGCGCGACCAGCCGGTCAAGTTCGCCGCGATGGAGGGCCAGTTCCGAACCGAGCGCGGAGCGCCTTTGCGCATCGGAGGAATCCCCGACGTCGCCGCGGGAACGACGCGGTACGCCATCGAGATCCCCCGGGGCTTGAGCCTCCTCGCCTTCCACGACCCCGACGCCGAGGTCAAGGGGCTCGACGGCGTTCCGCCGTCCGACCGCCCGAATCCCCTGCCGGTCCATATCGCCTTCCAGGTCATGGTGGCGTGCGGGTCGGTCATGGCCCTGGTCTCCCTGGTCGCCGCCTGGCGCGCCTGGAAGAGGCCCGGACGGTTCTTCGATCGGCGGTTCCTCCAGGCGGTGGCCGCCGCCGGCCCCCTGGGGCTCGTCGCCGTGGAGGCCGGCTGGTTCGTCACCGAGACGGGGCGCCAGCCGTGGGCCGTCCGCGGCATCCTGCGCACCTCCGAGGCGGTCACGCCGGTCGGAGGGCTCGCGATCCCCTTCGCGGTCATCACGCTCGTCTACCTGGCCCTGGGGCTGTCGGCCGCCTGGCTGCTCCGGCGGGAGGTGACGGGCAGCCTCGCGCCGACGGGGAACGGGGACCGCGCCACGCCCGCCCCGGGACCGGAGTAGCCGATGCCGGACCTTGCGACTCTGTCCGCAGCCGCAATCCTCGTTTCGCTCGTGATCTATGCCCTGACGGGCGGGGCGGACTTCGGGGGGGGCGCCTGGGACCTTCTCGCGTGGGGAGCGAGGCGCCGGGAGCAGAAGCTCCTCGTGGCGCACGCCATCGGACCGATCTGGGAAACGAACCACATCTGGCTCGTCATCGCCGTCGTCGTCCTCTTCACGGCGTTCCCGCGCGCGTTCGCCGCCCTTTCGACCGCGCTGTTCGTCCCCCTCAGTCTCGTGCTCGCCGGGATCGTCCTGCGCGGCGCGGCCTTCGCGTTCCACGCGTATCACCTCGAGAGCGAGGAGCGCCGCAGCCGGTGGGGGACGTTGTTCGCGGGGACGAGCCTCGCGACGCCCCTGTTCCTCGGGATCGCCGCCGGTGCGGCGGTGAGCGGATCCGTCCCTGCCCTGACGGACCGGGGACCCGCCCCGATCGAAGCGTGGCTCGCCCCCTTCCCGCTCGCGGTCGGGCTGTTCGCCCTGTCGCTTTTCTGCTACCTCGCGGCGGTCTACCTCGTTCTCGAGACGACCGACCCCGGCCTGCGCTCAGACTTCCGGATCCGTGCCGTCTGGTCCGCGCGGGTCGTCGCTCTCCTGGCCGTCACGGTGGCGCTCCTGGCCGGCCGCGGGGCGCCCGCCTTCCGGGAGGCGCTTCTGGAGAGCCCCTGGTCGACGCCGGTCATGATCTGCGCGGCCGCCATGGCCATCGGCGCCTACACGGCCCTGCACCTTCACGTCGACCCGTTGGCCCGCTCCTGCGCCGCCGCTCAAGTCGCCTTCATCGTCCTCGGCTGGGGCCTCGCCCAGAACCCGTTCCTCGTCCGCCCGGACCTCACCATCGCGGCGGCGGCCGCTCCTCCCGCGACGCTGCGACCGCTTCTCGCGGCGCTCCTCGCCGGCGCCGTCGTCCTGTTCCCGGCGATCTTCGTCCTGCTCAGGACGTTCAAGAGGGAAGCCCTGTTCTCCGGCTCGCCCCGGCGGAAGGATTGACGGGAGCACTCAGTCCGCCGCGTCGCCGAAATAGGCGGCGCGGACCTTGGGGTCCTCCCGCATCTCGGCCGCGGTCCCTTCGAGCGCGACCCGCCCGTTCTCCAGGACGTAGGCGCGATGCGCGACCGACAGGGCCATGGAGGCGTTCTGCTCGACGAGGAGGATCGTCCCCCCCTCCCTGTTGATTTCCGCAATGAGCCCGAAAATCTCGCTCACCAGGAGGGGGGAGAGCCCCATCGACGGCTCGTCGAGGAGCATGAGCTCCGGCCTCGCCACGAGCGCCCGCCCGATGGCGAGCATCTGCTGTTCCCCGCCGGAAAGCGTGCCGGCGGGTTGCCGCGCCCGCTCCCTGAGCCGGGGAAACAGGGCGAAGGCGCGGGTGAGGCTCTCCTCGAAGTCCGCGGCGGCCGCCCGGGCATAGGCCCCCATCTGGAGGTTCTCCATCACCGTCATGGCGGGAAACATCCCGCGCCCTTCCGGCACGTGCGCGATCCCCAGGCGCGCCACGATGTGCGCCGGGAGGCCTGCAATCTCCTTCCCCGAGAATGCGATGGATCCTTTCCGGGGGGCGACGACCCCCGAGACGGCGCGGAGCGTCGTCGTCTTCCCCGCGCCGTTGGCGCCGATGAGGGAGACGATCTCTCCCTTGCCGACCCGGAAGGA
>JAMDBZ010000060.1:5414-12033 GCA_023488945.1 Deltaproteobacteria bacterium
TGACGGAAGGACACCTCTTTGACAGCGCAGGCGCTTCCGTAATAAACGACGATATTTTCGACAGATAGCAGCGCTGTACTCATGAATCTCTTTCGGTCCTCATTCCATCCCCGGGCCCTTGCCGAGGTATGCCTCCAGGACGCGGGGGTCGGCCCGGATCTCCCTCGGCAGACCGCGCGCGATCACCTGCCCGAAGTCCATGACCACGACCCGCTCGCAAAGTCCCATGACAACCCGCATCCGGTGCTCGATCAGCAGGATGGTCAGCCGGAACCGCTCCCGGATCTCGCGGATGAAATCCATCAGCCTCCCCACCTCAGAGGGATTCATCCCGGCCGCCGGTTCGTCCAGCAAAAGGATCTTCGGGCGCGACGCGAGCGCCCGCGCGATCTCGAGTTTTTTCTGCTCTCCGTACGGCAGGCTTCCCGCCTTCTCGTCCCGGAGCGAAGCAAGGGAGAAGATCGACAGGAACTCCTCCACGTCCTCCCGGAGTTCCCGCTCGAACCGGTCGAACGACCCGGTCCGGGCGACGGCGGACAGGAATCCATACCGCACGTGCGGATGACGGGCGATCCGGACGTTGTCGGCAACCGTCAGGTTTCGGAACAGCCGGATGTTCTGGAAGGTCCGAACGATCCCCATCCGGTTGATCCGGTGCGGCGGGAGACCGACGAGGTCCTTTCCCTCCATCGCGATCTCCCCCCGGTCGGGGCGGTAGATCCCGGTGATCACGTTGAACAGGGTCGTCTTCCCGGAGCCGTTGGGCCCGATGATCCCGACGAACTCCCCGCGGGAGAGCGACAGGTCGACGCCGTCGAGCGCCCGGATTCCGCCGAAACGCTTCTTGACATCCCGGACCGTGAGCATCGGCGGGGCCGTCATTTCTCTCCCCGCAGCCCGGGCAGCTCCCATGAGCCGAAGAGTCCCTGGGGCCGGAGGAGCATCGTGGCGATGAGGAGGACGGGGATGAGGACCCAGCGGAGCTCGATGGCGTCGGGCGGCAGGAAAATGCGCAGCCCCTCGAGAAGGAAGATCCACCCGAAGGAGGCCGCCAGCGTCCCGCTGATGTTTCCCAGCCCCCCGATCACGACGATCATCAGGACATCGACGGACTTGAAGAAATCGAAATTGCTCGGGTGGAGGAAGGAGTACAGGTGGGCATAGAGCCCGCCGGCGAGCCCCGCGAAGGCGCACCCCAGGACGAAACCGATCATCTTGTAACGGAACGTCGCGATCCCCATCGCCTCCGCGGCGATCTCGTCCTCCCGGATGGAGACAAGCGCGCGCCCGTAACTCGAGTGGACGAGGTTCCGGGCGACGGCCGCCGCGATCCCGAGCGCCGCCACCGTCCACGGGCCGTTCGTCATCCGCGCGATCCCGGTCATCCCCCGCGCTCCTCCCAGGTCCGGGAGGAAGGCGTCCGCGTTGTCGAAGACGACCTTCATGATGATCCCGAAGCCGAGCGTGGCGATCCCGAGGTAGTCGGATGAAAGCCGCAGGGCCGGGATCCCGACGAGGAACGCCACGGCGGCGGCGATCAGGGCGCCCGCGAGGAGCACCCCCGCGAAGGCGAGGTGCGAATCGGCGCCCGACGCCTTCAGGAGCCAGGCGGAGGCATAGGCTCCGATGCCGTAAAAGGCCGCGTGTCCGAGCGAGAAGAGCCCCGTGTACCCGTAGATGACGTTGAGCCCCAGCGCCGAGATCGAGACGACGCACGCCAGCTCGAAGATCTGGAGCCAATAGGGGTTGACGAGATCGCGTGACTCGATCCCGTGGAGAAGGACGCCGAGAATGGCGATCGCCACGGCAAAGGCGAGGAACCGGGCGGCGAAGGCGCGCAAGGGGCCCTACACCTTCTCGCTGCCGGGAGTCCCAAGGATCCCGGCGGGCCGGAGCAGCAGCACCGCGATCAGGATGACGAAGGCGATCCCGTCGCGGTAGGTCGACGAGAGGTACGCCGCCGTGAGCGTCTCGGACGCCCCCATGATGAGCGCGCCCAGGACGGCGCCCGGGATGTTCCCGATCCCGCCGAGGACCGCCGCCGTGAACGCCTTGAGCCCCGGCATGACCCCCATGAACGTGTTGATCTGCGGGTAGGCGATCCCGTAGAGCACGCCGCCGACTCCCGCGAGCGCCGCCCCGAGGCCGAACGTGAAGGTGATCGTCCGGTCGACGTCCACCCCCATCAGCCCTGCGGTGACCGGATCCTGCGAGACCGCCCGCATCGCGCGGCCGGCCCTTGTCCCGCGGACGAGGTACTGGAGCAGGGCGAGGCAGAGCAGCGTCACCGCGAGGATGATCGCCTGAATGGAGGTGAAGGAGATCTCCCCCGCTTCCCACGTGACGACGCGGAACGGGCGCGGGAACGAAATGTAGTCGGGACCGAAGACCTGGCGAAGGCTCGTGAAATATTCGAGGAAAAGGGAGACGCCGATGGCGGTGATGAGGGAGGCGATCTTCGGCGCGCGCCGCAACGGGCGGTAGGCGACCTGCTCGATGACGACGGCCAGGGCGGCGCACCCCGCGACGGCGAGCAGGAACACGCCGGCCAGCGGAAGATGGTAACGCTCGATCGCGTAGAACCCGAGGAACGCCCCGACCATGAAGACGTCCCCGTGGGCGAAGTTGATGAGCCGCACGATGCCGTAAACCATCGTGTAGCCCAGGGCGATCAGGGCGTAGACGAAGCCGAGCTGGAGGCCGTTCAGGAGCTGCTGGAGGAAATACTCCATCCGGTCACGGGTTGACGACCTTCACGAACTTCTGTTTGCCGCCCTTCATCTGGAGGATGACGGCGCTCTTGATCGGGTCGCCGTTCTTGTCCATCGTGAGCGAACCGGTCACCCCCTTGAACCCCTTCGTGGCCGCCAGGGCGTCGCGGATCTTCTTCGGGTCGTCGCTCCCCGCCCGCCGGATCGCGTCCAGGAGCATGTTCGTGGCGTCGTATGCGAGCGTCCCCAGGGCGTCGGGGACCTGCCCGTACTTGTCCTTGTACTTCTTCACCCAGGCGGCGACTTCGGGGCGCCTGTCCTCGGGGGAGTAATGATTGGAGAAATACCCGCCCTCGATCGCGTCTCCTGCCACCTTCGCAAGCTCCGGGGAATCCCATCCATCGGGGCCGATCAGGATCGACCGGATTCCTCGCTCTCGCGCCTGCTTCGCGATCAGCCCGACCTTGTTGTAATAGTCGGGAAGGAAGATGACGTCGGGCTTCGCCTCCTTGACCTTTGTCAGCAGCGCCGAGAAGTCGACGTCGTCCTTGCCGTATGACTCGAAGGCGTTCACCTTTCCGCCCTTCTTCGCGAACTCCGCCCGGAACACGCCGGCGATCCCCTTGGAGTAGTCGTTGGAGGCGTCGTAGAGGATTGCGGCCGTCTTCGCCTTCAGCGTCTCCCGCGCGAACCGGGCCATGACCGCTCCCTGGAAGTCGTCGATGAAGCAGGCGCGGAACATGTAGTCTTTCCGCTTCCCGTCGGCCACCGTGACCTTGGCGTTGGTCGCCGTCCCGGTGATGGTCGGGATCCTCCCGCTCTGCGCGAGGTCGGACACGGGGATGGTCGTCTTGGAGGTCACCGACCCGACGATCGCCTTGACGCGTTCCCGGTTGATGAGGAAGTTCGCCGCGTTGCTCGCCTCGGTGGGGTCGTTCCGGTCGTCCATGACGACGTAGGTGATCCTCATACCGGCGACGCCGCCCTTCGCGTTGGCCTCCGCGACGGCGAGCTCGAATGCGTTCCGCACCGACTCGCCGAACGTCTTGACGTCGCCCGACAGGGGCGTGATGAGCCCGATCTTGATCTCCCCGGCGAACACGGGGAATGCCGTGAAGAGTGCGACGAGGGACAGGGCAATGAGGGTCGAGGCTCGTTTCATCGTCTGATCCTTTCCGTGCCCGCGAAAGGAACCGCCGGGCACGCGGTCATCGGAAGTCGCCTGCAACTCTTATATTTACTTGAAAAGCCCGGCAAAGAAAACCTTCATCGCCGCCCGGGACCGCCGGTCGGCCCGCTCATCGCGTCTCCCGCCTTTCATCCCCGCTCTCCTGTGCAAAGGCGCGGCGCTGTCCGACCCCTTACAGGAGAGCGGCGAGCTTCCGGTTGCTGAGGACGAACGGGTAGTCTCGCAGGCGTTCGGGCCTGGTCCATCGCCACGCCCCTTTGGGCCGGAGACGGCCATTCCTTCTGCGGCATCGATAACCGTGAAGCGTGACGGCATAGTGGCTGTAGCCGTGGTCGACGGAGCCGATCGGACCGAAGACCTCGACCGAGAGGCCGGTCTTCTCGACGGCGATGCGGTGGGCAGCCCCTTCCAGCGTTTCCCCGTCCCGCGCTTTCCCGCCGGGAAACGCCCAGAGCCCGCCCAGCAGATCGTCATCGGTCCGCCGCCCGATCAGGACGCGTCCCCTGCCGTCCTCGATGATCGGGATGGCCACGACGAAACGGGGGCGTTTCGCGCGGGCGGGCTTGAAGGGGATCGCCTCCTCCTTCCCGGAACGGCGCGCCCTGCAATGGCGTTTTGCCGGGCAAGCGGGACAGTCCGGCTTCCGCGGCGTGCAGACGAGACCCCCCAGGTCCATGAAGGCGAGCGCCGTTTCCCGGCCCCGTCCCGGCAGGACGAGCCTCCCGGAAAGATCCCACAAGGTCCGCTGGACGTCGGCCCGGGCGAGATCCTCCTCGATGCCGAAGAGCCGCGCGACGACCCGCTTCACGTTGGAGTCCAGGACCGGCGCGTCCCGGCCGAAGGCGATGGCGGCGATCGCCCCGGCGGTGGACCGGCCGATGCCGGGCAGCGTCACCAGTTCCTCGACGGTCTCCGGAAGCCGTCCGCCCCGGTCGGCGACGAGGATCCGCGCCGCCGCGTGCAGGTTGCGCGCCCTCGCGTAATACCCCAGCCCTTCCCAGGCCTTCAGGACGTTGTCGAGCGAGGCCCGCGCAAGGGATTCGACGGAAGGGAACGCATCGAGGAACCGCCGGTAATACGGAGCGACGGCGGCAACGGTCGTCTGCTGGAGCATCACCTCGGAGATCCAGATCCTGTAAGGGTCCCTCTTCTCCCGCCACGCCATGGGACGCGCCGCCGGGTCGAACCACGAGAGGACCGCCTTCGCGATCGCGTTTTCGCACGCCCCCTGGATCTTTCCTTCGGACCGCCCCATGACACCTCCCGACAGGTTCCGATGGTACCGCGGATCTTCCCGCCGGGCGCACATAAAAACGGGAGAGCGGTTGCCCTCCCGTCCTTACGTAATGCCGCTCATCGCGGCGGGATCACTTCTTCCCTTCACAGCCGCACGTCTTGCACATGGCCGCTCCCCCTTTCGATGTCCCTGTCCCCGTCGGGATCACGTTTTCTTCCAACGGAAAGATGCCTGCCCGCGCGGTCGGGATTCGGTCTCGGCAGGCCAGACGCCTCCCGCAGCCGGAAGGGCGGTTCGCGTCTTGACAACCGTCGCGCCGGCGGCGCACACTCGAAAACACTTTCAATATCCGTGGAGGACGCGCGATGGTGCGGAAGGTCATCATCCTCGGATCGGGTTGCGCCGGATCGACCGCCGCCATCTACACGGCCCGGGCGAATCTCTCCCCCCTCGTCCTGGAGGGACGGGAACCGGGCGGCCAGTTGACCCTCACAACCGAGGTCGAGAATTTCCCGGGATTCCCCGACGGGGTGCTGGGGCCCGAGCTGGTCGATCTCATGAAGCGGCAGGCACAGCGGTTCGGCGCCGAGTACCGCGCCGAAACCGTGACGGCCGTCGACCTGCGGAACAGGCCGTTCACCGTCACGACGGAAGAGAACAGCTACAAGGCGGCCACCCTCATCGTCGCCACGGGCGCCTCGGCCCGGATGATCGGACTCGAATCGGAGAGGAAGCTCCTGGGTCGCGGCGTCTCGACCTGCGCGACGTGCGACGGCGCCTTTTTCCGCGACCGGGAGGTCCTGGTGGTCGGCGGAGGCGATACGGCCGTCGAGGAGGCGATCTTCCTGACCCGGTTCGCCTCGAAAGTCACGATCGTCCACCGGCGGGACCAGCTGCGCGCCTCCAAGATCCTGGCCGACCGGGCCCGGAAGAACCCGAAGATCGAATTCCTGTGGGACACCGTGATCACGGAGATCCTCGACCCCGCGAAGAACGAGGTCACAGGCGCCCGGATCCGCAACGTCAAAACGGGCATCGAGAAGACCCGGAAGACCGACGGGGTCTTCGTCGCCATCGGCCACGATCCGAATACCAGGATCTTCGAGGGGCAGCTCGAGCTGGAGAAAGGATACATCGTCGTCCGGGACGGGTCGAAGACGAGCGTTCCGGGCGTCTTCGCCGCAGGAGACGTCCACGACCACGTCTACCGCCAGGCCGTGACCGCGGCCGGCTGCGGATGCCGCGCCGCCATCGACGCGGAGCGGTTCCTCGAGGCGGAGGAGGCGAAGTAACGCACCGTTTCCGACGGGCGCCCGGTCCGCAACAGCAACGGACCTGATAGCGCCAGGCATGGCGCTGCGCGCCATGCCTGGCGCACTAAACGAAAAGGGCCACGGTTGCCCGCGGCCCCCACGATCGTTTCCCTCCGACCCGTTATTCGTAGATCCCGGCGCCGACCAGCAGGTCCTTTCCCGGGACCCT
>JAMDBZ010000074.1 GCA_023488945.1 Deltaproteobacteria bacterium
CCCGCGCATCAAGCTCCCGGCTCCGCTTCCCGCTCGAGCACGAGATACGGCGCCCTCTGCGCCGCAAGCGTCCTCGCCGCGGCCAGCCCCGCCACTCCGCCGCCGATGACGACGATCACGCGCCGCCTCACAGCCCCATGTCGACGGCCTTCAGCCAGACGGCCACGACGAGGAACAGGACCACGATCGAGCCGTACCAGGCAAGCGAGGGGGCCGGCCGAACGTGCATCGCGACAATGCCGATGAAGGCCGAGACGGCGGCGCCGGCACAGCTCCAAAAGACCGTCTGGCCGGTGGACAACCGCCACTTCCGCATGCGGAGGCTGAAATGATCCCGGCTTCCGATGAAGATCGAGGCGCCGCGCCGGAGCCGCAGGGATGAGACGAAAAGGATCTCGAACAGGGGGACCGCGAAGATCGCGAGGGAGGTCAGCCAGCCGAGCGGATTTTTCGCCGTGTAGTCCGCCTCCATCGCCAGCCCTCCCAGGAGGAAGCCGACCAGGAGGGAGCCGGCGTCGCCGAGATAGATCTGCGCCGGCGGCCTGTTGAACCGGAGGAACCCGAGCAGCGCGCCGGCGAGCGACAGGCAGAGCGCGACGCCGATCGTCTCTCCCTGGAGGAAAAACACGAAGGCGAGCGCCGCGGAGGAGACGGCGGCGACGCCGGCCGCCAGCCCGTCCATCACGTCGATCAGGTTGAATCCGTTGACCAGGACGATCATCCAGAGGAAGGTCAGGGCGACGCACGCCAGCGGCGGGAGGGCTTCGATCCGGATCCGGATCCCCGACTTCAGCATGAGAAAGACGGCGATCACCTGCGCCAGGAGCTTGATGCGCGGGGAGAGCCGCCCGATGTCGTCGATGAGCCCGATGAGGACGATAATGGAGGCGGCCAGAAGAAGCCCGGAGAGCTTGTCGCTGAACCGGAGGAAGACGGCGATCGGGATGAGGACCGCCGCGAAGACGGCCAGTCCCCCGAAGTACGGGACCGGCTCCTTCTGGGTCTTGAGCCCGCCATCGGGCCGGTCGAGGATCCCGAACCGGCGGGCGGAATCGCGGAAGATCGGCGTCAGGTAGAGAGAGAGCAAAAGCGACGCGAGGAACGACCCGCCGACCGCGACGAGGCCCCGCCAGTCCGCCGGCGCCGTCACTTGAGGTCCTTCCGCGAGAAGATCAGGCAGGCGGCGAGCAGGACCGCGGCGCAATAGAACACGAAGTAGCCCCCCACTCCCGCGATCAGGGCCGGCGACCGGGCCTCTCCGTATACCACGGCGTTCTTCCAGTTGAAGACCTCGAGGTTGGGGAGCGCGTAGAACAGGAAGCGTCCTCCCCACCGGAGGGCTGCGGAGGACGACCGCTCCCCGAAGACGACCAGGTCTTTCGAGATGTGCCCGATGAGGACAAGCGAGAGTGTGAAGATGGCGGAGAGGATCGGGGTCGTGAAGGTCGAGAAGAAGGAGGCGAGGCAGACGATCAGCACCAGCTCCATGAAGATCCCCGCAGAGGCCACGAAAATCCCGGGCTCCGCGCTCCCGCCGTAGGCCGCGTGGATCGCGAACAGCGCCGCGGCCATCGCGAGCGTCATCAGCGCCAGCGTCCCCGAGAGGCCGGCCGCCTTCCCCGCGACGAATTCCCACCGGGGGACCGGTTTCGACAGGATGAGATAGACGGTCTTGCGCTCCACCTCCCGGCTGACGAGCGAGATCCCCAGGAACACGGCCATGACGACGCCGAAGACGTGGATGCAGGCGAGCCCGACGTCGGCGATGATCCGCGTCATCTCCCCGACCGAGAGGCTGGCGAGGAACCAGGTGAGGCCGATCACGACCAGGGCGAACGCGAGGATCCCGTAGAGGATCTTGTTCCGGACGGTTTCCCGGAACGTGTTCGCCGCGATGGACAGGATCCGGCCTCCCACGCTACCGGCTCCCTCCGCCTTCAACGTCGCCGCGCCGTCCGCCCGCCACCTGCTCGACGTAGATGTCCTCGAGCCCTTTCCGGACCGGCACGCACGACCGGAGAAGGGCCCCTCCCTCGCGGAACTTCGCGATCCACCGGTTCGCGTCCTCGTCGTCGGCGGCCCGCAGGACGTAGGCGTTCCCGGCCGCCGAGCCGCTGCCGGGGGGCAGGCCCGCGGCCGCGAGCCATTCCGGCGAAGGAACGGGCGCGAACTGGAGCTCGAAGTATTGCACTCCCTCCCCCCCGACGAGATCCTCCATCGACCCTTCCGCGACCTTTCTCCCCCTCCGGAGCATGATCACCCGGTCGCACAGCGCCTCGACGTCCGAGATGATATGGGTGCTGAAAAAGACCGTCTTCCCGGCCCGCTTGAGATCGAGGATCAGGTCCCGGACCTCGACACGCCCCACAGGATCGAGCCCCGACATCGGCTCGTCGAGGATGAGGAGCTCCGGGTCGTGCAGGAGCGCCTGGGCGAGCCCGAGCCGCTGCATCATTCCCTTCGAGTATTTCCGGATGGCGGTCCCGCCCGCCCCGTCGAGCCCCACGCGAGACAAGGTCGTTGCGGAGAGCGCGCGGATTTCCTGCCGCGGGAGCCCCGCCAGATGCCCGCACAGCCCGAGGAACTCACCGCCCGTCAGGTACTCGTAGAAGTACGGCTGCTCCGGCATGTACCCGATCCGGCGGCGCACCGCGGCGCGGCCGGGCTCCTCGCCGAACAAGGATACGCGCCCCGTGTCGGGGAAGGCCAGGTGGGTGAGGATCTTGATCGTCGTGGTCTTGCCGGCGCCGTTGGGCCCCAGGAACCCGACGATCTCGTTCCGCCCGACCGCAAGCGAGAGGTCCGACAGGACGGTCACACGCTTCCGGAAGAAACCGGTCGGGTACGACTTCGTCACCCCTGCCATCTCGATCACGGGCGCCGCCGGGTTCATTTCGGACGGAACACCTTCAGCCGGCCCGTGACGCGGTCGCTCCGGACCGAACCGTCCGGGAGAACGAGGTACCGGCCGCCGTGAGGCTCGGGGGGAACCCTCCGGATCAACCCCGCGGCGACCAGATCCTCCGGCGACGGCGGGACGGCGCCGGCGTGCCCCCTGCGATAGGCTTCGACGGCCCGCTCGAGGGACTGGATGTCCCTCTCCACGACGACGTCGCGCATCCGCCGGACCAGCGCCTCGCGCCGCGCGGGGTTCGTCTCCTGCTCCGCCATGCTCCGGAGGAAGGCCAGCGCCGTCTCGGGCTTCCGGCCCTCCGCGAACATCCGTGCCGCCAGAAGGGGGAGATAGGGGGGGCTTCCCGGGATCCGGGACGCCTTCTCGAGCGCCCTGGCGCCCGCCAGGGGATCCCCGTTCGAGAAATACTCGATGTAGCCGGTGTAGAACGGGAACCGCCAGTCTCCCGGGAACCGGGCCTGCCCCCGAGCGAGCGTCGCCAGCGCCTGGGGGACATGGTCCGGGGAGTCCCCCAGGATGATCCCGCCCAGCAGGTAGGGGACGAGGAACCGCGGGTCGAAGTCGTTGACGGTCCGGAGCAGGAGGTCGAGCCGGTCGTAGTCCGCGCTCGTCATCCGGCGGGCCCCGGAAACCTGGACCGCCTCGAGCCACGTCACATCGGCAAGCAGGTTGCGGAAGCCGAACGCAAACCCGGGGTGCCGGCTGAGTGCGAGCCGCACCTCTCCGCTTCGTGCCGCCCCCGTCTCGCGAGCCGCGGGCGTCCCGCCGGGCCGCAGGAGCGTCGCGGAGAAAAGGGCCGACAGGGAAAGGAGAGAAAAGGGAAGGAGCCACACCACCGGGTGCGGGCGCGCCGTCATTTCCGAAGCCTGGACCTCAACGAGTCGATTCGGGCGGTCACCATTTTATCATCAAGGGCGAGGAATTCCTTTTCGTAGGATTCCGTCGCCCGGTCCTTGTACTCCCGGTGGATCGCCAAGGCCTTCTCGTACGCCGCAAGGGCGCCGGCCGGATCCTCCCGCTCCCGCAACTCGGCCAGGAGGACCCATCCCGGCACATAGCGCGGCTCGTCCGCCAGGATGGCCTCGACCACGGGACGGGCCATGTCGGGACGGCCCGCCATCTTGAGCACGACGGCTTTCAGGTACCGAAGGTCCGCGCCATGTGGGTTCCATTCGATGGCCCGGTCATAGCAACGCAGCGAGGCGCTCACCACCGCTCCGCGCGCCGGCGGCGAAACGTGTTCGACGACCTTGGAGAACAGGAACCCCAGCCTGGCAAGGTACCGGTAATCGAGCGGGTTCCGGAGATTCGCCTCCTGCTCCAGCTCGAGGGCGTGGAACAGCCGGCCCTCGCCCGCGCCTTCCTCGAAGAGGCGATACTCGGCCGCCGACGCGTCGTCGGGGTAGGTCGCGCGCCATGGATCCGCCGCGGTCGCACGGACAAACCACCGCGCGGCCTTCTCCATGCGCCCCTCCTGGAACGCCCTGAGGCCGAATCCCTCCAGCACCGTCCCCCCGAGCGTCATGCCGGAATAGGCCGCCATCGCAAGCAGGAACAGCGCGGCCGCGCCCTTGACGAGCTTCCCGGGCCGGATTTCCCGCTCATGGACCGCCGGCCAGAGCCGTTCGGAGACGATCGCCAGGGCGACGGCGTTGAGCAGGAGCAGCCCCAGGATGTGGTAGTTGTACTCGATGAACGAGTGCAGGAACGAGACGAGGAGGACCAGGGCCGCTCCCAGCGAGGCCGGCTCGCGCTTTTCGAACGCGCGGCGGAGCGAAACGAGCCCCACGGCCGCAAGCCCGAGGAACCCCGCCGCCCCGGGAATGCCCAGCTCGGAGAGGAGCGACAGGAATTCATCGTGCGGCGTCTGGGCATACTTCGCGTACCGGACGATGGATCCCGCAACCGGATCGCGGAAAACTTGCCAGTAATACTTGAAATGCCCCACCCCCACACCCCAGGGGTTTTCGGCAAAGATCCTCCAAGCGGCCTTCCACATGGCGAGCCGCTCGTACGCGAAGGGATCGCCTTCCCCGAGGAACCGCCCCCGGAAGGGATTGGGAACGACCACCACCAGCGCGATCAGGACTGCGGCGATCCCGGCGGCCTTCTTCCACCCGAACCGGTCCGCCATGAGGACCCCCCCCACGAGAAAGGCCAACACGAGCCCCCCGCGCGACTGCGTCAGGTAGATTCCGGCGAGGGCGAGCGGGATCACCAGGAGCGGCCATCTCCGCGCCGCCTTGCCGGCTCGGCCCGTTTCCGCGACGGACCATGCCCAGGCGACGGCGATGGCGTAGACGAGGAACTCGGCGAGGAAATTCGGGTTCGCGAGCGACCCCGGGGGTCGCGTGTTGCCAAGTGCCACCCGCTGGAAACCGACGATGACCATCTGGGCCGCGGCCGAACCAAGGACGAGCAGCGCGGCCGCACGCGGGAGGGAGTCTCCCCGGGACAGCTCGGCCCGCGCGAGAAGGTAGAGGAGAAGGGCCGCGGTGTGGTGGAGGAACCATTGGTAGGAGATCCACCGGTACCCGCCCCTGGCCAGCGACAGCCCGCCGAGGAGCCAGAGAGCCAGGAGGAGGGCATCCACCGCGTTGATGCGGAGGCGGAACGATTCCGAACGGAAGAGGAGGTGGAGAAAAGCGACGAAAACCGTCGCGCGGATCAGGAAGGTGGCCGGGGGCGCGTCGCCCCCGATTCCGAAGATCCCCAGCGCGAGGACAAAAAGGATGGGGGGCGCCGGAACGCCCCCCAGCCACTTCATCCCTTTCAACCTGGAGTCTTACACGTCGTTCTGCGTGTTAACAAGGATGTTCCCGTCCGTGATGACCCAGCAGTCGGTCATCGGGTCGTTATCGATGTTCCCGACCGCACCCGCCGTGAAGGCCGAGGTCGTGACGGCAGGCGGGTAGGTCGACCACGCCGCCGTGCCGGGCGACGGGGTCAGCCCCTGCTCGGTCGAATTGGGACCACCGCTCGTGGCGCCGGTCAGCGTGTAATGGTACCGGGCGGTGCCGACCGGCGCCCAGTTGACGTCCGTGAACCCGCTGTACGCGTTGTTCTCGCCGAAATAGCCGGTCTCCGCCGTGTAGATCCCCTTGAGGTTCGTCTTCGCCTCCGACTGCTTCGATTTCGCCTGGAACTTGAGGAAGTTCGGGATGGCGATGGCCGCCAGGATGCCGATGATCGCGACGACGATCATCAGCTCGATCAGGGTGAACCCTTTCTTGCCTCTCAACATGGCCTTCTCCTTTCCTGAAGGTGGAATCCGCTTTTGCCTCATTAAAACAGCAATCCCCGTGCCGGCCTCACGTATGGAGGTCATCCACGTCGTTGGGCATCTCTTTCCGCTCGTTGATGTGCCAGACATCGATCGTGGAGTCGGAATCGATGTTCCCCCAGCCGTAGGCGGAAAACGATTGGGTATCCGCCGCCGGCGTGATGGTGCCGGGCATCGGGTTGATCGCCACGCTTTTCCCGTAGAACTCGTTCCCCACGGAGTACGTATAGTAGGACGCCCCCTCCGGCCTCCAGCGTATCACCATGAAACTATTGCTGAAAGTGTCGTTCTCTCCGAACCAGGAAACTTCAGCCTTGTAGATCGCTTCCAGGTTGTATTTCGCTTCGGATCGGCGGGTCCTGCTCACGAAACCCATGAAGTTCGGGATGGCGATCGCGGCGAGAATCCCGATGATGGCCACCACGATCATCAACTCGATCAAGGTGAACCCCTCGTTTTTCCGCACGAATCGCCTCCACGAGCGCCATCTTCCGAAGACGGAGGATGAAACTGCAGCTTTTATGCCGTCTTCTTAATCGATCCCGTGCTTGTCCAGGCGATATCTCAGGGAACGGAAGGAAATATTGAGCAATTTCGCCGCCTCGGTCTTGTTCCCCCCCGTCTTTTTCAGGGCGCGCAGGAGCAAGGTCTTCTCCAGGTGGTCCATCGCCCCGTCGATAGACACTTCCTCCCCCTCGAACATTTCCGGGTAATAGGGAGGGATCGATTCCGGCTTTGTGACAATTTTTGTCAGGTTCGGGGGAAGGGAGGCCACGGAAATGACATCTTTTGTCTCCATGATGACAGCCCGCTCGAGGATGTTCTCGAGCTCCCTGACATTCCCGGGGTAGTCGTAGGCCAACAGAGCCCGCATCGCCTCCCCGTCGATCCGCGTGACCGCCTTGCCCATCTCGCGTGAGAACTTCGATACGAAATGCGTCGCGAGCGCGGGGATGTCCTCCCGCCGGTCCCGCAGCGGAGGGATGACGATCTGGATGACGTTCAGCCGGAAATAGAGGTCGTCCCGGAACCGGCCCGCCTTCATCTCCTCGTCGAGGTTGAGCTTCGAGGCGCAGACCAGCCGGACGTCGACCGGGATGTCCTCGTTCCCGCCGATCCGCCGGATGGTCCGCTCCTGGAGGGCGCGGAGCAGCTTGACCTGCATCCCCACCGGCAGCTCCCCCACCTCGTCGAGGAACAGCGTCCCCCGGTGCGCCTCCTCGAAGAGCCCCTTCTTGTTCTGGACGGCGCCGGTGAACGCTCCCCGCATGTAGCCGAACAGCTCGCTCTCCATCAGCGTCTCGGGGATGGCGGCGCAGTTGATGGGGACGAACGGCGCCCCGCTCCGCTCGCTCCGGGCGTGGATCGCCGCGGCGACCAGCTCCTTGCCGGTCCCGCTCTCCCCCAGGATCATCACGTTGGCCGTGGTGGGGGCGACCCGGTCGATCAGCTCGAAGACCCGGATCATCGCCTCGCTGCGGCCGGTGATCCCCTCGTAGGACGAACGCCCCCGGACCTCCTCCCGGAGGTGCCGGAGCCGCTCCGCCGAGTTCTCCTTCCGGTCGAGCGCCTGCCGGATGAGGGCGCGCAGCTCGTTGTTGTCGAAAGGCTTGGAAATGTAATCGAACGCGCCGAGCTTGGTCGCCTCCACGGCCCCCTGGATCGTCCCGTGGGCCGTCAGGAGGATCACCTGGGCCGATGGATTCCGCTGGATCGCGGCGCGGAGGACCTTGAGCCCGTCGTCCGGCTCCGCCATCCGCAGGTCGGTGATCACGAGGTCGTAGGCGTTGGAGCCGATGTGCCGCTCCGCCTCCTCACGCGACGCCGCAAGGTCGACGTCGTAGCCCTCCTTCTCGAGGAGGATCTTCAGGACCTGCCGGATGCTCTGCTCGTCGTCGACGACGAGGATGTACTCCTTCACGCCTCACCCCGCCACGTCGAGCGCGTTCTCCCCCTTCTTCCCCTTGCATCCCTTGCGGAGGCAGACGATCTCCGTCCCGCCTCCGCGGCGGACTTTTTCGGCCATCGCCGGGTAGCCGCAGACCGGGCAGGCCGCCGCGATGGGCCGGTTCCAGGCAGCGAACCGGCAGTCGGGATAGCGGGAGCAGCTGAAGAACAGCTTCCCCGCCCGCGACGTCCGCTCCACCACCTCGCCCGAGCCGCACTCGGGACATTTGATCCCCGTGGGATACGGCCTGCTGTTCTTGCACTCGGGGTAGCCCGAGCAGGCGATATACCGGGCCCCCTTCCACCGGCGGACCACCATCGGCTTCCCGCACTTGTCGCAGTCGACGCCCGCCGCCTCGTTCTTCACGAGCTCGATCTTCCCGTCCGGCGTCTCGCGGAAGTTGGAGGTGTTCCGGCACTCCGGGAAGTTCCGGCAGGCGAGGAACCGCCCCGCGCGCCCGTTCCGGATGACCATCTCGCCCCCGCAGATTTCGCACGCGATCCCGGTGGGGATCGGCTCCTCCTTGACGCGGGGCATCGCCAACTTCGCCCGATCGAGCTCCTCCGAGAAGGGCTGGTAGAAGTCATCGAGCGCCTGGACGAGCTCCCGCTCCCCCTCCTCGATCTGGTCGAGCTCCTCCTCCATCCGCGCCGTGAAGGCCACGTCCATCACGCGGGGGAAGCTCTCCTCGAGCAGTTGCGTCACGACCGTCCCGAGGTCGGAGGGAATGAACTTCCCCTCTTCGAGCCGGACGTACCCCCGGTCCTTGATCGTCTTGACGATGGCCGCGTAGGTGGACGGACGGCCGATCCCCTGCTCCTCGAGCTCCTTGATCAGGGCGCTCTCCGTGAACCGCGGAGGCGGCTGCGTGAAGTGCTGCGCGGGGATCATCGAAAGGAGCGCAAGCCGCTCCCCGACCGAGAGCTCGGGGAGGACGTTCCCCTCGTCGCTGCCCCTTTCCGCCTCGCCGTTCTCGCCGTTCGTCTTCTCGTCCGCGCCGGCCTGGGGCTCGAATTTCCCGTTGTCCTGGTACAGCTCGAGGTATCCGGGGAACCGGGGGATCGATCCGCTCGCCCGGAAGAGGTATCCCTCCTGCGGTCCCGCGGGCGGGGCGCAGGCGACGTCGATCGTCGTCTGCTCGAACTCCGCCGGCGCCATCTGGGAGGCGACGAACCGGTTCCAGACCAGTTCGTAGAGCCGCATCTGGTCGCGGCCCAGGATCTTTTTCAGGGACGAAGGCGGATGGTCCATCGAGGTGGGGCGGATCGCCTCGTGCGCGTCCTGCGACGACTTCCGGTTCCGGAAGAAGTTGGGGGACTCGGGGAGGTATCGCTCCCCGTACTTCCCCCGGATGTGGTCCCGGACGGCTTCGATCGCCTCGGCCGCGACCCGGACCGAGTCGGTCCGCATGTAGGTGATGAGGCCCACCAGTCCGGAGCCCGGGATGTCCACGCCTTCGTAGAGGGACTGGGCCACCATCATCGTCCGGTAGGCCGGCATCCGGAGAGTCCGCGCCGCCTCCTGCTGGAGCTTCGAGGTCGTGAAGGGAGGCGGAGAATTGCGTCGCCGCGCCTTCTTCCGCACGTCCCTGACGAAGAAAGGCCCGGCCTCCACCGCCCTGAGGAGCGCGGCGGTCTCCTCCTCCGTCCGGGGACGGACCTTCCGCCCGCCGGCCTCGACGAGCTTCGCGAGGAACGGCGGCGGATTGCTCCCGGAGAAGCGGGCCGTGAGCGACCAGTACTCCTCGGGGACGAACGCCTGGATGGCGCGCTCCCGGTCGCAGACCATCTTCACCGCCACCGACTGGACCCGGCCGGCGGACAGCCCCCGCCGGACCTTCGCCCACAGGAGGGGGCTGAGCGAATACCCCACGAGCCGGTCGAGGATCCGCCGCGCCTGCTGGGAATCGTACTTCCGGCGGTCGAGATCGCGCGGCTCCGCCATCCCCTGGGCGATTCCCTTCTTCGTGATCTCGTGGAACAGGACGCGCACGATGTCCGGAGGAGCTTTCGCCTCCGGTTCCTTCGCGCCCTTCTTTCTCTTGCCTCCCCCGGCTCCCGACCGGATCGACTCGGCGATATGCCACGCGATCGCCTCCCCTTCCCGGTCGGGGTCGGGGGCGAGGAGGACCTTCCGGGCGCCGCGGGCGGCGGTCAGGATCTCCCCCAGCGTCTTCTTCCTGTCCTTGATCACGACGTAGGTCGGGGCGAACCCGTGCTCCACGTCCACCCCCAGCCGGCTCTTGGGCAGGTCCATCACGTGCCCCATCGACGAGAGGACCTGGAATCCCTTGCCCAGGATCTTCTGGATCGTCTTGGCCTTGGCGGGCGATTCCACGATGACGAGCGACCTGGCCATCATTCCTCCGAAGCAGCGGAAAAATCGGTCAATTTTTTATAATAGCCCCCCGCCGTCCTTTCAAGCAATTTCCGCATCTCCATTTCGAGGAGGCACCGGAAGAGCTCGGCCGGGGGGATCCCGAGCGCCCGGGAGATCTCGTCCGCGGAGCGCTCGCGGGACAGGAACGCCAGGATCCGTCCTTCCCGGCTGCCGGCTTCCGGGGGAACGCCGCCCGCAAGCCCGAGCGCGAGGAGGACATCCTCGGCCGCCGTCACCGGGGCGGCGCCGTCCCTCAGGAGCCGGTTGCTCCCCGCCGTGTGGGCGAAGAGCGGGTTCCCCGGCACGGCCATCACCTCGCGCCCCTGCTCCAGCGCCAGCCGGGCCGTGATGAGAGAGCCGCTCCGCTCCGGCGCCTCGGCCACGATCACTCCGCGGGACAGCCCGCTGATGATCCGGTTCCGCCGGGGGAAGTGGCGCGGCAAGGGACGCGTCCCCGGGGGGAACTCCGAGACGAGCGCCCCCCCCTCGAGGATCCTCCCCCGGAGCCGGGTCGCCTCCGGAGGATAAACCACATCCACCCCGCATCCGAGGACCGCGACCGTCTTCCCGCCGGCCTCGACGGCCCCCGTATGGGCCGCCGCGTCGACCCCCCGCGCCATCCCGCTCACGACGGTCACCCCGGCGAACGCCAGCTCACGGGCCAGCTCACGGGCGAACTCCCACCCCGGGCCGGTCGGCGCCCGGCTTCCCACGATCGCCACGGCCTCCGCCCCGGGAACCGCCGGGCCCGACTTGTAGAGAACGACCGGCGCGTCGGGAATCTCCCGCAGCGGGCGGGGATACTCCGCCGAACCCCACGGGATGATGTCGACCCCGGACCTCGCACAGGCGGAGCGGACCGCATCGGCCCGCTCGCCCGCTTCGCGCGACAAGAGGGCCGCTTCGGCCCGCCGGGTCACGCCGGGACCTTCCTCGCGATCGCCTTCGCCGCGAAACGGAAGCCCTCCCTGCGCCCCGGACAGAAAACGCAGGTGCCGGGCCGTAAACCCCTCGACGAAGCTCAGCCGCAGGAAAATCTCGACCGAAGATGTCTGCTCGCGCGTCACCTGGGCGTCCGGGATTGTCCCTTACGCCCGACCGCATCAAGCGCCGTGCCGGATCGGGTTCGGCGCCGGCGCCTCCTTCATCTCGGCGCGGCCCCGCCTTCCGCCCCGCCGCGCGCGAGGACCCCCGCCGAAAACGACTGGAGGCTCCCGGTGATATACGCCGCCGCGAATTCGGGAGAGGTCTTCACGACCACGGCCCTGCCCACCTCGATGCGGAGGCCGTGGCG
>JAMDBZ010000049.1 GCA_023488945.1 Deltaproteobacteria bacterium
GGCCGCCCGCTCCGCCTTCTCCCGGTAAGCCCTCGTGTTCCTTCCCTCCGATATCCGCTCTCGCTCACTGTCCTCTCCTTCCGTTCGTCAGTTCGCCGGGGAAACCGCTCCGGACCGGTTGACGGGCGGGTAAAAGCAGCCCCCGTGCCAATGCGTCCGACGAACGGCAACATCCCGGAAAACCAGGGGTCCCATGGGAAAAAACGCGCGGGCGGAACGAATCGGGGAAGTCGTCCGAAGAATATTGTTCAAACAATGAGGAGTATTCGACAGGCCAGAGGAGGATGTGCCGGGCCGCGGACCGAATAACGAGAGGGAACGCCCGGCGACGAGGCGAACACCGCGTGACCGGGAAGGAAGAAGCCGGGACTGGAGGTTTGGAGAAGTTCCGGCGGGAAGGGGAACGGCGCGGTCCCCTTTCGGGCGGCCGCGCCGTTCCCCTTGCACCGCTTCGAGAGCGGTTCGGCAGGTTACGGCGTGTCGATGCCCCCCCGGTAGAGTCGGCCGCCGACTTCGACCACGACGTCCTTCCCCTTGGCCAGAGCGCTCTTCCCGGAGGCATCCGAGAAGTAACCCACCGGGAGTTTCCCGGTCTCCAGCGCCTCCTGGTATTGCCAGGTTCCCTGTTCGGGCGCGCTCTTCCCCGCCGCCCACGCCGCGCCGCCGGCAATCATGGTTGCCACCGCTGCGACCGTCACGATCGTCAAAATGCGGGATTTCATTTCGAGTCCCTCCTTTTGTGGAATGTCTGGCGGCATTGGGCTGCATCGGGCGTGCCATGGGAGGCTCGGGCGAAATGACTTGCTGTTCCGCCAACTTGGCGGAGGATCCCCGCGCCCCCCCTTCGCCCCGGATCGATGATTTGAAGAATAGTGTCGAATGGGGAGGAGAATATTCCGGATGGAGGCAGCGCGTCGGCCGGAAAATCAGGCGCCCGGGCGGCCCACCACCAGCACGGCGATCTTCAGGCGGTGCCGGAGCTCGTCGATCGTGGAGCCGTGGAGCCAGTCGGCGAAGCCGCGGTGCCCGTGCGCTCCCGCGACGAGGAGCTCCGCGCCGTGCCGATCGACGATTTCGGGGATGGCGCGGACCGGGTGGCCGAACCCGAGCTCGACTTCCACCTCGACGTCGTACTTGCCGAGCGACACGGCGTATTGTCTCAACCGCTCCAGGTCCTTCCGGCTCTCGGTGTCCTCCGCCTCGCCGCCGAGCGCGCTCGCCCCGGCGCTTTCGACGCAGTGGATGAGCAGGAGCGGGCAACGGGCGGCCGCGGCAAGCGACGCGGCGCGCGTCAGGACCTCGTCGTCCGCCGGCCCGAAATCGAGCGCCGCCGCGATCTTCCGGAACGGCCGGGCCGGCTCGATCTCCCGCGGCTCCTCCTCGCCGTGGACGCTCGCCGGCGGGCGCCGGACCCTCCGGCGGGAGATCCACGGCTCCAGCAGGACGAACAGGAGCAGAAGCCCCACGGCGACGGCAGCCGGCAAAACGAGCGCCCGGGCCACGGTCCCGACGGTCCCGCCCACGGAAATCCACCCCCCCACCTCATCGACCACAAGCTTCACGTTCAGGAGGGCGATGATCCCGGCGCACAGCCACGCCAGCGCCCGGACCCAGCCCGTGACCGCGAACGCTCCCATCTGCTTCCGGTCACTCACCATGTGGATCAGGGGAACGACGGCGAAGGAGAGCTGGAGGGAGAGGACGACCTGGCTCAGGACCAGGAGATTCCCGAGCTTCCCCTCGCCGAACCAGGCGATGGTCGCGATCGCGGGCACGATCGCGAGCGCCCGGGTCACCATCCGCCGGAGCCATGGCCGCAGCCGGATGTTCACGAACCCTTCCATCACGATCTGTCCGGCGAGCGTCCCCGTGATGGTCGAGCTCTGCCCGGAGCAGATGAGCGCCACCGCGAACAGGACCGGTGCCAGGGAGTTCCCGACGATCGGCGCCAGAAGCCTGTGGGCCTCCTGGATCTGGGCGACCTCGGTGTAGCCGGCCCGGAAGAAGACGGCGGCTGACAGGACCAGGATCGCCGCGTTCGTGAAGAAGGCGAGGTTGAGCGCCACCACGGAGTCGACGAGGTTGAATTTCAGCGACTGGCGGATTCCGCCCGCGGTCTTGATCACCCGGCGCGACTGGACGAGCGAGGAGTGGAGATACAGGTTGTGCGGCATCACCGTCGCCCCCAGGATCCCGATCGCGAAGTACAGGGCGCTGGAATCCGGCAGGGCCGGCATGAACCCGCGGAGGATCCCCGCCCCGTCCGGGCGGGACAGGAGGATCTCGACGAGGAAGCAGGCGCCGATCGTCCCGATGAGGACCACGATGAACGCCTCCATCTTCCGGATCCCCGCGTGGTGGAGGAGGAGGAGGAGGAAGGTGTCCAGGGCGGTGATCAGCACACCGTACAGGAGGGGGATCCCGAACAGAAGCTGCAGGCCGATGGCCGACCCGACCACCTCGGCGATGTCACACGCGGCGATGGCGACCTCGCACAGGATCCACAGGACCGCGTTGACCGGCGCCGGATAGCGGTCGCGGCACGCCTGGGCGAGGTCCCTCCCGGAGACGAGCCCCAGACGCGCCGAGAGGCTCTGGAGGAGCACGGCCATCGCGTTGGACATGAGCAGGACCCAGAGCAGCGCGTAGCCGTACCGGGAGCCGGCGGCGATGTCGGTGGCCCAGTTCCCCGGGTCCATGTAGCCGACGGAGACGAGGTAGGCCGGTCCGGCGAAGGCGAGGAGGCGCCGCAGGAACCCCCGCGCCTCCGGGATCGCCACCGTCGAATGGACTTCCGAGAGCGACCTGTCGTCAGCCACCGGCCTCTCCGCCGGCGGGAAGGGTGAGCGAGAACTCCACCCCCCCGCCGTCCGGCAGGTTCCGCACCGAGAGGACCCCGTCGTGCTGGTCGGCGATGCGGGAGCAAATCGACAGCCCCAGCCCCGTGCCCCCGTCCTTGGTCGTGTAGAAGGGGTCGAAGATCCGCTCGAGATGATCCTCCGGGATCGGCGGCCCCGTGTTCGCGACGCGCGTGGCGACGAACTCCCGCTCCCCCCGTTTCTCCCGATGGACGGAGAGCTCCAGCCGCCCGCCGCCCCGCGGCGCCATCGCCTGGACCGCGTTGATCGCGATGTTGAGGAGGAGCTGGGCCAGGCGGTCGGGGTCGCCCATCACGGACGGCGGCGCGGATCCCCCGTAAGGACGAACGGCGGTGGCGACCCCTTCGCGGCGCGCCTGGGTCTCCACCAGGGACCCCACCCGTTCCGCGACCTCCCGCATATCGAGGGGACGCCGCTCCGAGGGAGCCGGCGCCGCGAACGAGAGGAACCGGTCCGCGGTCTGCGCCAGGCGGTCGATCTCCTCCATGTGGATGTCGAGCATCCGCCGCTCGGGCGCCCCCTCCGGGATGACATCGCGCAGGATCTCGGCCGTCCCCTTCATCGCGTGGAGCGGGTTCTTGATCTCGTGCGCGATCCCCGCCGTCAGCTCTCCCAGCGCCCCGAGCCGGCCGGCCCGGATCAATTGGGACTCGATCCGGCGCTGCTCATCGAGCGCATCGGACAGCTTTCCGGCCAGCCGCTCCTGCTTCTCCCGCTCGCGCCGCTCCCGGTCGACGAGGAGCCCCGCAACCACCGCCACGATGTTGTAGAGAACGATCTCGAGCCCCTTTTCGAGGGCATTGCCCGGATCCTGCGCCACGATGCTCGTGAAGGCGTGCGGAAAGTAGATGAGGGAGGCGAAGACGGAGAGCGCGATCGCCCCCCTGACGCCCGTGGAAAAGGCGGCGAACAGGATCGGGAGATAATAGAGGCGGCGCAGGACGTCGTGGACCCAGGCGTGCTGCTCCCCCGTCCGGTAGTGCAGGATGGTGATGACGAGGGACGGAATCCAGGCCGACAGGACCACCTTCGGGGCGAAGACGGCCCGGAGGTCATCCACGACGGCTGCGGCCAGACCGGTCCTTCCCTTCTCAGGCGTCCCGTCGGATTCCATACTTCTCGATCCGGTAGACGAGGATGTGCCGCGGCACGCGCAGGAAGGCGGCCGCCTGGGTGATGTTGCCCCCCTTGAGCCGAAGCGCGCGCTCGATCACCTTCTTCTCGAGATCCACCAGGGACAACCCTCCGGGCGGAAGCGGCGGCCAGTCGTCGACCGCCGCCTCGGGCGATCCATCCCCGGCGCGTGTCCCCGGGGGAGAAGGCGGGAGGTCCTCCGCCGACACCTCGTTGCCGCGGCACAGGATGGCCATCCGCTCGCAGGCGTTCTTGAGCTCCCGGACGTTGCCCGGCCACGGCCGGCGCGCAAGCTCCTCCATGACGGCGGGCGGCACGGCGATTTCCCTGTCTGCGACCAGCTCTTCAAGGAAACGCCGGACCAGGGGCGGGATATCCTCCGGGCGCTCCCGCAGCCGCGGGACGTGGATCTCGACGACGTTCAACCGGTAGTAGAGGTCCTCCCGGAACGTCCCCTCGCGGATCCGCTCCATCAGGTCCCGGTTGGTGGCCGCCACGATCCTTGCGTCGACCGGGATCGGCCGGTCGCCTCCGACCGCATCGACTATCTTTTCCTGGAGCGCGCGAAGCAGCTTCGGCTGGAGGGACAACGGAATCTCGCCGATCTCGTCGAGAAACAACGTCCCCCGGGACGCCTGCCGGAACCGGCCGAGCCGGTCCCGGACCGCGCCGGTGAACGCCCCGCGCGCGTGCCCGAACAGCTCCGACTCCAGGAGCTCCCCGGGGATCGCCGCGCAGTTGACCGCCACGAAAGGCCCCTCGGCACGGGGGGACCGGACGTGGATCCGGCGGGCCACCGCCTCCTTCCCCGTCCCGCTCTCCCCCGTGATGAGGACGGTCGCGTCGGTCGCCGCGACGCGGTCCGCGACCTCGAGGACCCGCCTCATCGCGGGTGAAACGCTGACGATCTCCCGCTCGACGCCGGTCGCGCGGATCCTTAAGGTCCGGACCTCGGTCGCGAGCCGCTTCCGCTCAAGCGCCTTCCCGACCGCGAGGAGAAGCTGGTCACGGTGGAACGGCTTCCCGATGAAGTCGTAGGCGCCTTCCTTCATCGCCTCGACCGCCGTCTCCACGTTCCCGAACGCGGTGATGACGAGGACGGGGACGTCCGACGCCTGGCGGCGCACCGCCTTCAGCACGTCGATCCCCGAGATCCCGGGCATCTTGACGTCGGTAATGACGAGGTCGAACATCCCGGCGGAAAATGCGGCCAGGCCCTCCCGGCCGTCCGACGCGGCGGTGACCTCGTGGCCGGCCTTCCGGAGATTGAAGAGGGCCACCTCCCGGCCCGCCCGGTCGTCGTCTATGAAGAGGATGCGCCCGGCCATGGCCATCTCACCGAATCACCGTCATCCCGAGGGCCGGGAAATCGGCGTCGAAGGAGAGCACCGGGATCCCCTTCAGGCGCCCCGTGACGATGGAATACGACAGGAGATCGACGAAGGAAACCTTCCTCCCCGCCGCGTGCCGCGGGAACAGCGCGGCCGCCGACCGGAATTCCGCCTCCGCCGGCGCGTGGACCCGGAAGCCGGGGAGCGCCTTGAGCACGGCCGCGGCCTCCGAATATCCATAATGGTACAAGAGCAGCGTGACCGCCTCCCCGACAACGGGCCAGGAGGAATGGATCTCGACCCGTTCCCGGACCGCGTCCCGAAAGAGCTCCTCCGCCCGCTCGTGGAGGTCGTCTCTTTTGGAAAACAGGGCGATCAGGAAGCCGGCGTCCGCGAAGACGCGCCGGTGGCCGGAGAAACGGGACACCCCCCCCTACCTCCCGGACTTGCCGTAGAGAAGATCCTTGTATCGGGCCGCGACCCGCTTTTTCTTCCCCTTGCCGGACGGCAGGGACCCGATGATCTCGATGACCCCCGCCGCCGGATCGGGCGGCGGAAGCAGCTCGAGCCGGGCGAAGGGCCTCCCTCGCCGGGATATCTCGACAGCTTCGCCGGGCCGCAGGATCCGGTCGAGCCGCGTCAGTTTCTCGCGCGCCTCCGTAATCGAGAGATGATTGATCTTCACCCGCCGCATTTTCATCCGGTCGCCCTCCTGTACAAATCATAACATCTCCATGGAACAAATGTACAAAATCGGGAGCTGCGAGGGGACCGCTTTCGCGGACAACCGGAGGTCCGGCGGGGATGAGGAAACCCGCGGCACTTCTCCTCGCGTTGAGCTTCGGCGGATATGGACGGGCGGACGCGGGTCCGTTCGGCCCGCGCGAACCTTGCCAAGGACTGCGCGGGGCGCTCCGGCATCGGGGCGCCCCGCGCGCGCATTACGCCGGGACCGTCCGCTTGCAGCGACCCACGTCGGGGATCGGCTCCCCCCTGGCGATCATCCGGTCGAGACGGCGGTCGAGCATCGCCCGGAGCTTGCGGACCGCTTCCTCCTTCGTTTCCCCGCGCGCCATGCACTTGGGCACGAGCGGGCAGACCGCGCGGTAGCCGCTTCCGCTCCCGGACGGCATCAATATGACCGTGTAGGTGTATTCCTTCATCCCGTTGTCCTCCATCACAGCGCGACTTCCACGGCGGGAAGTCGTTCCGGTTGCCATTTTCATGGAACGTTGGACCGCTCGGAACGCGTCGAACGAAGGGACGATCAGGCTGTCGGGGGACGGAAGACCTCGGTGCGGTAGTCGGAGGAAAGGAGAACGTCGGAAGAACAGACGACCCCCGACGCGGCGAGCGCCGGGGAAACGAACGAGACGGCGGGCGTTCCGAACTCCATCGGGAGGATCGGGTTGGAATCGTCCTCCTCGCCGTCGGGCGGGTCCGCGACCGATCGGGGGACCTCGGCCGGCGCCAGGAAGGTCTCCCGGGGCGCACAGAACGCCCGAGCCGGATCCAGGGGGGAAACTCCTTCCGCCAATCCGTGAAGCGCGGACGCAAGCAAAACCAGGGCAAGCCCCATGCGGACGATCCCGGTTCGCGCCGTCATTCCCGCTCCGCAACGATGATGTGCCCTCATTTTAGCGGAACGGGTATCGCGATTCAATTCCGGCGGGCGGCGCGCCGAACGCACGCCGCCCCCGATTCTCCCCTCCGGTCAAAAGTCCTTGTGCCGGATCGTGTACCCGATGTTGAACCCGTACAGGTCCTCGTTCAGCGGTTTGCCGTCCGCCTCGGCGTACGGGTACATGAAGTAGTTCAACGGCCCCCCGGCCTGCGGCGGGTTGAGGACGATGTCCCGGCCGGTGCCGAAGGCGATCCGGTTTTCGTCGACCGCGCCGAAGTAATACTCCCGCAGCGGCTTCGCCTCCTCCAGTGTGAGCTTCCTCTCGAGGATCGCCTTCCGCACGTCCGCGGGATCGACGACGACCCACCCCATGCCCGGGAGGTAGAATTCCGCCCAGCAATGCTGGGCTTTGGTCATGTCGCCCTCCTTCCCCTCCGGAAGACGGATCCCGAAGACCTCCCGGGCGGGGATGCCGGCCGCACGGGCCAGGGCCACAAATACGGAACTGATATCGGCGCACTTGCCGCCCAGCGTGCCGAGGATCGCCTGGACGTCTCCCAGGCCGCACCCCTTCACGCCGGGGTCCCTGCGCATGTTGTCGACGATCCAGTCGTAGACGGCTTTCGCTTTTTCGAGCGTCGTCTTCCTCCCCGAGGTGATCTTCCGGGAATATTCCTTCACGGCCCCTTCCACCCCGCCGGGAACCGTCGGCGCAAGGAATTTCCCAAGCTCCTTCCCCGCGATCGGCGGTTCCTTGCCCGGCACGGGCTTCGTCACGACCTCCTTCCGGGCCGCCCGGAACGAATAGGTGAGCGTTCTCCCGTTCGCCGGGACGTTCCATTCGGCGTACAGGATCGGGTTGCCGAACGCCCCCTCCCGGTAGACGCCCAGCGCCGAGTAATTCCCGGTGACGGCGACATCGGTGATTTGCTGGTTTTCGTCCGACATCGGATAGGGGATCCAGAGCCTGACACGATGAGCATTGACGGGCGCGGCGAGCTTGACGTCGACCGTGACGGCCACGCGCCGTTCCGCGGCCGGAGATGGTTTGACACTCAAAAGGAAAGCGAAGAAAAAGGAAACCGCAAAAAGCGCGGCAAGGGGAAATCGAGACGACGCCTCAGGGCGGGAGCGGCCTCCCGACCCGCGCAGTCCATGCATAGGGAATGACCTCCATTCTGGATTTCGTGGAGAATCGCAAGCCGCATCCATGTCCCCGCCGACCGGCGGGGCGCCCGCCGCCTCAGCGCAAGGCGCAGGACCGAACCATCGAATCCGCCACGGAGATCACCCCCTTTCGAGACACATCGGATGCTTGAGTTTACATCATGATTCGCCGGGGTTCGAGACTTGTCGGAGGAGCCGAGGCCGGATACGGGAACCGGGCCGGGCCGCCGGGGATCAGGGCGCCCATCGTCCGGCTCAGATCATGGGGCCGGCATCCTCCGGCGCCGCTCCGCGCACCGGCCGGTCCCGGAACAGGACCGCCACCGGCCCGGTATCGTTGCGCCGGAACTCGAAGGACAGGCCGTATCCGAACGCCAGGCGGGCCACCGTATCGAGGTGGTCGGCCGTGCGGAGCCTGATCGCCACCCGCTCGCCGGCCGCCAGCCGGTCGAGGAACCCGGGCGACACGGAGAACTCCACGGGGCCGGCCTCGTGCGACAGGTCCACGAGGTTGCCGTCCGGCTCGGTCGCGAGACGCGCGTCGAGGCGGATCAGCCGGGCGTGCCCTCCGGCGGCATCGGCCCGGGCCTCCCGGATGATTCCGCCTCCCGCCACGAACCCCCCGACCGAGACGACGAACCGGCCCAGCCGCGGGTTTTCCTCGAAGGTATCCGCCGCGATCGGGCGGGAGGCGAGGAACGTCACGTTGGCGACCTCGAGGTTCTCCACCCTCTCGGCGTGACGCTCGATCACCTCCAGCGTGGAGGAGTTGAGCCTCTCCGTGACGGCGGAGAGCGTCACCTCGGTCTCGGACGTGGCCAGCTTCAGGACATATCGGCCGTTAAGGCGCAGCGGCTCGTTCCCGAGCCAGAACAGCGACGCACCGATCTCCCTCGCCCCGCGCGGCGGCTCGTCCTCCCGCCCCATGACTTCGCCCCGCTCCAGGAAGAGCTCCTCCTCGAAGGTGATCCCGACGCACTCCCCCGCCGCGGCCCCGGGGAGCAACCCCTTGCCCCACTTCTCCACCGAGCGCACCCGCGCCGCCTTCCCCGACGGGGCGAAGACGACGCGGTCGCCCGGGCGAACCTCGCCCGACTCGACCCGCCCGGCGTAGATCCGCTTCCGTTCCTGGATGTACACGTCCTGGACGGGGAACCGGAGCGGCAGACCGGTCGGCTCGGGCGTCGGGGTGAAGGAATCGAGCGCCGAAAGGAGCGTCGGCCCCGCGTACCACCGCATCCGTTCCGAGGAACGCGCGATGTTGTCTCCTTCCCGGGCCGAGATGGGGATGACGTAGGACGGGACGATCCCCACCGAGGACAGGAACCGCCGGATCTCCTCCTCCGCCTCGTGGAACGCCTCGCGGCGGTACGACGCGAGATCCATCTTGTTGACCGCCACCGCCACCTGGCGCAGCCCCAGGAGCGACAGGATGTGGGCGTGGCGCCGCGTCTGCTCCCGGACCCCTTCCGTCCCGTCCACCAAAAGGATCGCGGCGTCGGCGGCGGCCGCCCCCGTAACCATGTTCTTCAGGAACTCCTTGTGCCCCGGCGCGTCGATGATGACATAGGGGCGCCTCGCGGTCCGGAAGAAGCTCTGCGCCGTGTCGATCGTGATATTCTGCTCGCGCTCCTCCTCGAGGGCGTCCATGAGGTAGGCGAACTCGAACTCCCGTCCCTGCTCCCGGCAGGTCCGCTCGATCTCCCGGTACCGCTCCACGGGGAGCGACCCCGTGTCGTAGAAGAGCCGCCCGATCAGGGTCGACTTGCCGTGGTCGACGTGCCCCGCGATGACGATGCGGAGCGTATCGGATACGCTCATCGGTCCCCTCCCGGCGTCACATGTAACCCAGCGAGCGCAGCTTCTGCATCGTGTAGGCCGCCTCGTGGTCCTGGGCCCGCCCCGCCCGCTCCGGCGTCTTCGTGACCTTCAGCTCCTCGACGATCTCGTCGATGGTCGCAGCGTTCGACTCCACGGGGAAGTTGCACGGCACGCAGCCGAGCGACCGGTACCGCTTCCCGTCCTTCGCAAAGTAGAGGGGGCAGATGGGGATCCCCTCCCTCCGGATGTACTGCCAGACGTCGAGCTCGGTCCACGACAGAAGCGGGTGGATCCGGACGTGCGTCTCGGCCCCGAAGGAGGTGTTGAACTGGTCCCACAGCTCCGGCGGCTGGTCCTTGTAGTTCCACTCGAAGTTCTTGTCCCGCGGCGAGAAGACCCGCTCCTTGGCACGCGACCCCTCCTCGTCCCGGCGGATCCCCAGGAAGATCCCCTTGAAGCCGTGCCGGTCCAGGAGCTGCTGGAGCGCCTGCGTCTTGAGGGCGTTGCAGCAGATGAACCGCCCCTTGTCGGGGTGCATCCCTGCGCACAGCGCCTCCTCGTTCTTCCCGACGAGAAGCTCCACGCCCCACTCGCGGGCCATCCGGTCCCGGTACTCGATCATCACGGGGTGCTTGAACGTCGTGTCGATGTGGACGAGGGGGAACGGCACACGGCCGAAAAACGCCTTGCGGGCGAGCCACAGAAGCGTCGTCGAATCCTTCCCGATCGACCACAGCATCGCCAGGTTGCGGAACTTCCGGAACGCCTCCCGGAAGATGTAGATGCTCTGGTTCTCCAGCGCGTCGAGATGATCCATCAGGTCACGTCCTTCCCTTTCTTACGCCTTCCGTTCCTTCCGCTTCGGGGCCTGCTCCTTCCCGCCGCCCGTCCGGAGCGGCCCGGAACGGCCATGCAGCCCGCACTCCTTGTGCTCGGGGCGCTCCCACCACCACCGCCCCGCGCGGGGATCCTCGCCGGGCCGGACCGCCCGGGTGCAGGGGGCGCACCCGATGGAAGGATATCCCATGTCATGAAGCCGGTTGTAGGGCAGGTCGCGCTCCCGGACGTACCCCCGCACCTGATCATCCGTCCAGTCGGCCAACGGGTTGATCTTGAGGATCCCGCCATGCGCGCCGTCGGTCTCGAACACGGAGAGACCGGCCCGCGTCACGCCGTGGGCCCGCCGCTGCCCGGTGATCCAGGCGCGCAACCCCGAGAGGGCGCGGGAAAGCGGCTCCACCTTCCGGATCCGGCAGCACTCGTGGCGGTTCTCGAGCGAATCGCGGAACGAGTAGAGACCCTTGGTCCTCTCGAGCTCCTCCACCGCGGCCCGGTCGGGGAAATGCCACTCGATCCGGACGCCGAACTTCCGGCGGAGGCCTTCCGCGGCCTCGTACGTCTCCTCGTTCAAACGCCCGGTGTCCAGGGCGAAGACGCGGGCGTCCGGCCGGCTCCCGACCATCATCGCGATGAGAACGATGTCCTCCATGCTGAAGCTCGACGCCAGCGCCACGCCGGGGTGATATTCGGACAGGGCCCAAGCGAGCACCTTCTCGGGCGGTTCCCCGCCGAGCCGGCTCGTGAGGCGCGCGATCTCGTCGCGGGAGATCCTTCCTATATTAATGAACGTGGAATGGTCCAACCACCCCTCCCCGGATCACGGGCGCCGTTTCCCCCTCAGATCTCGTACTCGGGCGGCCTCTCGACGCCGAACCGGCTCCGCGCCCACGCTCGCTCGT
>JAMDBZ010000033.1:0-15000 GCA_023488945.1 Deltaproteobacteria bacterium
TGAAGAAGAACCGGCTGGTCTTCGACCGCGTCGACATCTGCGGGACGCCGCGGCGGCTGGCCTACATCATCCGGGCGCTTTCGGACCGCCAGGAGGCGTCCCGCGAGACGGTCCTCGGGCCGCCGAAGAGCGTCGCCTTCGATGCCGCGGGAAAGCCGACCAAGGCGGCCCTGGGGTTCGCGAAGGCGCAGGGGATCGACGTCTCCGCCATCGAGATCTTCCCGACCGACCGGGGGGAATACGCCGGCACCGTCCGGTCGCTGGCGGCCCGGCCGGTCGCCGAGATCCTGCCCCGGATCGTCGCCGACTGGATCCCGACCATCCCGTTCAAGAAGTCGATGCGATGGGCCGACCTCGATGTCCGGTTCGCGCGACCGATCCATTGGATCGTCTCTCTCTACGGGGAGCAGATCCTGCCGTTCACCTTCGGGGACGTGACCGCCGGGAACACCACCTACGGACACCGGTTCATGAGTCCCGGCCCCATCGCCCTCGGGAAGCCCGGGGACTATTTCGACGCGCTCTCCGCGGCGAAGGTCTTCGTCGACCTCGATGTCCGGAAGGAGAGGATCCGGGCCGGGATCCGGGAGGTCGAGAAGAAAATCGGGATGAAGTGGGTGGAGGACGAGCCGCTGGTCGAGACGGTGGCGAACCTCGTCGAGTACCCGGTGATTCTCATGGGGCGGTTCGAGGAGAAGTACCTGGCGCTCCCGCGCGAGATCCTCATCACCTCGATGCGGAACAACCAGAAGTACTTCGTCTTCGGGGACGCCTCCGGGAAGCTGTTCCCGGGCTTTGCCTTCGCCTCGAACATGGAGGTCCCCGACCCGGCGGTCGTCGTCGCGGGAAACGAGCGGGTCATCCGCGCCCGGCTCTCCGACGCCGAGTTCTACTACCAGGACGATCTCGCCCGGCCGCTGTTCGACCGGGCCGAGAAGCTCAAGAACGTCCTCTTCCAGGCCGACCTCGGCATGTATTGGGAGAAGGTCGAGCGGATGGCCGAGGTCGCCGGCCACGTGGCGTCGATCGGCTTCTCCGCGAAGACGGAGGCGTGCCGCCGCGCGGCGTTCCTCACCAAGGCGGACCTGACCACCGGCGTCGTCAAGGAGTTCCCCGAGCTCCAGGGGGTGATGGGGCGCGATTACGCCCGCAGGACGGGCGAGCCGGAGGAGATCGCCCAGGCGGTCTACGAACACTACCTTCCCAAGGGGCAGTCGGACGAGCTCCCCTCCACCGACGTGGGGGCGGCGGTCGCGATCGCCGACAAGATCGACATGGTGTGCGGCTGCTTCGGCGTCGGCCTGATCCCCACGGGAACCGCCGACCCGTACGGACTGCGGCGCCACACGCTCGGGATCCTCGCCATCCTCGAGAGCCGAGGCTTGCGCGTGCCCTTGGAAGGGCTCGTCGACCGGTCCCTGGCGACGCTCCAGGGGAAGCTCAAGGCGCCGGCCGGCGAGGTGAAGAAGAAGGTGATGGAGTTCATCGCGGCGCGCCTCCAGAACCTGTGGGTCTCGAAGGGGACGCCGTCCGATCTCGCGGACGCCGTCCTGTCCGCCGGGCTCACGGACATGGTCGACCTGCGGGCGAGGCTCGACGCGCTCGTCGCCTTCCGGTCCGACGCGGCGTTCGAGCCGCTCGCGGAAGTGTTCAAGCGGGCGATCAACATCACCAAGGGATCCGCGGGGCCGGCCTCGGTCGACGAGGCCCTCTTCGAGCACGACGAGGAGCGGGTGCTCGCCGAGGCGGTGCGCGAAGTCTCGAAGCGGGTTGCCGCCGCCGCCCGGAGCGGCCGGTATGCGGAAGCGTTCCGCGAGATGGCGGGGGTTCAACCCGTCGTCGCCGCCTTCTTCGACAAAGTCCTCGTGATGGCCAAGGACCAGAAGGTCCGGAACAACCGGCTCGCGCTGCTGAAAGCGCTCTCCAGCCAGTTCGCGGCCGTGGCGGATTTCTCGAGAGTCGCCGCGGGGCAGACCAAATAATCCGGAAAGCGAGGAAGACGCGGATGACCACCAAGCGGGTTTACTTCTTCGGCGGGGGGAGGGCCGAAGGGCACGGCGGGATGAAGGATGTCCTCGGCGGCAAGGGCGCGGGGCTGGCCGAAATGACCAGCTTGGGGATCCCCGTCCCCCCCGGCTTCACCATCGGCACGGAGGCGTGCAACCTGTTCTACAGGAACCGCGGCAAGGTCCCGCCCGAGCTGAGGAAGGAGGTCGCCCCCTACATCAGGCGGCTCGAGAAGGAGACGGACAAGAGGTTCGGCGACCCGGAGAACCCGCTCCTGGTGTCCGTCCGCTCGGGGGCCAGGTTTTCGATGCCGGGAATGATGGACACGATCCTCAACCTGGGGCTCAACGACAGGACGGTCGTCGCGCTCGCGCGGAGGACGAAGAACGAGCGGTTCGCCTACGATTCCTACCGGCGCTTCCTGATGATGTTCTCGGACGTGGTCCTGGGAATCCCGAAGGAGCGCTTCGAGGAGATCTTCGCCCGGAAGAAGGAGGAGCGCGGCGCGAAGTTCGACGTCGACCTGACCGCGGAGGACCTCAAGGACCTCTGCGCGAAGTTCAAGGTGCCCGTCAAGGAGCGGCTCCGGAAGGAGTTCCCCCAGAACCCGATGGTCCAGCTCGAGATGGCCCGGGACGCCGTCTTCAAGTCGTGGAACAACGACCGCGCCAGGTACTACCGGAAGGCGAACGGGATCCCGGACGACATCGGGACGGCCGTCAACATCCAGGCGATGGTGTTCGGCAACATGGGCGACGACTGCGCGACCGGCGTCGGATTCACGCGGAACCCCGCCACGGGCGAGATGGAATTTTACGGGGAGTACCTGGTCAACGCGCAAGGAGAGGACGTCGTCGCGGGAATCCGGACGCCCCGCCAGATCAAGGACCTGAAGAAGGAGATGCCCGGGGTTTTTGCGCAGCTCCTCAAGATCACGGGCAAGCTCGAGAAGCACTACAAGGACGTCCAGGACTTCGAGTTCACCGTCGAGGGCGGGAAGCTCTACATGCTCCAGACCCGCAGCGGCAAGCGGACGGCCACCGCGGCGGTCAAGATCGCGGTGGACATGGTCAAGGAGAAGCTCATCACGAAGGAAGAGGCGGTAATGCGCCTCGAGCCGCAGCAGATCGACCAGCTGCTCCACCCGGTCATCGATCCGAAGGCGAAGCTGGACGTGATCGCGAAGGGTCTTCCGGCCTCGCCGGGCGCCGCGACGGGGGCGATCGTCTTCCATGCGGACACGGCGGTGGAGTGGGCGATGTCCGGGAAGGCGGTGATCCTGGTCCGCAAGGAGACGAGCCCCGACGACATCCACGGGATGGACGTGGCGCGCGGGATCCTGACCTCCAAGGGCGGGATGACCTCCCACGCGGCGGTCGTCGCCCGCCAGATGGGGAAGACGTGCGTCGCGGGGTGCGAGGAGATCGACGTCGACGAGACGACAAAGAGAATGGTCGTCGGCGGGCGGGTGCTGAACGAGGGGGATTCCATCTCCCTGAACGGGAGCACCGGCGAGGTCATCCTGGGCGAGGTCCCGCTCATCGCGCCGAAGCTGACCGGCGCCTTCGGGACGCTGATGTCCTGGGCCGACGGGCTCCGGCGGCTCAAGGTGCGGGCGAACGCCGACACGCCGCGCGACGCCCGCGTGGCGCGCGAGTTCGGCGCCCAGGGGATCGGCCTGTGCCGCACGGAACACATGTTCTTCGCCGAGCACCGGATCCCCATCATGCAGGAGATGATCCTCGCCAGGACGCGGGAGGACCGCGAGAAGGCGCTCGAGCAGCTCCTCCCGATGCAGCGCGACGACTTCAAGGGCCTCTTCCGGGAGATGAAGGGGCATCCGGTGACCATCCGGCTGCTGGACCCGCCGCTCCACGAGTTCCTCCCGAAGCGCGAGGAGCTGATGGTCGAAGTGACCAAGCTCGAGCTCCTCCATGCCGACAAGTCGATCGTCGAGGAGCGGAAGCGGCTCCTGGCGCGGGTCGAGGAGCTCCACGAGTTCAACCCGATGCTGGGCTTGCGCGGCTGCCGGCTCGGGATCATGTTCCCCGAGATCAGCCGGATGCAGGCCCGGGCGATCTTCGAGGCCGCCTGCGAGGCGCGGAAGGAAGGGGTCGGCGTCCAGCCCGAGGTGATGATCCCGCTCGTCAGCGTGGTCTCGGAGATGCGGGCTCAGAAGGAGATCGTCGTCGAGGCGGCCGAGATGACGATGAGGAAATACAAGATGAAGTTCCCGTACACGGTCGGCACGATGATCGAGCTGCCGCGCGCGGCGGTGACGGCCGACGAAATCGCCCGCGAAGCGGAGTTCTTCTCCTTCGGGACGAACGACCTCACGCAGACGGCGTTCGGGTTCTCGCGCGACGACGCGGGGAAGTTCATCCAGTATTACATGAGCCGGTCGGAGCGGTGCCCGAAGTGCGGCACGACGCTCGAGAAGGACCTGTCCTGCGCCGTGTGCCGTGTGACCTACACGAGCCGCCCCGAAAATATCCTCGACGGCGACGTCTTCGCGACGCTCGACGAGGCCGGCGTGGGGCAGCTTGTCGCGATGGGCGTGCAGAGGGGGCGGGCCACGCGGCCCAACCTCAAGGTCGGGATCTGCGGCGAGCACGGCGGGGACCCGAAGTCGGTTGACTTCTGCCATCGCGTCGGACTCGACTACGTCTCCTGCTCGCCGTACCGGGTGCCCATTGCGCGCCTTGCGGCGGCACAGGCGGCCTACAGGGAGGCTCAAGCGAAGAAGGCGGCGGCAACCCGAAAGAAGTAGGAGCTATTCCCACCAAGCGAAGGCGGCGGCCCGAACGGTCCGCCGCCTTTTTTGCCTTTACATCGTCCCCTGGGCACTATATATTGGGTTTCAAGCCGGTGGGACATACACGATGTTGATATTGCGCCCGTTTTTTCGAGGGGGCACCGGCGCGGGGGGCGATGAAGCTCAAGAAACTGGAACTGTTCGGGTTCAAATCCTTCTACGACAAGACCACCTTCGACTTTTCCGACGGCATCACCGCGATCGTCGGGCCCAATGGCTGCGGGAAATCCAACATCGTGGACGCCATCCGGTGGGTCCTCGGGGAGCACGCCCCGTCTTTCATCAGGAGCAAGGTGCTCGAGGACGTCATCTTCGCCGGCTCGGATGCGGCGGGTCCCCTCGGGATGGCCGAAGTGACCCTTACGTTCAGCAACGAGGACGGCGGAGGTCCGCCGGGCTACGAGTCTTACTCCGAGATCCAGGTCACGCGCCGGACCTTCCGCGACGGCGAGAGCGAGTTCTTCATCAACCGGATCCCTAGCCGCCTGAAGGACATTGCGGAGCTGTTCCTCGACACGGGGGCCGGGGCCCGCGGATATGCCATCATCGAGCAGGGCCGGATCCTGTCCATCGTCAACGCCCGGCCCGAGGACAAGCGGCTCATCATCGAGGAGGCCGCGGGTGTCGCCAAGTTTCGCGTCCGGAAGAAAGAGGCGGAACGGAAAATGGAGAGCACGCGGCAGAACCTGGCCCGCGTGCGGGACATCCACGAGGAGGTGAAGCGGCAGCTCGGGGGCCTCGACCGCCAGGTCCGGAAAGCGGAGCGGTACAAGGCGCTCCGGGACGAGCTGAAAAGCCTGGATCTGGCCATCGCGGCGCGGAGGCGCCAGGCCCTGACGGCGCAAGCCGCCGGGCTCGCCGCGGAGCGCGCGGAGGCGGAGGCGGAACTGGCCGCGGTCCGTGCCGGGGCCGCTAACCGGGAGTCGGAGCTCGAAGCCCTCCGGCTCGGGCTTGCCGAGGCCGACGCGGCGCTGCGGGATCTCCGGGATGCGTGCTCGGCACTCAAGGAACAGATCGGCCGGAGCGAGGAGGAGCGTAAAGGGAAGATCCGCGGGGCGGAAGAGCTTCGCGCAAGGATCGCCGAGACGGCCCTGGAGATCGCGGCCCTGGAGTCGGACATCGCTGTCCTGGCGGAGCGGGTTGCGGCTGCGGAGGCCGAGGCGTCAACGCGGGAATCCGCGCTGTCCTCCCTGCGGGACAGGAACGCGGAGCTGGAAGCCGCCGCCGAAACGGCGCGGGAGGAATACCGGAAGGCGCAGGAACTCTTCGAGCGGGCCCGGTCCGACTGGGCGGTCCGCGTATCCCTCCACTCGAGCGCGCGCTCCTCGGCCGAATCGCTGCGGAAGCTGCTCGAGGAGAACGAGCGGGTGCTGGCGCGCCTCGAGGAGCGGATCGCGGAGGCCGGAGACGAGGCGGGGCGTCTGGACGCCGAGCTCCGGGCGGCGTCGGAGAGGCTTGCGCAGGCGCGGGAGGCGCTCGAGTCGGCCCAGGCCGCGTGGGACGGAGCGGGGAGGCGCCTCGACGAGGTCAATGCCCGCCTGGACGCCGTCGTGGAAACGCGCCGGAGAGCGGAAGGGGAGCTGGCGGCCGCCGATTCGCGTCTCTCCGCGCTCTCGCGGCTCTACGGGGAGAGGGACTGGACCACCTCGGGCGTCAAGGCGGTCCTGAAGTATTACCGGGGGGAAAACGGGTCGCGGGAATCCGCCGGGGCGCCCCTCGGGGTGATGGGAGAGCTGATCGAGACCGACGCGCCGTACGAAAGGGCGGTCGAGGCGGTCCTCGGCGAGCGGGTCCAGTCGATCGTCGTCCGCGACCACGCGGAAGGGCTCTCCGCCCTCCAGTACCTGAAGGAGACGCGCGAAGGGCGCGTGTCCTTCGTCCCCGTCTCCCTGCGCCGTCGCGATGAGGAAGCCGCGGACGGCGGGGAGGAAGGCGTCATCGCCCCCCTTTGCGATCTCGTCCGCGCGCCCGCCGGGTGCGATGCGCTCGTGCGGGGGTTCTTCGGCGGGACCCTCCTCGTGCGGGATATCGACTGCGCGGTCCGCCTCTGGAACCGCAACGGAGTCTGGAACACCTACGTGACCCTCGAAGGGGATCTGGTGACGGCCGACGGCATCCTGATGGGCGGCGCGCAGGAGACGGACGGGGCGGGGATTCTCGCCGGGAAGCGCGAGATCCGGGAGCTCGAACGGGAGACCGAAGAGCTGTCGGCCGCCGCGGCGCGCGCCCGGGCCGAGGAGGAGGCGCTCCGGCGGGAGCGGGTTCTCCTGGAGGAGCGACGCGAAGAGATGTTCAGGCTCCGGGAGGAGCGCGGGAAGGCTTTCGGGGATGTGAAGCAGCGCCATGCCGTCCTCTCGGAGGCGGTCTCGAAGGCGGGCGGCCGGATCGCGGAGCTCGAGCAGGACCGGGAGCACCACCGGGCGGAACGGGAACGGATGACGGCCGAGCTCGGGACCTCGGAGGACGCGGCGCGCGAGACGGAGGAAGCGCGGGGCGCCGAGGAGGAGCGGGTGCGGCTCCTGGCGGCCGAGGTGGAGGCGGCGAGGGGACGGATGGAGGAGGCGCGGGAAGCCCTCAACGCGGCGAAGGTCGAGCTGGCGGGGCTCGAGCAGAAGGACGTCTCGGAGAGGACGGTCCTCGCGGGGCACCGGGAGACGCTCGCCGGGAAGCGGTCCGCGCTCGAGGAGCGGAAGGCGCGCAAGGCGTCGCACGAGGAACGGTCCGTCCTGTTGGCCGCGGAGATCGAAGCCGGGCGCGCCGCGATCGAGCAGGCGTCCATGGCGCAGGCCGCGCGGCAGGAAGAGATCGACCGGCGGCTCGGCGCCGATGCGGAAGCCCGCGCGTCCGCCAATGCGCTGGAGCAGGAGATCCGTGAGAGCCGGAAGCGGGAGGATGCGGGCCAGGGGCGCCTGTCGGATCTCCGGTTCGAGGAGCAGCGGATCGCGATGGCGCTCTCGAACCGCGACGACCAGGTCTACCAGAAATACGAGATCCACGCGGACGGCCTCCCGCTTCCCGAATGGGACGGCGAGGAGGAGCTCGCCGCGCGGGAGGCGCGCGCCGAAGAGATCCGCGGAAAGATGTCCGCGATCGGCGACGTGAACCTGGGGGCCATCGAGGAGCACCGGGAGCTCTCGGAGCGACATGCGTTCCTGTCCGCCCAGGAGGCGGACCTCGAGAAGTCGCTCGATGACCTCGCCAAGGCGATCCAGAAGATCAACCGGACGACGCGGGAGCGGTTCGCCGGGGCGTTCGAGAGGATCAACGAGACGTTCGGGGAGCTCTTCCCGAAGCTCTTCAGCGGGGGGCGGGCCTTCCTGAAGCTCCTCGACGAGGAGGACCTCCTCGAGACCGGCGTGGAGATCGTCGCCCAGCCGCCGGGGAAGAAGCTGCAGTCGCTGAACCTCCTTTCGGGCGGCGAAAAGGCGCTGACCGCGATCGCCTTCATCTTCTCGATCTTCCTCGTCAAGCCGTCCCCGTTCTGTCTCCTGGACGAGGTGGATGCCCCGCTCGACGACGCGAACATCGACCGCTTCAACGCCCTCGTCCGCGAGATGTCGGCGAACTACCAGACGCTCCTCATCACGCACAACAAGCGGACGATGGAGCTGGCCGACGTGCTCTACGGCATCACCATGGAGAAGCCGGGCATCTCCAAGGTCGTCTCCGTGCGGTTCGCCGCGTAAGGGAACCTGGACCTCGCGGTGAGCGGTTCGCCCGAGAAGCCGAAGGACTCCTTCTTTTCCCGCCTCCGGTCCGGGCTCGGGAAGACCCGGGAGCTCCTTTCCATGAACGTCGGGGCGATCACCAGGGGGATCGGCCCCGTCGACGAAAACGTCCTGGCGGGACTCGAGGAGGCGCTGATCCTGGCGGACGCCGGCCCGGACCTCGCGGCGGAGTACGTCGGGGCCCTTCGGGGCGCGTGGCGCCGGGGGAAGCTCCGCGACGCGGAGGAGCTCCGGGCGGAGCTGCGGCGGATGGTGGCCGGGACGCTCGCCCCCTGGACCGTCCCTTTGCGGGTCGTCCCCCCGCACCCGTTCGTCGTGCTCGTGGTGGGGGTCAACGGCGTGGGGAAGACGACCACGATCGGCAAGATCGCTTACCACATGCGGGAGGACGGCCATTCCGTGCTCCTGGCCGCGGGAGACACCTTCCGCGCGGCTGCGATCGCCCAGCTCAGGATCTGGGCCGAGCGGGTCGGGGCGGAGATCGTCGCACACAAGGAGGGATCCGACTCCTCCGCCGTCGCCTTCGACGCGCTCCGCGCCGCGAAGTCCCGCGGGACGCACGCCGTCCTCATCGACACGGCCGGCCGGCTCCACACGAAGTCGAACCTCATGGAGGAGCTCCGGAAGGTCGTCCGCGTCATCGGCAAGGAGGTCCCGGGGGCGCCGCACGAGGTGCTCCTCGTGCTCGACGCGACCAACGGCCGGAACGCAATCGTCCAGGCGCGGACATTCCGGGAGTTCACCGGCGTGACGGGGCTGGTCCTCACGAAACTCGACGGGACGGCGAAGGGCGGGATGGTCCTGGCGGTGACGCGCGAGGTCGCGGCACCGATCCGGTTCATCGGAGTCGGGGAGTCGGTGGAGGACCTGCGCCCGTTCGACCCCTCCGATTTTGCCGCCGCCCTGTTCTGATTGATCATCCCGGGATGAGCGATACCCTCTTCCTGCAGGTCCTGGGCGGCGTCTTCCTGCTCCTGTACGGCGTGCGCCTCACCGGACAGGGGTTCGAGCTGGCCTTCGGGGCAGGGCTCAAAGCCCTCTGGGGGGCGCCGGGAGGGCATCTCCGGGCGTTCGGCGCCGGCGTCGCCGGGACAGCCCTCCTCCAGAGCTCGGGCGCGGTCGTCGCCCTCCTCATCTCGTTCGCCGAGATCGCCCCTCTTCCCCTCGCCCAGTCCCTCTACGCCGTCCTCGGCGCCGACCTCGGGAGCACGCTGATCGTCCAGGTCCTGTCGTTCCGCATCCACCAGGCGGCGTTCCCGGTTCTGATGGTCGGGGTCATCCTCTATCTCTGGGGACGGAAGGGGAAGGCCCGGTCCGTGGGGCAGGGGATCCTCGGCTTCGGGTTCATCCTGTTGTCCCTCAAGCTCCTCTCCTCCGCTGCGGCCGACGTCGGGCGGATCGAGAGTCTCCGGCTCCTGATGGCCGACTTCGGGCGCGCGCCCCTTGTCGCCTTCTTCTGGGGCGTCGTCCTGTCCGCCCTGTTCCAGAGCGGCACGGCGCTGGTCGTGATCCTCATCGCCTTCACACAGCAGGGGGTCCTCCCCGCGCACGCCGCGTTCCCCCTCGTTCTCGGGGCGAACGTCGGCGGGACCTCGGTGGCGTTCGTGGCGGCATCGGGGTTGGCCGCCGAGGGGAAGCGGGTCGCGTGGGGTCACATGCTGATGAAGACGGCCGGCGCGATCGTCTTCCTCGGGATCTTCTACCTCGCGGGCCATTTCGGCTTGAAGTTCATGGGGGATCCGTCCCGCGAGGTCGCGAACGCCCACACGGTCTTCAACGCCGCCCTGGCGGCTCTTTTCTTCCCCCTTGTCCCGAGGTTCTCCGTGGTCCTCTCGCGCTCCATCCCGGACCGGAAGGATCGCGCCCCGCGCTGGCGGCCCGTTTTCCTGGACAAGGACCACCTCCCCGTGGCGGGCGCGGCGCTCGGGCAGGCGGCCCGGGAAATCGTCCGGGTGGCGGACATGATCCAGGAGATGCACGGTCTCGCGCAGCAGGCGCTGAAGACGGGCGGCGAGGAACTTCCGGACCGGATCGCCCGGATGGACGATGACGTGGACCAGCTGACGCGGGAGGTCAAGGCGTTCCTTTCCGAGCTCGGACAGGGGGCGCTCGATCCCGAGCAGACGCGGACCGCCGTGGCCTATATCTCCGTGGTCTCCGACCTCGAGAACATCGGGGATTTCATCGACAAGACGCTGGGCGACCACGTGCGGCGGCTGGCCCGGAACCAGCAGCGGTTCTCCGATGAGGGGAAAAAGGAGCTGGATTCGTTCCTCGCCGAGGTCGGGTCTCTCTATCGCGACGCCGTGGCCGTATTCGTGACGCGGGATGCGAAGATCGCCCAGAGCATCATCAACCGGAAAAAAGCGGTCGGCCAGACGGAGCGGACCCTCCGCCTGGCCCACATCCGTCGCCTGCAGAAGGGCACGCCGGAATCGCTCGAGACGAGCGCGGCCCACCTCGACATCCTGTCCGCCTGGAAGGTCATCGCCGCCCATTGCGCGTCCATCGCCCACAACGTCCTGGAAATGGAGGGATGACGACCGGATCCCGCCATTGACCGGGGATCCTTCCGGGAGGTATCTTATTTCCCCGACACTTCAGCCGGAGGGATCCGTGGGGAAGACGCTGTCCGGGGCGGGGCGCGCCCGCTCGATCACCTGCCTGCATCGCTTCGGCCGTACGGGGACCTACACGCCTACCGAAGGGGAGAGCCCGACGTGACCCAGGAGACGCCGTTCGCGCTCATCGAGAAGAAGATCAACGATCTGGCCGAGCTCGTGGCCTCGCTCCGCAAGGAGAAGGACGCCCTCACCGCCCAATTGGCCAGGAAGGCGGAGGAGGCGCGCGAACTCGAAAAGAAGGTGGCTGCCCTGACCGCCGAGCGGGATGCCGTCCGACAGAGAGTGGACGCCGTGCTGACGCGTCTCGAAAGCATTGAGTTGTGACGGCGGGATTGTATAATGGTAATGGAAGGTGATGGGAAACCGGTACGACGTCAACATCGCCGGGTACACGCTGACCGTCAACACGGAGCGGTCGGCTGAGCATATGGAGCGCCTGACCGGTCTGCTGAACGAGCGGGTCCGGGAGGTGCAGAAGACGGGCGGCACGGCGAACTACCTGCATGCCGTGATGCTCGCGGCGATGAAGCTGGCGGACGAGGTCCTCGTGCTCCGGGGACAGCACGAGGGGGATAGGAGGCGGCTGGAGGAAAAGAGCCGCGATCTCCTCTCCAAGCTGGACGAGGCTCTGAAGTAGGAAGTAGTCGGGACGGATTGATTCAAGCCCCTGCGGTCCGCGTGATCGGCGGGAGAGTTAGACCCAACGTGATTAGAAGGGGCGCCCTTCCCGGCGGTGGTGAGCATGCCCCGGTCTCCGGGGAAGCCTGAAACCGCCACAGGGAGCCCACCTGGCGAAGGTCAGGTTCAACTCGACTGTCGACACGGTTCAGGCAGGGGCTTCCCGCGCAACAGGGACGGGAAGCCGTCCTTTTATATAGATCCGGGTGGCAGGACCGTTGCGACAGACGTTCGCCCACGATAAAGGGATGTTCCGAGCTTGGTGAGAAGACCTTCTCGCACGGCTTGAGGGCCGTACGTCCTGTTCCGACGATTCCCGCGCGGTTCCCGCCCCCCGAGAGAATCCTCATTCCGGCAGGTCCGTTGATGCGTATCGACGAGCGGAAGGCGTTGCTGCGCCGGATCGAACGCGAGCGCTGGCTCACCGGCGCCACTGCCCGGGAACGCGAGAGGAAAGGCCGTCTCATCCAGGGGCGCTTCCTCAGCGCCTTCCCCCCCGGTGCGGGGCGGAAGGTGGCGCTCTACGCGGCCGTTCGCGGCGAGGTGGACACGGAGCGGATCCGGAACGTCTGCCTCGCCGTCGGCGCGGCGGTCTTTTATCCGGTTCTCGGCGCGGAAGGGAACCTCCTGTTCTATCCCCATGGCGCCGGGGACGGCTGGGTGGAGGGGCGGTTCGGACTGCGGGAGCCCGAGGTCGCCCCCGGGGCGGAGGGATTGAAGGGCGGCTTCGACGTCGTCATCGTTCCCGGCCTGGCGTTCGACGCGAAGGGGCGGCGGCTGGGGCAGGGATACGGGTCGTACGACAGGTTCCTGTTCGGACTGGGCGGGTCGGCGCTGACGGTCGGGCTCGCCTACGCGTGGCAGCTCGTCGAGGAGGTCCCGGCGGACGACTGGGACGTCCCGGTGGACGTGGTGGTGACCGAGGAGGGGATCCTCCGGGCGGCCGGAGACGGCCTCCTCCGGGAACGTTTGACTTAGATCGATCGACGAGGGAGGCAACCCTTGGATACGGGAACGATCCTGTTCGCGGTGCTGGCCGTGGCGGCGGCCGGCCTTCTGGCGGCGGTCCTGCTGCTCCTCTCCAAGAAGCGGGCCGCCGAGGGCAAGGCGCGCGAGGCGGCGGTCCGTGCGGACGAGATCATGCAGGACGCGCGGAAGGAAGCGGAGAACATCCTCAAGGAGGCGGCGCTCCAGGCCAAGGACTACCAGCTCCAGGTCAAGCTCGACTTCGAGAAGGAGACGCGGGACCGGAAGAACGAGATCAGCCAGCTCGAAAAAAGGCTCCTCCAGAAGGAGGACCAGCTCGACCGGAAGACGGAGGCGCTCGAGGCGCGGGCCGCGGAATACGCCGGGAAGGAGAAGGCGCTCGACGAGCTCTCGCACAAGCTGGAGAAGGACCGCGCGGCCATCGAGGAGCTGGGGCGGAAGGCGCGGGAGAACCTCGAGCGGATCGCCGGGGTCACGGCGGAGCAGGCCAAGGCCGAGCTCGTCGAGATGGTCACCGACGAGGCGAAGCTCGAGGCGGGCCGGAAACTCCGCGCGATGGACGAGGAGTTTCGGGAGGAGGCGGCCCACAAGGCCCGGAAGATGATCGCGGTGGCCGTGCAGCGGTACGCGGCCGACTACGTGGCGGAGCACGTGGTCACCTCGGTGCCGCTTCCCTCGGAGGAGATGAAGGGGCGGATCATCGGGCGGGAAGGCCGGAACATCCGGGCGTTCGAGGCGGCCACCGGCATCGACATCATCATCGACGACACGCCCGAAGCGGTCATCCTGTCGGGCTTCAACCCGGTCCGGCGCGAGGTGGCCCGGATCGCGCTGGCGCGGCTCGTCCAGGATGGGCGGATCCACCCGGCCCGGATCGAGGAAACGGTCGAGAAGGTGACCAAGGAGGTCGACGACTCGATCCGCGAGGCGGGGGAACAGGCGCTGTTCGACCTCGGGCTCCACGGCATCCACCCGGAGCTGGTCAAGCTGATCGGGAAGCTCAAGTACCGGACGTCGTACGGTCAGAACATTTATGCCCACTCGCTCGACGTCGCCTTTCTCTGCGGGATGATCGCATCGGAACTCGGGCTCAACGCCAAGGTGGCCCGGCGCGCGGGGCTTCTGCACGACATCGGGAAGGCGGTCGACCACGAGGTGGAGGGTCCGCACGCACTGATCGGAGCCGACCTGGCGAAGAAGTACGGCGAGTCCTCCCGCGTCGTCCACGCCGTCGCGGCGCACCACGAGGACGAGTCGCCGCACGACATCTTGCCGCTCCTCGTCCAGGCGGCGGACGCCCTCTCGGGGGCCCGCCCCGGCGCGCGCCGCGAGATGCTCGCGAACTACCTCAAGCGGCTCGAGGACCTCGAGCGGATCGCGAAGTCGTTCCCCGGAGTCGAGAAGTCCTACGCCATCCAGGCGGGCCGCGAACTGCGCATCATCGTCGAGAACCAGAAGATCACCGACGACGCGGCGACGGTCCTGGCGCGGGACATCGCCAAGAAGATCGAGACCGAGTTGTCATACCCCGGCCAGATCAAGGTGACGGTCATCCGGGAGATGAGGGCGGTGGAATATGCCCGTTAGTGCGCGGGCGTAGCCGACCGTGTGGATCCTGTTTCTCGGCGACGTCGTTGGCAGGCCGGGCCGCAAGGCGGTGCGGGATTTTCTCGCGCGGCTTCCGGGAAGGAGGCCGGTCGACCTCGTCGTCGCGAACGCGGAGAACGCCGCCGGAGGCGTCGGGGTGACCGAGCCGGTGATCCGGGAGCTCTTCGAGTCCGGCGTGGACGTGCTGACGGGGGGGAACCACGTCTGGGACAAGAAGGAGGGGGTGCCGCTCCTTTCGCGCGAGGAGCGTCTCCTGCGGCCGGCGAATTACCCGCCGGGCGTTGACGGCCGCGGCTGGGGCGTGTTCAAGGGACGCAGCGGCGCCCCGTACGCGGTCGTCTCCCTCATCGGGCGCGTCTTCATGGGGACATACGACTGCCCCTTCCGCTGGATGGACGAGGCGTTGCCCGCGATCCGGCGGGAGGCCATGGCCATCCTTGTCGATTTTCACGCGGAGGCGACCTCGGAGAAGCGGGCGATGGCGTTCCACCTCGACGGGCGGGTGTCGGCCATCGCGGGGACCCACACCCATGTCCAGACGGTCGATGCCCAG
>JAMDBZ010000033.1:20000-44153 GCA_023488945.1 Deltaproteobacteria bacterium
GAAACGCTCAGACAGCCAGGAGGTTGGATTAGAAGCAGCCATCCTTTAAAGAAAGCGTAACAGCTCACTGGTCGAGTGGGTCCGCGCCGAAAATTCATCGGGGCTCAAGCACACTGCCGAAGCTGCGGGTGGATCCCCGCACAGGGGATTCGCGGTAGGGGAGCGTTCCATTGTAGGTCGAAGCCGGACCGGAAGGACCGGTGGACGAAATGGAAGTGCTTATGCTGACACGAGTAGCGATAAAGCGGGTGAAAAACCCGCTCGCCGTAAGTCTAAGGGTTCCTGGGGAAGGTTAATCCGCCCAGGGTTAGTCGGATCCTAAGGCGAGGCCGAAAGGCGTAGCCGATGGGAAACAGGTTAATATTCCTGTACCACCATTTCCGCGTTACCACCGAAGGGGGGACGCAGAAGGGTAGGCGAGCCAGCTGACGGACGTGCTGGTCCAAGCCGGTAGGGGGGCATCCCAGGCAAATCCGGGATGCCGCTACCCCCGAGAGGCGATGGGGAGGGGCGCAAGCCCCGTAAACTCGTCGAGCCCACGCTGCCGAGAAAAGCCTCGTAGGGAGCGGGAGTGGTGTCCGTACCGCAAACCGACACAGGTAGACGGGGAGAATATCCCAAGGCGCTCGAGTGATCCCTCGTTAAGGAACTCGGCCAATTAGCCCCGTAACTTCGGGAGAAGGGGCGCCTTTCGCGGTCAGGGGCTTCGCGCCCTGAAGCCGCGGGGGGCCGCAGAGAAATGGCAGCGGCGACTGTTTACTAAAAACACAGGACTCTGCAAAGTCGCAAGACGACGTATAGGGTCTGACGCCTGCCCGGTGCCGGAAGGTTAAGGGGCGGTGTTAGAGGGGGCAACCCCTCGAAGCGCCAAACCGAAGCCCCGGTAAACGGCGGCCGTAACTATAACGGTCCTAAGGTAGCGAAATTCCTTGTCGGGTAAGTTCCGACCTGCACGAATGGCGTAACGATCGCTGCACTGTCTCAACGAGGGGCTCGGCGAATCTGAAATACCGGTGAAGATGCCGGTTACCCGCATCAAGACGGAAAGACCCCGTGAACCTTCACTGCAACTTGGCATTGGATTTTGGAATAGTTTGTGTAGGATAGGTGGGAGGCTTTGAAGCCGGGGCGCCAGCTCCGGTGGAGCCGCCAGTGAAATACCACCCTGATTGTTCTGAAACTCTAACCTGGGCCCGTCATCCGGGCCGGGGACAATGCCTGGTGGGTAGTTTGACTGGGGCGGTCGCCTCCAAAAAGATAACGGAGGCGCGCGAAGGTTCCCTCAGGCTGATTGGAAACCAGCCGTCGAGTGTAAAGGCATAAGGGAGCTTGACTGCGAGACTGACAAGTCGAGCAGGTGCGAAAGCAGGTCTTAGTGATCCGGTGGTCCCGCATGGAAGGGCCATCGCTCAACGGATAAAAGGTACTCCGGGGATAACAGGCTTATCTCCCCCAAGAGTTCACATCGACGGGGAGGTTTGGCACCTCGATGTCGGCTCATCGCATCCTGGGGCTGAAGTAGGTCCCAAGGGTTTGGCTGTTCGCCAATTAAAGCGGTACGTGAGCTGGGTTTAAAACGTCGCAAGACAGTTTGGTCCCTATCTGATGTGGGCGTTGGAGACTTGAAGGGAGCTGTCCCTAGTACGAGAGGACCGGGATGGACGCACCGCTAGTGTACCAGTTGTTCCGCCAGGGGCATCGCTGGGTAGCTATGTGCGGACGGGATAACCGCTGAAAGCATCTAAGTGGGAAACCCACCCTGAGATGAGGTCTCCCGGGGCGTAAAGCCCCCTGAAGGGCCCTTGTAGACTACGAGGTTGATAGGCCGGATGTGTAAGCGCAGCAATGCGTTGAGCTAACCGGTACTAATGGCCCGTGCGGCTTGACCACTGCTCAGCGGATGAAAGAGTTCGGACGGCTTCGCGCGGTCGGTTCGTGACGCCGCGCTTTGGACGTGCGCGCGAACGCGGAAATGCCCTTTCGGTGGCGATGGCGGAGAGGAAACACCCGTTCCCATCCCGAACACGGAAGTTAAGCTCTCCAGCGCCGATGGTACTGCGGGGTGACCCCCGTGGGAGAGTAGGACGCCGCCGAATTTACATGATGAGCCCCTGCCCCGCCCCGCGGGGCGGGGGCTTTGCGTTTGGCCTCTGGGTCCCGGGTGGTGGAATCTGCTAAAATCGTTCCGTCACTCCCGTTGACGGGAAGGGTGGTTTATGTCCGGTCACAACAAATGGAGCTCGATCAAGCACAAGAAGGGGAAGGCCGACGCGGCGCGCGGCAAGGCCTTCACCAAGATCACGCGGGAACTCATCACCTCCGCGAAGATCGGCGGAGCGGACCCGACGGGCAACGCGCGGCTGCGGGCGGCGATCGCCGCCGCGAAGCAGGTCAACATGCCGAACGACAACATCCAGCGGGCGATCAAGAAGGGGACCGGCGAGCTCGAAGGCGTCTCGTTCGAGGAGTTCATCTACGAAGGGTACGGGCCCAACGGCGTGGCGGTCCTCGTCAAGGTCCTCACGGACAACAAGAACCGCACGGTGGCGGACGTCCGCCACATCTTCACGAAGCACAACGGGAACCTCGGCGAGACCGGATGCGTCAACTGGATGTTCAGCAAGAAGGGGACGATCAACGTCCCGAAGGACGCGATCAGCGAGGAGAAGCTGATCGATCTCGTCCTCGACCTCGGCGCCGAGGACGTCGCCAACGATCCCGAGGCGCACGAGTACGAGGTCCGGTGCGACCCCGAAGCCTTCGAGGACATCAAGAAGGGGCTCGAGGGGAAAGGCATCCGGATCGGCGCAGCCGAGATCTCCATGGTGCCCCAGACGACCGTCCACCTCGAGGGGAAGGCGGCGGACCAGATGCTTCGCCTGATGAACGCCCTCGAGGAGTCGGACGACGTCCAGAACGTCTGGGCCAACTTCGACATCTCCGACGAGGCGATGGAAGCGTTTGGGGGGTGATCGCGGCGGGACGGGTGAGCAGCGCGGCGTTCGGCTTCGCAGCCTCGGAGGGGGGCTCCGCTCATGGCTCGCCGCCCGACGGACCCGGGCGGCTGCGCTTTACTTCGCTGCGCCCCCCTCCTGCGGCTGCTACGCCGAGGTCGCATCAGCTCGGTCAGACTCCCCGCCGATGACACCCGGGCCGCGTCGGATCCTCGGGATCGACCCGGGGTCGCAGGCGACGGGGTACGGGATCATCGACGTCCGGGGCGGCCGGATCGTCCCGGTGGCATGGGGAGTCATCCGGACCGACGCCGGCGATCACTTTGCGGACCGCTTGGCGAAAATCCACCGCGACCTGTCCGACCTGATCCGGATGCACCGGCCCACCGAGGCGGCTGTCGAAAAGGTCTTCATGGCGAAGAACGCGGCCTCGGCGCTCAAGCTCGGGCAGGCCCGGGGCGCCGCGATCGTGACCTGCCGCGCCCACGGCGTGATGATTTACGAGTACAGCCCCAAGGAGATCAAGGTGGCGGCCACGGGGTACGGCGCCGCATCGAAAGAGCAGGTCTCCGGGATGGTGTGTCGCATTCTCGGGATCCGCGATGATCTCCCGGCGGACGCCTCGGACGCCCTCGCGGCGGCCCACTGCCGGGCGGTGACCCGTTCGATCGGAGGCTGACCGGCCTCCCGGATCCCGCCTGCGCCCGTGGCGGCAGCCTCGGGGTGACACTCCGTAACGGTTCGTCGTGGTATCATGCAAAATTATGATCGACCATCTGCGGGGGCGGTTCACGGGCGGAGGGAAGGATTTCGTCGTCGTGGAGTGCGCGGGGGTGGGGTTCCGCGTCCATGTTTCCTCCGTGACTCGCGCCGAGCTCCCCTCGGAAGGGGAGGCCTGCCTCATCCGCACGCATCTTCACATGCGCGAGGGAGGCGCCGATCTGTTCGGATTCTCGACGGAGACCGAGCGGGAGGTCTTCCTGGCCCTTACGGGGGTGAGCGGCGTCGGGCCGAAATCCGCGATCGCCGTCATCTCCACGATGGGAGTGGGAGGGATCCTCGCGGGCGTCTCGCGGGGCGATGCGGTCCCGTTCACTCGAGTCCCCGGCATCGGCAAGAAGCTGGCGCAGCGGATCGCGAACGAGTTGCCGGACCGGCTGAAAAAGGTCTCGATCGACCTCGAACCGGCCTCCGCCGTCGAGGCGGCCGTCCGGCCGGAGACGCCCGAAGCCGAAGCGGTCGAGGCACTCGTATCTCTCGGCTACGCGCGCGGCGAGGCGCAGATCGTCGCATCCCGCCTCCGGAAGGAAATCGGCTCCGAGGCACCGGCGGAAGCGCTCGTCCGGGAGGCGCTCAGGCGCCTGTCCGGTGCGGGGCGGTAAGAGAAGAGAGCGGAGCGGAAAAGCGTGCCGGACGAGAGGAGCGAGGTGGACAAGCGGATCGTGGATCCCGAGGATGGGCCGGGGGATGGGGCACTCGATCTCTCCCTTCGCCCGAATCGCCTCGGCGAATTCATCGGGCAGACGCCGGTCATCTCCAACCTCAAGACGTTCATCGGGGCGGCGAAGAGCCGCGGGGAGCCGCTCGACCACGTCCTGCTCTCGGGCCCGCCGGGCCTTGGGAAGACGACGCTCGCCCACATCATCGCGAACGAGATGGGAGTCGGGATCCGGACGACTTCGGGCCCCGCGATCGAACGCAAGGGGGACATTGCCGCCCTCCTCACCGCCCTCGAGCCGGGAGACGTCCTCTTCATCGACGAGATCCATCGCTTGAGCCGCGTCGTCGAGGAATTGCTCTACTCGGCAATGGAGGATTTCGCTTTCGACATCATCCTGGGACAGGGTCCATCGGCAAAATCGATTCGGCTGCCGCTCCAGCGGTTCACGCTTGTGGGGGCGACCACGCGGACGGGTCTCCTGACCTCGCCCTTGCGCGACCGGTTCGGCGTGACGTTCCGGCTCGAGTATTACTTCCCGGAGGAGCTCGAGACGGTGATCCGGCAATCGGCCCGGATCCTCAAGATTCCGATCGACGCGGAGGGAGCCCGCGAGATCGCGCGCCGGTCCCGCGGCACGCCGCGGATCGCGAACCGCCTGCTTCGGCGGGTCCGGGACTTCGCGCAGGTGGACGGAGACGGGACGGTCACCCGCTCCATCGCGGACCACGCCCTCGTGAAGATGGAGGTGGACCGGGAAGGGCTCGAGGTGATGGACCGGAAGATCCTCCGCGTGATCCTCGAGAAGTTCCAGGGGGGGCCCGTCGGCGTGGAGACGATCTCGGCCTCGATCAGCGAGGAGCGGGACACGATCGAGGACGTCTACGAGCCGTTCCTCATCCAGCGCGGGTTTCTCAAGCGCACTCCCCGCGGCCGCGTCGCCACCCCCGCCGCTTACCGGCACCTCGGTCTTGTGCCGCCGCGCCAGTCGGTGCAGGAGGGCCTGTTCGGGGAGTAGGGGAGCGTGGCAACCGACCGCGATCCGGTGGGATGGGAAAAATGGCGCCGATCGGCAAAATCCTCATCGTTGCAGGACTGGTCCTCGCGGGTGTCGGCCTCCTGTTCCTGTTGTCTTCGAAAATCGGCTGGATCGGACGGCTCCCCGGCGACATCACGATCAGACGGGAGAATTTCACCTTCTATTTCCCTCTTGCCACCTGCCTCCTCATCAGCGTCATCCTCTCCGTGCTGATCTGGCTTTTCCGGAAATAGCATCTGTCGACGAGCGACAACAGCCTGTGTGGCGTGATTGCGACACCCTCCCCGGACAGCCGACTTGCCGCCTTGAAATTTATTGAAATGCAAAGACTTTTTATTGACGCGCATGGTATGCCAATTGCTTATTCTTATCCCGAACAACTCGGGAGGGATGCCATGCGGACGTACCAGCATACGATCGCCAAGCCGGTCGAGTTCTCCTCCGTCGGACTGCACACGGGCCTGACCTGCACGGCGCGCATCCTCCCGGCCCTCCCGGACTCCGGTGTCACCTTCCGCCGCACCGATGTCCGGGTCGATATTCCGGCCGCCGTCGAGAACGTGGCCGAGACGGCCTTCGCGACGGTGCTTGCTTCGCGCGGCGCCCGCGTCTCCACCGTGGAACACTTCCTGGCCGCGCTATACGGGATGGAGATCGACAACGCCATCGTGGAAGTCGACGGTCCCGAGCTGCCGATCCTTGACGGGAGCGCTTTCCCGGTCGCGCGCGCGATTGCGTCCGCCGGGGCCGAGGAGCAGCCGGCCCGGCGCCGTTTCCTCCACGTGGTGAGAGGGGAGAAGATCCGCCGGAACGGCTCGATGCTGACGGCATCCCCCTCGGACGAGCTCGAGACCTTGATGGTGGTCGACTTCTCCGCCGCCGCCATCGGGAAGCAGTGGCTCAAGTTCACCCTTTCCCCCGAGGCGTTCCTCACCGGAATCGCCCCCGCCCGCACATTTACCCTCCGGGAGCAGATCGAGGGGTTGTGGGCGGCGGGGCTCGCCAAGGGGGGGTCGCTCGACAACGCGATCGTGGTGGAAGGCGACAAGATCCACAACACCGAGGGGCTTCGCTTCCCGGACGAGTTCGTGCGGCACAAGCTCCTCGATTTCCTCGGTGACATTGCGCTCGTCGGCCGACCGGTCCGGGGGTCCTTCCTCGCCGTGCGGCCCGGCCACACGATCAATCGCTGCCTGACGGAATACCTCTCGGGGCTTGCCTCACGTTTCGACGGGAAGGTCGGCGAGACCTGGGGAGGCCAGGAAGCCGTCGTCCAGGTCCAGGGCTAGCACGCTTCATCCCTCACTGTTGCAGGTTTGCCTCAGCCCGGTATAATGGGACCGGGGGGCGACTTGCGGTTTTCGACCATCACGATAGCGGTTCTCCTGCTGACCCCGACGTCGCTCCTCTTCGCCGCGAGCGCTCGCAAACCGGAAATCGTCAATATCCGCGGCCAGGTTCATGGGAAGGAGGCGCGCGTTTCCTTCGTCTTGCGAAACGCCTTCACACCCGAGATGGTCGAGGCCCTCAAGAGCGGGATCGAGATCTCATTCAAGACCGAAGTCCGCGTCGAGCGGGTGTACCGGAACTGGTTCGACCAGACCGTCGGGGCAACCCGGTTCTCGCGCTCTGTGCGGTATGACGTCTTGTCGCGGGTCTACCACCTCAATCGCGGCCGGGGGGACGAGATTCTCCCGGATATCTTCGCCGCCCTCGCGGGGATGACCCGGTACGAGGTCGTCGTTCCCCTCCTGGTCGAAGTCGAGCGCGGGAAGGGATACCGGGCATACGTCCGGAGCCACCTCGACCGCGTCGGGCTCTCCGAGCCGCTCCGGTCGATCCTTTTCTTCTCCTCTCTCTGGGACGTCAAGACCGGCTGGGAGCGGGGAAACCTCGAGGCGCCATGAACGCGCCCGCCGATCGTTCCGACCTCGCCGCCGGGCGGGAGCGGACCCGGAGACGCCGGGAGCGGATCGCGATCGGCGTCGTCGCCGCCCTGATCGTCGGCCTCACCCTCATCGAGGCGCGGATCGCGGCCCTCGGGGGATCGGTCGCCTTCTCCAGCAACATCGTCATTTTCGCCCTCATCAACATCAACGTCATCCTGATCGTCCTGCTGATCTACCTCGTCACGCGGAACATCTTCAAGCTCATCCTGGACCGGAAGCGGGACATCCTCGGCGCGAAGATCCGCTCCCGGCTCGTGATCATCTTCATCGCCTTCTCGCTTCTCCCCACCATCCTGCTTTTCGTCGCGGCGGCCAACATCACGACGACGAGCATCAAGCTCTGGATCGGGGAGCGCGTCGGTATCGCCCTCTCCGGGGCGCTCGACATCGCGCGCAAGGATCTCGATACGCAGGCGGGGTCCCTCGCGCCGGTCGCCGCGGAGGCGGCGCTCGCGGTGCCGCCCCGCGCGGATCCGTTCCTGGCCGGGCGGGTTCTGGAGGAAAGTCTGAGGAAAAGCGGCGCCCGCGGGGGACTGTTGCTCGTCGAATCCGGCAATGTCCTGGCTGCCGCGGGGAAGGTTCCTCCGGATGTGACGAAGGAGATCGTCTCCCGGATCCGGGGAACCGGGGGACCGGGTTCCCGCGGGGGGGGCGCCACCATGGTCGGGCCGGAATTCGTCTCGGCGACCCGGAGGATGTCGGATGGGCGCATCGTTGTCGCCGTCCGGGTGCTGCCCCCCGCCGAGGCGGCCAGGAATCGCGGGATCGCGCAGGTGTACGACGCCTTCCACCAGGTCCGCCTCCTGGACGACCCGATCCGCGCCAGCTACCTCACGATCCTGGCCCTCATCACGCTCCTCATCGTATTCGCCGCATCCTGGATGGGGATCTACCTCGCGCGTCAGATCACGGTCCCCGTCCAGTTGCTGGCCGAGGGGACGGAGAAGGTCGCGATGGGGGACCTCGACGTGCGGCTCGACTACCGGTCGGACGACGAGTTCGGCACTCTCGTGTCGTCGTTCAACCGGATGACGGCCGACCTCCGCGAGATGAAGAGGAGCCTCACGGAGGCCAACGTGTCGCTCTCGGCGACCTACGAGGAGCTGAGCCGCCGGACGCAGTTCACCGAGGCGATCCTCGACAACATCTCGACGGGCATCGTTTTCGTCGACCGGAACGGAAAGATCGCCGTGATCAACCCGGTGGCGTCCCGGCTGCTTGGGATCGCGGCCGCGGAGGCGATCGGGAAATCCTACAAGGACGTGGTCCGGGAGGAGCATTACGGCATTGTCCGTGCGCTTCTGCGCGAGATCCAGGGGGCGCCCGGCACACCGGTCGAGCGGCAGGTCGCCATGCCGGTCGCAGGCCGGGAGATCTCCCTCCGGTTGAGCGTCATCGCACTGCCCGACGATGCGGGCGAGTACCGGGGGATCGTCGTCGCCTTCGACGATCTCACGCAGGCGATGCGCCTCCAGAAGGTGATGGCGTGGCGTGAAGTGGCGCGCCGGATCGCCCATGAGATCCGGAACCCGTTGACCCCGATCCAGTTGTCGGCCGAACGGCTCGGGAAGCGGTACGGCGAACTCCACGGGGGGGAGCAGGCGTTCTCCGAGTCGATCCGGACGATCCTGGACGAGGTGGGGACGCTCAAGCACCTCGTCGAGGAGTTCACCCGGTTTGCCCGGATGCCCGCGCCGGTCCTCAAGGAAGGGAGGCTCTCCGACCTCCTGCGTCCCCTCGTCGAGACGTACCGGGCATCGTACCCCGGCATCCGGTGGCTGTTCGAGGACGGCGGCGCTCCGCCCGCCTCGTTCGATCCGTTCCAGGTGAGGCGGGCCGTGTCCAACCTGCTCGACAACGCCGCGGCGGCGCTCAAGGGGAGCGGGACGGTGTCGGTCCGGCTCGGCCATGAGCCCGATCTCGGCGTGGTCCGGATCGCGGTGGCCGACGACGGCCCCGGGATTCCCCCCGAGGACCGGGACCGGTTGTTCGAGCCGTATTTCTCGCGCAAGGAGGGGGGGACGGGACTCGGGCTGGCGATCGTCAGCGCCATCGCGTCGGACCATCGTGGGACGGTCCGGATCCGCCGCAACGTCCCCCGGGGGGCGATCTTCGAGATGGAGTTCCCGGCGCATCCGAAGGGACGGGGATAGAGGGATCCGATGGGCTACTCGGTGCTCGTCGTCGACGACGAGGCGAATATCCGCAAGACGCTGAGCGGCGTCCTCTCGGACGAGGGATACCGGATCCTCGCCGCGGAAAACGGCGAGACGGCGCTGGAGACGGCGTCGCGGTCGCTCGTGGACGCCGTGATCCTCGACGTCTGGCTGCCGGGGATGGACGGCCTGGAGACGCTCCGGCGGATCCGCGAGATGTTCCCCCTCCTTCCCGTCATCATGGTCTCGGGGCACGGGACGATCGACACGGCGGTCAAGGCGGTGAAGAGCGGAGCCTTCGACTTCATCGAGAAGCCGATCTCCCTCGACAAGCTTCTCATCACCTTATCGCGCGCCATCGAGCAGAGCGAGCTTCGCTCCGAGAACGTGGAGCTCAAGGAGCGGGTGGAGCGGAAGTACCGGCTCGTCGGCGACTCCGGGGCGATGCGGAAGGTCCGCGCGGAGATCGCGGCCGCAGGTCCCACCAACGCCTCCGTCCTGATCACGGGGGAAAACGGCTCGGGGAAGGAGATCGTCGCCCGGGAGATCCACCGGAACAGCCGGCGCGCCGGGAAGCCGTTCGTCGCGGTGAACTGCGCCGCGATCCCCGAGGAGCTGATCGAGTCGGAGCTGTTCGGCCACGAGCGAGGAGCCTTCACCGGGGCGGTGGGCCGGCGGCGGGGACGGTTCGAGATGGCCGACGGCGGCACGATTTTCCTGGACGAGATCGGCGACATGAGCCAGAGGACCCAGGCCAAGATCCTGCGGGTCCTCGAGGAGCGGACGTTCGAGCGGGTGGGCGGCGGCGAGCCGATCCGCGCGGACGTGCGGGTCATCGCGGCCACGAACCGGAATCTCCCGGCCGACGTCTCGGCGGGCCGGTTCCGCGAAGATCTCTTCTTCCGGCTCAACGTCTTCCCCATCTACGTCCCGCCCCTGCGCGAACGGGTGGGGGACATCCCGCCCATCGCGGCGCACTTCGCGGAGGAGATCTCCTCGGAGCAAGGGAAGGAGAGCAAGGTTTTCACGGCGGGGGCGATGGAGCGGCTGAAAGGCCACACCTGGCCCGGCAACGTCCGGGAGCTGCGCAACGTCGTCGAGCGGCTCGTGATCCTGTCGCCCGGGCCCCGGATCGAGGAGGAGACCATCCGGCGCGTCCTTGCCGTCGAAGGAGCGGCCGGAGCTTCGCGGGTGGAGCAGGCGCTCAGGGAGGACGATTTCCGGGAGGCCGTGGCATCCTTCGAGCGCGAGTACATCGTGCGCAAGCTTCGAGAGAACGAGTTCAACGTGAGCCGGACGGCGGAGAAGCTGGGGCTGGACAGAACGAGCATCCACCGGAAGATGAAGCAGCTCGGCATCTCGGCCGACGGCGGGCGGCGGTAGCATGCCCGGGGAGCCGCCCGGCCGATTCGGGAAATACGCCGTCGTGCGGAAGATCGCCTCGGGCGGCATGGCGGACGTCTATCTCTGTCGCTACGAGGGGGAAGCGGGATTCCGGAAGAGGGTCGCCGTCAAGGCGATCCACCCGAAGTTTTCCGGAGACCCCCGGTTCCGGGGACTCTTCGTCCGCGAGGCGCGCCTCGCGGCATCGTTCTCCCATCCCAACCTCGTCCAGGTGTTCGATTTCGGCAGGGAAGGCGACTCCTATTTCCTGGCGATGGAATACGTGGAGGGGTGGAATCTCGCGCAGGCCTTCGCGCAGGCGAGACAGCGATCTCTTCCCGTCCCCATCGGGGTCTGGCGTCACTGGATCCTGGGGATCCTGTCCGCCGTGGGGTTCCTCCACCGCCGCGGGGTTCTCCACCGCGATCTCACCCCCTCCAACGTCCTGCTGTCGAGAGGCGGGGCCGTCATGGTGGCGGACTTCGGGATCGCCCTCGCGGCCCGATGGGGATCGCCCGCGGGCAATCCCTTGGCGGGGAAAGCGGGCTACCTGGCTCCCGAACTGGCCGGCGGCGGGAACGGTTCGGCCTCGTCGGACCTGTTCGCGGTGGCCGTGATCGCCGCCGAGCTTCTCCTGGAGCGGCGCCTGTTCGAAGGACGATCGCGGGAGGAGGTCCTTACGCGCGTTCGGGCGCACGATGAACGATCCGTTCCCCTCGATGGGGTGCCGGCCCTGTTGCGGCCCGTGATCGCCAGGGGATTGGCGGTCGATCCCGCGAGGCGGTTCGCGTCCGCCTCGGAATTCGCCGGCGAGATCTCCCGGGCAATCCCGGAATCCATCCGGGCCGGAGAGCTCGAATCGTACTGGGACCTGTTGTTCCCCCTGGTCGTACCGGACGAGGAGACCGTCGCGGTCGGCGACGGGAATGACGGATTCGGTCCCACGCTCGTCCGGGAACGGAGGGCTCTCTATGGGAAGGGGAGAGGGCGGATCCTGGGAATCGGGATCGCTTCAGCCCTCGTCGCGGCGGGGGTCGGCGGCGTCATCCTGTGGCGCGGGCGGGGCCCGGAACCGGCGCGGGTCGTCGATCCTTCGGCCGGCTCGTCCGGAACTCCTGCCCGGGAATCGTCGCAGGAGCCCTCTTCCCGCCGCCCGCATGCGGAATTACCCCGTGACAAGGCTTCTCCGGAAAGGGAACCGAAGGTCCACTCCACTGAGCGCGGCGAGCCACCCGTCATGGTTCGAGGCGGGCGGCCGGCGCAGACGGCCGGGCGGCCCGCGCCGGATGTCCCGATGGAATCGAACGGGGATCGGGAAGGGCGATCCGTTTCGACGGCGCCCCCGATCGGTGTTGTCCTGGAGACGGACCCTCCCGGGGCGATGGTTCTTTTGGAAGACGGGACTCGCCTGGGAAGGACGCCTCTTTCGATCGACGTCCAGGCATGGCGGGGGAACAGAATCACGCTTGAGATGGAAGGGTACGATCGACGGACCGTCCCCGTCGGTGCCCTGGCCGGGATGTCCCGGTTCCGGATGGAGTTGGAACGTCAAATGGGCACGGTCGACGTGATCCAGGCGATTCCCTGGGCGAAGGTCTATGAGGGGGACCGGTATCTCGGGGATACGCCGATGCCTTCCGTGAAGCTCCCCGCGGGCGAGCACCGGTTGCGTTTCGTCAACGAGCCCCTGGGCGTGGAAAAGACGGAAACGATCGTCGTCCTGCCGGGGCGCAACCCGAAGCTGATCGTGACCTTGGTGGGCGGCGCGGCGCCGCCGCCGCCGCATCCCTAATTTTTCCGGGGCCCCGCGGCTCGGACCTCCGGCGGCAACCGGTCCGCGAATTGCGCGAAGTTCTCCTCGAACATCCCCGCCAGTTTCCGTCCCTGAGCGTCGTATGCGCGGACGTCACCCCACGGGGAGCGGGGATCGAGCACATCCGCCGGGACATCGGGACACGACTTCGGAACGAGAAGCCCGAAGACCGGGTCTTCCGTCGTCCCGACCCCGTCGAGCTCCCCCGAGAGGGCGGCTCGCAGCATCGCGCGGGTGTACGGCAGCCGGATCCTCTCGCCGGTTCCGTATGGCCCGCCGGTCCATCCCGTGTTGAGAAGCCAGACGCGCGTTCCGTGCCTCGCGATCTTTTCCCCCAGGAGCCCGGCGTACACGGAAGGGTGGAGGGGCATGAAGGGAGCGCCGAAGCAGGCGCTGAACGTGGCCTCCGGCTCGATGACGCCGCGCTCGGTGCCCGCGACCTTGGCCGTGTAACCCGAGAGGAAGTGGTACATGGCCTGGGGGGGCGTCATGAGGGCGATCGGCGGAAGGACGCCGAAGGCATCCGCCGTGAGCATGACGATGTGCCGCGGATGACCCACGGAACCGTGCGGCGCCACCCGGGGTATCGAGGAGAGAGGGTAGGACGCGCGGGTGTTTTCCGTGAGCGAGGCGTCGTCCAGATCGAGCCGCCTCGCCGCCGTGTCCATGGCGACGTTTTCGAGGATCGTCCCGAACATCGCGGTCGTCCGGAAGATCTCGGGCTCGGCCTCGGGCGAGAGCCTGATGACCTTTGCGTAGCAGCCTGCCTCGAAGTTGAACACGCCCCGGTCGCCCCAGCCGTGCTCATCGTCTCCGACGAGCGTCCGGCGCGGATCGGCGGACAGCGTCGTCTTCCCGGTGCCCGACAAGCCGAACAGGACGGCCACGTCGTTCTCGTCCTTCCCGAAGTTGGCGGCGCAATGCATCGGCAGGACCCCGTTTCCCGGGAGGAGGCGGTTCATCACCGTGAAGACGGATTTCTTGATCTCGCCCGCGTACAGCGTTCCGGCGATGAGGACCTCCCGCCGGCCGAAATGGATGAGGATGAAGACCTCCGAGCGGGTGCCGCCCCTTTCGAGGCTGGAGTGAAACCCCGGGGCGTCGATCACCGTGAAAGCGGTGGCGCGGGGGGAATGTCTCGAAGGATCCGGGTCCGCGAGGAACATGTTGTGCGCGAAGAGGTTGTGCCAGGCCATTTCGGTGATGACCCGGACGGGGAGCGCGTGCTCCTCGTCCGCGCCCACGCGACAGTCCTGCACGAAGAGCTCCTTCCCGTCCAGGTAGGCCAGGAGCCGCGCGCGGAGCGCCTCGTATTTCTCCGGGTCGAAGGGCCGGTTGACCGTTCCCCACCAGATGGCCTTCTCGCTCGACGGTTCCCGGACGAAGAACCGGTCGTTGGGAGACCGGCCCGTGTACTCCCCCGTCCGCACGACCAGCGGCCCTCCGTCCGCCAGATGTCCCTCCCGCCGCTTCAGGGCGTGTTCGATCAGGGCGGCAGGGGGGAGGTTCCACCAGACGGCTTCGGGGGCCGGGATCCCGAGATATGACAGGTCCAACGCGGTCTGTCCGTGGCGATGGGGTCTCACGAACGCTCCTCCTCGGGGAATATCGTCTTCCACGTCGAGCCGGGTCAATGGACAGGGGGCTCGACCCGCATGAGGACGAGCTCCCATTCGTCGCTCTCGGCGGAATACCGGATGATGTAGAGATTGCCGTCCGATCCGGTGAGCTTGACGTACTCGTGGTCCTCCCCCCGCCACCGGTCGAGCACCCTGATCACCTCGACGCGCCGCTCGCCGAGAAAGAGGATCCGGGGCGTTTCCCGGGCCTTGTACCCCTCGTAGCAAAGGACCCTGACTCTCACGAGGAGATCCCCTCCCCTCAACTCCTTCCGATAATGTTACACTTTAAACGCGACGCGCGTCCGTGATGACCACAACAGCCGGCAACCATTCGAAAGAAGGAGGCGGAACCGATGGCGGACACGGTCCGGAAGGTCGTCTATTTCAAGATGTTCATTCCCGACAAGGCCGGGGAAGGGGCGCGCGTGCTGGGAGCGCTCCGCGACGCGGGCGTGAACCTGCTCGCCTTTACGGGGTTCCCCCGGGGGCGCCGCGTCCAGCTGGACTTCTTCCCGGAGGATGCCGCCGCCTTTCAGCGGGCGGCGCGGAAGGCCGGCTTCGAGCTGGCGGAGAAAAAGACCGGTTTCCTCGTCCAGGGAGAAGATCGGGTGGGTGCCATCGCGGAGCACCTGGAAGGGCTCGCCGGCGCAGGCATCAGCGTGACCGCTCTCGACGCCCTCGGCGCGGGAGGGGGGAGGTTCGGCGCGATCATCTGGGTGAAGCCGAAGGACGTCGCGAAGGCGGGCCGGGCCCTCGGGGCATCCTGATCCGTCCCGGAATCCTTCCCTTGCCGGGATGTGCCCGGAAAGCCGGCAGGGGTCGGCCGAGGGGAGGAGGCGGCGTGACATCGGAGGACGCCGTTTCCGTTGGGGGCATCACGGGGCGGGTCGTCGAACCCGTCGCTTTTCCGCGCGCCGCCTGAGCAGCCGCGCCAGACGGATCGCGAGCCAGGCCGCCGCGATCGCCGCGACCGCCTCCTTCTCGATGCGCTGGATCCGGCCGATGAGGATTTCGAGCGTTTTGCCGAAGAGATATCCCCCCGCGCCGAACGCGGCGGACCAGGCCAACGCCGAGATCGCGTTGAGCAGGGCGAAGCGGTGCGCCGGGATGCGGCTCATCCCCAGGGCGAACGGCGCGATGGTTCTGAACCCGTAGACGAACCGGAACCCCAGGGTCGTGAGAATCTGGTGGCGTTCAAGGAGGATTTTCGCGCGGTCGACCCGGGGTTGCCAGGCAGGCCGTTTCGCCAGGACGCCGTTCCCTTTCCATCGGCCGAGGAAAAAATAGGTCTGGTCCCCGAGAAGGCTCCCGGTGAAGGCGGCCGCGACCACCCAGGGAAGCGCAAGGTACCCCTGATAAGCGGCGAATCCGGCGATGACCAGGATCACCTCGCCCTCCAGGAACGTCCCGACGACGAGCGCCGGGTATCCGTAGTGCTCGATGATGGACTGCAGGGTCATGGCCACGGGCCGCCGAAATGCCGGGAGTGGTACCGGCGGAGGATATCCCGGTAGGCGCCGCGACAACCTTTCCGGATGGCGTCGGCGGGAGGCCGGTCGGCGTTGTCGTTTTTGATTCTCATCCCCTCCAGCTCCTCCCGTTTTTTCACTATACCCTCGATCCGGTCGGGGTGTCCTTCGCGGCGGGATTTCCCCCCGCGTTCGTGGCGATGTCCCGGAGCGCGAGGAGGGCGGGGCGGCAACGGGCGCCCGCAAACGAAAAGGGCAGGGACACCGGTCCCTGCCCTTTTCGAAGACCCTTGTCCTTTTCGGGCTATTCGCCGCTCACGACGTGGGACACCCGTCTCCCATCGAACAACGCCTTCAGGTACTCGCGGTTCAGCCGGGCGATGAACTTCACTTTGATCCCCTTCGGGCATACCGCCTGGCATTCGTAATGGTTCGTGCAGTTGCCGAACCCGCATTCCTGCATCGCATTGAGCATGTCGACGACGCGCTGCTTGGCCTCGACCTGTCCCTGCGGAAGGGCGGCGAACCGGGACACCTTGGCCCCCGTGAAGAGCATCGCCGACCCGTTGGGGCAGCCCGCCACGCAGGCGCCGCAGCCGATGCATTCGGCGGCGTCCATCGCGTAGTCGGCGGTCTCTTTCGAGATGAGGATCGAGTTGGCGTCGGGCACCCCGCCGGTGTGCGCCGAGGTGTAGCCGCCCGCCTGGATGATCTTGTCGAGCGCGCTGCGGTCCACCACGAGGTCCTTGAGGACGGGGAAGGCCCGGGCGCGCCACGGCTCGATGTAGATCGTGTCGCCGTCCTTGAACTTCCGCATGTGGAGCTGGCAGACGGTCGTCCGCTCCTGGCCGCCGTGGGGGACGCCGTTGATGATCTGGGAGCATGTCCCGCAGATCCCTTCCCGGCAATCGTGGTCGAAGACGATCGGCTCCTTCCCTTCCTTGATGAGGTCCTCGTTCACGACGTCGAGCATCTCGAGGAAGGAGTGGTGCTCGGTGATGTTTTTCGCGAGGTAGGTCTCGAAGCGGCCGGGCTCATTCGCCCCTTTCTGCCTCCAGACAATCAGCTTGAGGGTCATCGTCTTGTGGGGAGTCTGTTCGCTCATTATTTGTAGCTCCTTACCGCGAGGTGGATGTTCTCGAACGTCAACGGTTCCTTGTGGAGCTCGGGCGCCTTGTCGACCCCCTTGAACTCCCACGCCGCCACGTAGCAGAAGTTTTCGTCGTCCCGCTTCGCCTCGCCGTCCGGGAACTGGTGCTCCACCCGGAAGTGGCCGCCGCAGGATTCCTTGCGGTGCAGGGCATCGAGGGCCAGCAGTTCGGCGAACTCGAGGAAGTCCGCCGTCCGCCCGGCGTTCTCGAGCTGCTGGTTGAGCTCGCCGCCGGTCCCGGTCACCTTGAGGTTCTTCCAGAACTCCTCCCGGGAACCCGGGATCTTCGCAAGGGTCTCCTTGAGGCTCTGCTCGCTGCGCGCCATCCCGACGTTGTTCCACATGAGGATGCCCAGCTCCCGCATGAACTCGGTGACGGTCCGCGTGCCGTTGATGGCCAGGAGCCGGTTGATGGTGCCCTTGACCTCTTCGATCGAGGCCTTGCACTCGGCGCTGTCGACCTCGACCTCGGCAGGCCTGGTCTGGACCAGGTAGTTGGCGATCGTGTAGGGAATGATGAAATAGCCGTCGGCCAGTCCCTGCATCAGCGCGCTGGCGCCCAGCCGGTTCGCCCCGTGGACGGAGAAGTTCGCCTCGCCCAGGACGAACAGGCCCGGGACGTTGCTCATCAGGTTGTAGTCGACCCACAGGCCGCCCATCACGTAGTGGGGGGCCGGGTAGATCCGCATCGGGACCTTGTATCCGTCCTCGGCGGTGATCCGCTCGTACATCTCGAACAGGTTGCCGTATCGCTCGCGGATGGTTCCCTCGCCGAGACGCCGGATCGAGTCGCGGCAATCGAGGTAGACTCCGCGCCCGCCGGGCCCCACGCCGCGGCCGTCGTCGCACTGCTCCTTCGCGGCGCGGGACGCGATGTCGCGCGGGGCGAGGTTCCCGAAGGATGGGTACTTCCGCTCGAGGTAGTAGTCGCGGTCCTCCTCGGGGATCTCGTTGGGCGGACGGTTGTCCCCCCGCTTCTTCGGGACCCAGCAGCGGCCGTCGTTCCGCAACGACTCGGACATGAGCGTCAGCTTCGACTGGTATTCGCCCGCCTGCGGGATGCAGGTGGGATGGATCTGCGTGTAGCAGGGGTTGGCGAAGAAGGCGCCCCGCTTGTGCGCCTTCCAGATGGCGGTGACGCTGCACCCCTTGGCGTTCGTGGAGAGGTAGAACACGTTGGCGTATCCGCCCGTGCACAGCACGACGGCGTCGCCCACGTGGCAGCGGATCTCGCCCGTGATCAGGTCGCGGACCGTGATCCCCTTGGCTTCGCCGTCGACGACCACGAGGTCGAGCATCTCGGTGCGGGGAAAGATCTTCACCGTGCCCGCCTTGACCTGGCGCATCAGGGCGGAGTAGGCGCCCAGCAGCAACTGCTGTCCCGTCTGTCCCCGCGCGTAGAACGTCCGGGAGACCTGCGCGCCGCCGAAGGAGCGGTTATCCAGGTAGCCGGCGTAATCGCGGGCGAAGGGAACGCCCTGGGCGACGCACTGGTCGATGATGTTGTTGCTCACCTGGGCGAGCCGCCAGACGTCCGCCTCGCGGGACCGGAAGTCGCCGCCCTTGACCGTGTCGTAGAAGAGCCGCCAGATGCCGTCTCCGTCGTTGGGGTAGTTCTTGGCGGCGTTGATCCCGCCCTGCGCCGCGATGGAGTGGGCGCGGCGGGGTGTGTCCTGGTAGCAGAAGGCCTCCACGTTGTACCCGAGCTCCCCCAGGGAGGCGGCGGCGGAGGCGCCGGCCAGGCCGGTGCCCACCACCAGGATCTTGTACTTCCGCTTGTTCGCGGGATTCACGAGCTTCATGTCGAAGCGGTGCTTGTCCCATGTCTTTTCGATCGGCCCTGTCGGGCATTTTCCGTCGAGTATCACTGTTTGCCCCCTATTTGGTCAAAATGCCGGCGAGGATGAGAACGGGAATCGCGCTGTACCCCAGGAGGAAAAGCACGGAGAGGAGCTTGCCGACCGCGTTGAACTTCGGCAGGGTCCGTTCGTTGTTCCATCCCATGGTCTGGAAGAAGCTCTGGATGCCGTGGCTCAGGTGGAGGAACAGCGTCACCATCGCGGCGACGTATATCGCCGCGATCGCGGTGATCCGGAAGCTGTTGACCACCATCGTGAAGACGTCGTACCGGCCCTTCGCGTCGACCCCCTGGACCACGTCGGGCGTGACGCGGAAGGTGAACTGGAGGAGGTGGTAGACGATGAAGGACAGGAGCAGCAGCCCCGTCCAGATCATCGTCTCGCCCGAGAAGGTGGCCTTGAGCTTCCGGCTGACCGCGTACTTCTTCGGGTTCGCCGCGCTGTTCTCCAGCGTCAGCGTGATCCCGAAGTAGATGTGGGTGCACAGCATCACGATCATGAAGATGCGGACGGCCCAGAGCAGCGGCCCGAGGCTGCGCAGCTTCTCGGCGTACGCGTTGATCCCGTCGGGACCGACGAAGATGGAGGAGTTCCCCAGCAGGTGCCCGATGACGAACAGGACCATGAAGAGGCCGCTGACCGCCATCAGCACCTTCCTGCCTACGGTACTCGTGAACAATGACATGGCACCTTTCCTTTTATGTGGATTTTGGACCCAAAGCGAAGGCTAAAACAGCCGATGTACGCTCCGGCAGCGGGCAGGAGGCGCCCGCCAATCCCCGGTCGTCTGCACGCCTCACTCCTTGGAATTTCGACCGTTGCCCGGGCGAGGATACGGTGCCGAACGCCGTTCAAAAGCGACCTGTATACTGTGTCCGGAAGAGAATAGGCCGAAGAAAACAAGATGTCAACCGTCGGAATGCTCATGTGTTGCGACCCGATGATAATGTCCTCTGTCGGAATGCTCATGCAGCCGTCGCGGGAGCTGTCGGACGAGCAGCTCCGTCTCCTGGACGAGGCGAGCCGGATCGAACCCGGTTCCCCGCAGTCTTTCCTCGAACAGGTCCGGCAGATCGTGTGTGGACGGACCTGGCCGCTCATCGACGATCGCAGGCGGCGCCCGGACGCCTCTCCGCTTGACCTCGGTCAATGACACCCCTTCGCCATTCCGGGAGAATGAGCGCCACGGCGCGGCTCTCCGGCCGCGCGGCGGTTTTCGATGGGCACATCAACCCGTAGGGAGGAGATTCGATGAGCGGATTCTCAGGATGCCCGGGTTCCCGAACGATCGAGTTCAACAAGGAGGCGACGCCGGACGCGGCGCCGGGAAAGGTTCCGTCCCATCTGAGGCAGTGGCCGATCCAGCTCCACCTGGTGTCCCCGGCCGCGCCCTATTTCCAGGGGGCGGACGTGCTGCTGGCCGCCGACTGCGTGCCGTTCGCCATGGGGAACTTCCACGGCGAATACCTCAAGGGGAAGTCACTGGCGATCGCCTGCCCGAAACTCGACGAAGGGCAGGACGCGTACAAGGAGAAGCTCAAAGCCCTCTATGACGAGGCGAAGATCAACACGCTGACCGTCATCATCATGCAGGTTCCTTGCTGCCGGGGGCTTCTGGGGCTGGCGCTGGATGCGCGGAAGGAGAGCCGGCGGAAGGTCCCGGTCAGGTCCGTGGTGGTCAGCCTCCAGGGCGACGTCCTGCAGGAGGACCGGATCGAGGCGTAAGAGCCTCCTGGAGGGCCGATCGAGCGGACGACCCGGGCGGCCGGGGGCTCGCGAGGTCCCCGGCCGATCTGTTTTTTTTCGTTTTATATTTTTTGTTGAAAACAAATTAAATAAAACAGGTATGATGTTCCCCTAATCCGAGGAGAGGGGAAGCCCGACGGAAGCCCGGGACGCATCCCGGGCTGGAGAGCGGGATTTTCGCCTTCCCCGGAACAATGAAACGGGGGTGCCCGAGATGCCCGCGAGTGTCGCGTCCGGCCACGGCAAGGTCCTGCTGATCGAGCTCGTCCCTTCCGTACCCAACCTCGGCCGTTTCATCGTCATGCCCCGGTACGGCCTCCTCGCCATCGCGTCGGTCCTGGCGGACAGGACCGACTACGACGTCAAGCTCCTGTTCGAGCCGTACGTCGGGAAGCTCGACGCCGAAGCGGTGGAGCGGGAGGAGCCCCGGTACATCCTGATCAACGGGCTGACCACGAGCGCCCACGACAATGAACGGTTCGTGGGAAGCGTCAGGGACCGCCTGGGAAGCGCCGTTCCGGTTATCGCCGGCGGGGAGCACGCCACGATGTTCCCGGAGGACGCCAAGCGCTACGCCGACTACATCCTGGCCTACGAGGGCGACGACACGGTGGTCCCGCTGTTGTCCGCCCTGGAGGAGGAGGATCCCCTGACGCGGGATTCTCTCCTGTCCCAGGTCCCCGGGCTGCATTACCGCGACCTGTCGGGGACTTGGAGGTTCAACCGTGAGCCGGCCCGTGTCGAGCGGATCGACTACCGGTACGACTTCTCCGTCGTCCCCGGCTCGGAATCTGCGGCGCGGAGATTCCGGACGGCTCACATCCCCCTCCAGACGTCGCGGGGGTGCAAGTTCTGCTGCTCCTTCTGTAGCTGGATCAGCCTTTATGGAAGGTCGGGCTACCTCGTCCGGCCGGTCGAGGATGTCCTCCACGATATCCTGCACACCATCGAATACACGGGCGTGAGGAACTTCATGGTGTGCGACAACCTCTTCGGGGGGGACGCAGCCTACACGGAAGAGCTGATGCATGGCGTCATCCGGGCCTTCGAGGGCCGCGCCGACAAGCCGCTGTTCACCGTCCTCTGCCGGGCCGACCAGTTCGCGGGGGGTCCGGGGTCCCTCCCGGAAAAGACGGTCAAGGTGATGGCCCGCGGGGGTGTTTCCGCCGTCTCCCTGGGACTGGAGTCGATCAGCACTCGGAGCCTCATCCAAATGCGGAAAAGGAGCGATCTGCAGCAGTATTACGCTGCCGCCGAGACCCTTCGCCGGAACGGGATCGGGATGTTGGCCACTTTTGTGGCCGGCTTCGACGGCGACAACTACGAAGACGTTGTGAACATCGCGGAGTTCGGAGAACGGTTGGGTCTCTTCACTGTGCAGGTCTACGCCAGAAACATCACCCCCGGCACGATCGATGATTTCCTTTCGGAAAAACGAGCCATTCCGGGTGTGCTTCACAAGTATCGCAATGGACACGGGGTGCACATTCTCCCCGCCATGATGCTTCCGAGCGAGCTTCAGAGAGCCATCTTCGAGGCCGCTTTTCGATTCCACAGCGGCGACGGCATGAACAAGAAAGTTGCGCTGCGGGCATTCCACGCGATCTGGAACGCATTCAATCCCCACCACGAAGGTCTTTTGAGGCTGGAGAGGGAGATCCTGATACCCGAAGGGATATACAAACGATCAGGGTCCGGATTCCTGTTGGATGTTAACGCACTCGATGTATTGACGGATGGCGAGGATCGGTTCAGGTCCTTCGCCAGGAAGTCCGAGGGAATCTTCCTGGAAGCCGACCGGATGACCCCCGTGCGGCGCATTCCGGTCCCCGAGGCGGCGGCCATCGCCTGACGATGTTCGAGGTTGCCGGCATCGATGACGGGGTCGTCCGTTTCGCGATGGCGAGACGGCTTCTTGGGAAAGATCTTTACCGTGCCGCCTGCTACTGGGTGGACGGCCTTCTGATCGATTCGGGGATCTCCCATCGGAGGATGGATCTCGCCACCTCCCTTTCCGGATACCCCGTTTCCGCGATCGTCAACACCCACGCCCACGAGGACCACATGGGGGCCAATGCGTTGCTCCAGTCGGCTCGCCGCGTCCCCGTTTTCGGCCACACGAAAGCGCTTCCGACCATCGAGGATCCCCGGAAACTCTCGCTGCTCCCGTACCAGAGACTGTTTTTTGGAGAGCCCTCACCCGCGATCGGGACGCCGGTTGACGAAACGATCGCGACGAGATGTCACACGTTTCGGGTCCTCCACGCCCCGGGGCACTCTCCCGATCACATCGTGCTTCACGAAGCGGACCGGGGGTGGCTTTTTGCGGGGGACGCCTTCATCGCGGGCCAGGACCGGGTATTCCGGGGATGCTATGACATCCGGGAAATGACGGCGACGCTCAGGATGCTGGCGTCACTCGGTGCGGAGATCATGTTCACGGGGATGGGAAACGTCGTGCGGAGGCCGGCAAAACAGATCGAGCGGAAACTGGACCACTTCGAGGAGATCTCACAACGGATCGGGATGCTTCGACGGGAAGGGCTGAAGGCGGCGGAGATCGCAAGGCGCCTTTTCCCGCGAGACCTGGCTGTCCGTCTCGTGACCTCGGGCGACTTCTCCGCGGAGCACCTGGTCCGGTCGGTCCTGCGCGGCGCGGAATCTTAGTGCTGCATTTCATAATTACGGCTGCATTCGAGCGCCGCTGCATCCGCGCCGGCTGCGTTGTGCTCCCTCGCCGTACTCAATGGTACGCCTCGGTCGCGCGCCTTGCCGGACGCGGCGCATCGACGCTCTCGGTGCGGTCTCGAAATGAAATACGTCGCCGTAATTATGAAGTGCAGCACTTAGGCCGACCCCTCGCCGGTCGCGGGGTCGGTGAGGCTGATCCTCCGGATCAGCGTCTTCCGGACTCGCGCAACCTCCTCCTTGATATCCGCAAGGAGCGCCAGCCGCTCCGGCATCGGCTCGCCCCCCCGCATCCGCTGGAGCCTGTCGCAGATGTCCATCACGGCGAGCGCGCCGATCGCGCCCGAGATCCCCTTGAGCGAGTGGGCCGCGTCACAGAGCCCTTTCACGTCACCCCGCCCCGCGGCCGACTCCATCTCCCGGATCCGCTTCTCGCTGTCGCGGATGAAGATCCAGACGAGGTTCTTCACGAAATCCTTCGTGGGGCCGACCGACTCGATCTCCTCGAGGAACGCCTCATCGAATCCCCGACGGACCTCTTTCGGAACCGACTCCGCCTCGGTCTGACGCCTCTCTCCCGCGGGCTGGGGGATGGCGCCCTCCGACGCGAGGGCGTGAAGGACGGAGAGAATTTTCCTCGTCTCGAAAGGCTTGGTCATGAAAGCCTTGATCCCCGCTTCCTCGCACGCCTTCCGGGACTCCATGGTGGCATCGGCCGTCAATGCCACGATCGGCACCTGGTTCTTCCCCTTGGTCTCCATCAGGTATTGTTTCGCCGCGTCGAGTCCGCCCATGACCGGCATGTTGAGGTCGAGCATGGCGACGTCCAGCGGTTCGCTCCGGAGGACGTCCAGGGCTCTCTGACCGTCCGCCACGACCTTGACGGA
>JAMDBZ010000079.1 GCA_023488945.1 Deltaproteobacteria bacterium
CTTCATGCGTTCTTCGAGTCGGTTCCGGTTTCTTGGATCGGCTGGTTCATCCGGTTCAACGCTCCGACCTTCCGCCAGGATGACTTCGTCTTTCAACGGGCAGCGTGACTTTTTACAGGGGCGTCAACTTTGTGGAAAGCTCGCTCGGCACGGAGGTGACCATCTTCACCTTTGCCTGGCTGAAATACCCAAAGGGACCGCCGAAGGCGAGAAACTTTTCATTCAGCCGGTATTGCAGTCCGAGCGCGAGCGTTGCATCCCAGAAGTTTTCGATCTTGACGTCGGCCGTTCCCAACGAGCCAAGCGGGGTGCGATCCTCCTCGAATTTCAGGTAATAACTCCCTTGCAGGATGGGTCCAAATCCGAAGGCCGACCTCGCCCGCCTTCCGGTTTCGCCGAACCATAATCCCTTGAGCCCAATGGTTGCCATCGCTTGATAATCGGCCTCGAAGGCCCCATCGGTTTGCTGGAGATCCGCCGCCCCCAGGCGGAGGAATCCTTCACCCGCCTCGAAAAGAATATTGCCGGCATGGCTGAACGCGATATTCTGCCCCATCGTTACGTCCGATGGAAATGCTGCCTTATCCTTCGGCTCCCACTTCGTCTCGAACCAGAAATACCCGGCCCCCACGGAGACCCATCTGTCGTCGTCGGCAAATCCCTGCGGAGGACCGAGCGGCCCGGCAGCGGATACCTGTTGGGCAAATCCAAGAAAAATGATCGCCAGCAGCAGGATCGCGAGCCGCTTCATGAGCCGCTCCTAATCGATCCTTCCTTCAAGGCCGCCTCAGAACAACCCCCCGATGCACTTGCACAGCCCTTTCTGGATCTCCGGCAGGGCCTCTTCGAACTTCAGGTTCACCTGGTTGGCGGAGGTGCCGATCCGGGTCCGGTACCGTTTCCAGTTGGTCGTCCCCTCGGCCTGTTGCTGGACGGTGGTCTGCGTTCCTTGCGTGAGGTTGCTCGTCATCACCTGGGAAACCGGCGCAGAAGAACGCTCCGAGATCTGCACGTCCGTGATCATGGCGTAGTACACGTCTTTCACGAGAGCGCCCGCCACGGTCTCCGCGATCCCGCCGATGATCCCCCCCGCGGCCGTGCTGCCCCAACTCCTACCGGTCGCGGCTCCGATCCCGGCGCCGACTGCGCCACCGAAAACCGCGCCTCCGTATCCCGCTCCTATGACCGACTGCAACGCGGAAGGGTCCGTCTTCGCCACGGAGAGGATGTTCGCCTGGAGCAGGTAATGGGCCTGGTTCGGGTCCTGGACAACCTTGTATCCCTTTGCCGCAATCGCACCGGCGACATCCGAGGCGATGTTGACTTCCTTGTCGGAGGTGTTCTTGATGTCGACGAAGACGGTCTTCTTGTCCGGCCCCACCGGATCCAGAAATATCGTCTCGCTCATCTTCGTCTGGACATCGAGGTCTTTCTTCTCCAAGGCCAACTGGGTTGCCGCGCAACCGTACATCCCGATGCTGAAGCCGACGGCGATGACGATGACGGCCAATCGACACACGAGTGACTTCTTCATGGCGCATGCTCCTTGGGCGGGGAATGACAATCCGGACGACGTATGGTGATAGTGAGGCGTGCTACCGATATGGCTTTGGTTGTGTTACGACGCGTGATGCAAAGGGGCAGAAAGGAGCAGGCGGGCGATCCGGCTTGCATTGCTTTCTCCTTTCCCAGACGGGAAAAGAGGAGAGGTTGCCGGACTCCGAATCGGATTCAAGTTTGAGGTATGGTTTATATATCATGCATTCGTTATTGTCAATTGAAATAATGCTCGTCGCCGACATTCTGGATAAAAAACAACTTCGGCGGGACTGACCGGCTTTCCGAAGGAGGCAACCCATCAACACGCGCGAGCCATAAATTAGCCAGTCGGGCGGTTTTCACGAAAAAAGGGATCTCGGCGGGAAGCCGAAATCCCTTTAGTTATTGCGATGGTGCCGAAGGGGGGACTCGAACCCCCACGGGTTTCCCCACCACCCCCTCAAGATGGCGTGTCTACCAGGTTCCACCACTTCGGCACGCGAGGGAAGGTCATCATATCGACGACCCACGCGAAAATCAAGCCCGCTGGCCAGCCCGCTGGCCAGCCCGCCAGCCCGTGGGCCATCCGGCGGAGATGCCCCGAGGGCTCGAACTCCCGGCCCAGTTCCTCGGGGTTGCGGCCGGCACGGACCAATTCCACCATCCGGCGGCGGAATTCCGGCGGGTACGGGGGGCGTGTCTTGGCAATGGCTTCCACCTCCTCCTCAAAAGGATCCAGTGTCTACCAACCCGGGACAAGTCCAGGACGGCGACAAGGCGGGGCGGCGCGAAGACGACCCTATGGGGGAGTCGCAAAGTCGATGGAGTTTTGGGGCGGGAACGGTCCGGGAAGGGAACATCCTTTTCAAAACCGCCCCGGCGCAATATTCTTTTAGGAATACCTCCCGCAGGGGTTGCTGCCTGATGCCCGACGAACCGAAGCACACCGGTCTCTACCGGAACGCCGTCAGCTTCTTCGGCGCTCTCGTGTCGATCGGGAGCATCCTGCTCATCATCTTCGCCATCGCCCTCGACCTGAGCCTCAAGCGCCCCAGCCCCTACATCGGCATCTTCACGTACATGGTGTTCCCCGCCTTCTTCACCGTGGGGGCGGTCCTGTTCCTCTACGGAATGCGGCGGGAGAGCATCCGGCGGCGCAAGGCGGGGACCGTCGAGGCGCTCCCCTATCCCCGCCTCGACCTCAACGAGCCGGTCCAGCGGAAATGGTTCAGCTACTTCGTCCTCGGCGGCACGCTCCTCGCCATCCTGATCACGTTCGTCACGTACAACGCCTTCCTGTTCACCGAGTCCGTCTCGTTCTGCGGCACCCTCTGCCACTCCGTGATGAAGCCCGAGTACGAGGCATACGAGGCGTCGCCCCACGCGCGGGTGAGCTGCGTTGACTGCCACGTGGGCCGCGGCGCCTCGTGGTACGTCAAGTCGAAGCTCTCGGGCGCCCGCCAGGTCATCGCCGTGCTCTTCCATTCGTACCCCACCCCGATCCCGACCCCCATCGAGAACCTGCGCCCGGCCCGCGAGACGTGCGAGGAATGCCACTGGCCGGCGAAATTCTTCGGCACCCAGCTCATGCAGATCCCCCACTTCCGCTACGACGAAAGGAACACGCCCGAGCAGATCAGCCTCGGCGTCAAGACGGGCGGGGGCAGCGAAGTGCTGGGCGGGACCGCCGGCATCCACTGGCACATGATCATCGAGAACAAGGTCCGATACGTGGCCGTGGACCGGCAGAAGCAGGAGATCCCGTGGATCGAGGTGCGCCACGCCGACGGCCGGGTGGACGAGTACACGAGCCTCGATTTCAAGGGAACGAAGGAGCAGCTCGCCTCGCTGCCCAAAGACGACATGGACTGCATGGATTGCCACAACAGGCCCACTCACATCTTCCTCCCGCCGGAGACGGCCGTGGACCGGGCGATGACGACGGGTCTTATCCCCCGGACGCTTCCCTGGGTCAAAAAGGTGGTTGTGGACGCCCTCGTCCGCGACTACCCCAGCCGCGGGAAGGCCCACGAGGGGTTGCGGGCCGAGATCTCGCGCTTCTACAAGGAGCGGTACCCGGCGGTCTTCAAGGCGCGGGAGGCGGACGTGGAGAATGCGATCGCCAACGCGGTCAGCATCTACGACCGGAGCGTCTTCCCCAAGATGAAGGTGAACTGGAAGACGTACCCCTCCAACATCGGACACCGGAACTGGCCCGGATGCTTCCGGTGCCACGACGGCCGTCACACATCGAAAGAGGGGAAGATCCTGAGCATGGAATGCACCGTGTGCCATACCCATCCCTTGCGGTCGCCGCTCATGCCCCTCGGGACCGTGATGGCGGCGAGCCGGATGCCGTGGCACCCGATCGAGCTCGCGGGGAAGCACGGCCGGATCCTGTGCAGCCGATGCCACTCCGCAGGGTACCGGCCGCCCACGGATTGCGCCGAGTGCCACAAGCTCGACGCCTCCGCGCCGATGATGTCGTCGGTGACGTGCGGCGATTGCCACCGCAAGGCGGGGGAAGCCCGTCCCGTCACCGACTGCAAGGAGTGCCACGACAGACTGTCCGGCCTGCACCGGAGGGGGGGCCATCCCGATGCGGCCTGCACCGATTGCCACAAGCCGCACGCCTGGGCCGTCACCGGCCGGGACCTCTGCCTCGAATGCCACAGCGACATGAAGGAGCACCACGCGGCGCAGGGGGCGTGTGCGAAGTGCCACGACTTCCGGGAGCGGAAGACATAAGGGGCGGGCGGGGCCGGGTCACTCCTCGCCGAGAAGCGTGGCGGGGCGGATCCCCTTCTTCCCGAACTTCTCGCGGATCGCGTCGACGGCGCGGTTGAGTTTCGCCTTCTTCTCGGCGGGGACGGAGGCGGCAGGCGCCGGGCCGGTATCGGCCCCGGCCGCAACGGCCGGTCCCTTCATCCCCATCGCTCCCCCGGGAGGAAAAAGGGAGAGCTGCTCCGGGTCCTTCCTCTCCCCGCCTTCCCCTTCGCCTTCAAGCCGCGCGACAGAGATGCCGAGGAGCCGGACCGGCATTTTCCCCGCATCCGTTTTCCCGAGAAGCCCCGTCGCCGTGCGATAGATCACCCCGCCGTCGTCCGTTGCGCCGGGTAAGGTCGCCGCACGGGTGACCTGCCGGAAGTCGTGATACTTCACCTTCAGCGTCACGGTCCTCCCCCTGACGCCATGACGGCGAAGTCGCGCTGCGACCCGCTCGGCGAGGGAGAGGAGTTCACGCTTCAGGACCTCGCGGTCGAGGATGTCCTCCGGGTAGGTGTCCTCGTGGCCAATCGATTTCGCCTCCTCCTCCGTCTCCACGGGGCGGTCGTCGATCCCGTTCGAGAGGAGGTGCAGGTGGGAGCCGTGGGCGCCGAACCGCGACTTCAGCGTCTCCGCGGGAACGCCCGCCAGGTCGCCAATCGTCCGGACGCCCATCCGCGCGAGCGCCGCGGCCGTGACCTCGCCCACGCCCCAGAGCTTTCCCACCGCGAGCGGAGCGAGGAACTCCTTCTCCGTCCCGGCCGGGACGATCGTGAGCCCGTCCGGCTTCCTCAGGTCGGATGCGATCTTCGCGACGAATTTGACGGCGGCGACGCCGGCCGACACGCTGAGACCCGTCTCCTTCCGCACCGCCTCCCTGATCTTCCGCGCGATCGTATCCGGCGGACCGTGCAGCCGGACGCTCCCCGTCACGTCGAGGAACGCCTCGTCGATGGAGAGCTGCTCGACCAGGGGAGTGAACCGGCGGAAAATCCCGAAGACCCTCTCCGAGACCTCCTTGTACCTCGCCATCCGGACGGGGAGGAAGACGCCGTGCGGACAGAGACGTTTCGCCCGGGCGATCGGCTGGGCGGAGTGGACCCCGAACTTCCGCGCCTCGTAGGAGGCGGCGCTCACGACCCCGCGCCGCTCGTCGCCCCCCACGATGACCGGCTTGCCCGAAAGGGCCGGGTTGTCGAGGACCTCCACGGACGCGTAGAAGGCGTCCATGTCGAGGTGGATGATGGCCCGCGGCCGGCTCGTCATGGGACCTTCAGGAAGGGATGCTTCTCCATCTCGGAGCGGGGGATGATCCCGATCCCCGCGACGTCGCGGAACGTCTCGACGGCCACGACGGTCCGAAACTCCTCGAAGTCGACCCGGGAGGTTTGCCCCATTCGCTCGTGGGCGGCGATGATCCGGCCGTCCATTTCGCGCTCCACCTCGGGCGTCGGGATCTCCCCTTTATGCCCGCGGCGCTCGATCCGGACGTAGAAGGGGCCGGGGGGCACGCGCGGCGCGATCCCGTCGATCGCCTCCCCCAGGCGCGCCCGGAAAGTCTCCAGGGTAAACGACAGCGTCTCGTCGATCGGGATGATCCGCTGGACGTAACGCCAGATGGGATCGCGCCCCTCCCTCGCCTTTCCCAGCTCCTCGAAGACCAGCGGCCGGTCCTCGACCTGGCCGATCAGGACGTCGCGGAACCCCGTCTGCCGGAAATGGCCGAAATACTTCAATTCCTTGAGCGCCCCCCGCTCGCCGTTCCGGCGGCAGGTGACGACCACGTTCCACGGCTGCATCTTTACGCCCCCGCCTTGTACGAGCTCCGGACAAGCGGCCCGGAGGCGACGCGGAGGAATCCGACCCGGCGCGCTTCCTCGGCCAGCCGCCCGAACTCCTCTTTCGTGAGATACCGGGCGGCCGGGAGATGGTTCCGCGTGGGGGGGAGGTATTGCCCGACCGTGACGGACCGGCACCCAGCGCCGAACAGGTCCTCCATCACGGAGACGATCTCGGCGGCGGTCTCCCCGAAACCGGCCATCAGCCCTGACTTGAGGGTCAGGTCGGGATCCAGGGACCGCGCGCGGGCCAGCAGGTTGAGCGACCGGCGGTAATCCGCCTGGGGACGCACGAGCGGATAGAGCCGCGGGACCGTCTCCACGTTGTGGGCGAGGACGTCGGGGCGGCAGGCCAGGACGACCCGCAGGGCATCGGGATTGCCGCGGAAGTCGGGGACGAGGAGCTCCACGGTCGCAGAGGGGACCTTCGCGCGGAGCGCCGCCACGACCGCCGCGAACCGGGCAGCCCCGCCGTCGGGGAGATCGTCGCGCGTAACCGAGGTCACGACCATGTGCCGCCATCCGAGTTCCGCCGCGGCGTCGGCCACGCGTTCCGGCTCTCCCGGGTCGGGCGGCAACGGCACCCCCCTTTCCACGCTGCAGAAGGCGCAGCGGCGGGTGCATGCGCTCCCCAGGATCAGGACGGTTGCGGTCCCCGCCCCCCAGCACTCCCCGACGTTGGGACATCGCGCCTCGCGGCAGACGGTTCGCAGGCCGCGGCGTTCCAGGACGCGGGTCACTTCCTCGACACGACCCCCCACGGGTGCTCGCACCTTGAGCCAGTCGGGCCGGACCGGGCGGATGACGGCGCTCACGCGATTCCCCCGAGGTGGTGGACGCATGCCTCGGAGACCGCATCCCGGACCGGCTCCATCGGAACCTCCCGCCCGAGGAGCTCCGAGACGGATGTCGGCTCTTTCCCCTTGAGGCCGCACAGGTGGATCCGCCGGAAGTAGGAGAGGTCCGTGTTCACGTTGAGGGCGAAGCCGTGATACGTGACCCAGCGTCGGACCCCGACGCCGATCGATGCGATCTTCTTCTCCCCGACCCAGACGCCGGTCAGCCCCGGGATGGCGCGGGCCGGCACGCCCAGCCGCCCGAGCGCCTCGATGAGCGCCGCCTCGAGGGCCCGCACGAATTTGTGGACGTCGGGGCGCGTGAGATGGACGATCGCGTAACCGACGAGCTGCCCCGGGCCGTGGTAGGTGATGTCGCCCCCGCGGCTCACACGCTCGACGGGAATCCCCTCCGCCGCGAGGCACTCCGCGGACACAAGCAGGTTGGCCTCGTCGCCGTTGCGGCCGAGCGTGTAGACGTGCGGGTGGGTGAGGAGCAGGAGCGTGTCCGGAATCCCGCCCTCCGCCCGTCGCTCGACATGCTCAAGTTGCAGCGCGAGCGCGCGCCGGTACTCCAGTTCGCCGAGCCAGGCCGTCTCCACCGCGACAGCCCTTACAGGGAGAACTCCCCCGCCTCGAGGATCTCCCGGACGCGGTACAGGAACCCGTTCCCCGTGACGCCGTCGATGATCCGGTGGTCGTAGGCCAGCACGAGATACATGATCGGACGGATCACGATGGCGTCCTCCCCGTCCTTCTCCACGACGACAGCGCGCTTCTGGACCTGGCCCAGCCGCAGGATCCCGACCTGCGGCTGGTTGATGATGGGCGTGCCGAAGAGGTTCCCCTTCGGGCCGGGGTTCGTAACGCTGAAGGTGCCCCCGGTCATCTCGTCGGGCATGACCCGGTGCGCCCTCGCCCGCTCGCCGAGGTCCTCCACCGCCTTCGCAAGCTCGGAGAGGGAGAGCCGGTCGGCGTGTCGGATGACCGGCACGACGAGCCCCCGGTCGGTGTCCACCGCGACGCCGATGTGGATGTCCTTCCGGATCCGGACCGCCTCCCCTTCCACCGAGGCGTTCATGATCGGGACCTCGCGGAGCGCGCGGCACGCCGCCCGGATGACGAACGGCAGGAAGGTGAGAGACACCCCCTTCTCCTTCGCATCCTTCCGGAAGGCGAATACCTTGCTCATGTCGACTTCGGCGATGTTGTGGACGTGGGGCGAGGTCTGCTTGCTCCGGACCATGTGCTCGGCAATCCGCTTCCGGATCGGCGTGAACGGGATGATTCGATCCTCCGAGGGCGGGGCCGGGGGCGCGGGTGCGGAAGGAAGAGGCCCCGGAGACAGCGGAGCAGCGGAAGGTGCGGCAGGCCGCGGTGGAGGCGCCGGGGGCGGAGGGGGAGCGGACGGAGCGGGCTCCCGGACCTCGGGTTGTGCGGAGGGCGCGGCGGACGGCTCCGGGGCGCCTCCGCGCGCCAGAAATTCCTCGACGTCCTTCTTCGTCACCCGGCCGTCGATCCCGGTCCCCCGGATCTTCGAGAGGTCGAGCCGGTACTCGGCGGCCATCCGGGCGACCACGGGCGTGATCCTGAACCTCGCGCCTGTCGAGGGGGGCGGCGGCACGGCCGGGGGCGCCTCGACGCGCGGCGGCGAGGGAATCGGGGGTCCCGTCTTCCGGGCCATCGCCCCCGGGAACCCTTCCGTCTCCTCGTCCCATTTCGGGGCCGGCGGTTCGGGAGGCGGGGCGACCGCCTCTTTCTCCGTCTCGATCCGGGCGATCACGGTCTGGATGGGGACGGTGTCCCCCTCCTTCGCCAGGATCGCCGTGATGACGCCCGCCACGGGGGACGGGATCTCGGCATCCACCTTGTCGGTCGAAATCTCCACGAGCGGCTGGTCCTTCCGCACGGCGTCCCCGACCTTGACGAGCCACCTGCTGACGAGCCCTTCCACCACGCTTTCCCCGAGCTGGGGCATCACGATGTCGACGAGCATCGAATCGGCTCCTTTTCCCTCATCTCCATCCGAAATCCTCTCGGCGTGCCCCCGGTTCAGCGGCGGGGCATCACCTTATCGGAGCCCCGTCCGCTGCAACCGGGAACGGCTAATAGGCGGCAAGTTTCCGGATCGCCTCCGTGATCTTCTCCTGGTTCGGGAGGACGTACTCCTCCATCGTCGGGGCGAAGGCGTTGTGCGCGTCCTTCGCCGCCAGGCGCATCACGGGCCCGTCGAGGTCCTCGAATTGTTCCTCGGCGATGCGGGCGGCGATCTCCCCGCCGATCCCGCCGGTCTGCCGCGCCTCGTGGACGACGAGGACCTTCCCCGTCTTGCGCACCGAGGCACGGATCGTCTTCCAATCGAGCGGCGCGAGCGTCCGCAGGTCGATCACCTCGATGTCGATCTCCCCCGCCATGTCCTTGGCGGCCTTGAGCGCCGCGTGGACCGGCGCGCCGTAGGTGACGATCGTCAGGTCGCGTCCCTCCTTCCGGACGGCGGCCTTCCCGATCGGGACCAGGTAGTCGCCGTCGGGGATCTCCTCCTTGATCCGGCGGTAGAGGAACTTGTGCTCGAGGTAGATGACCGGGTCGTCGTCCCGGACAGCGGCCTTGAGCAGCCCCTTGGCGTCGTACGCGGTGGCGGGCGCCACCACCTTGAGCCCCGGGACGTGGCAGAACCACGCCTCCGGGTTCTGCGAATGGAAGAGCGCCCCGTGGACCCCGCCGCCGCACGGCCCCCGCACGACGATCGGACACGACGTCTGCCCGCCGTGCCGGTACCGGAGCGTCGCCGCGTTGTTGACGATCTGGTCGAAGCCGCACGAGATGAAGTCGATGAACTGCATCTCGCAGATTGCCCGCATCCCCTGGATCGCAAGACCGATCCCGGCGCCGATGATGAGCGACTCGGCAATCGGAGTGTCGACGACCCGCTCGGGGCCGAACCGTTCCAGCAAACCTTCCGTCGCCTTGAACGCCCCCCCGAGGATGCCGACGTCCTCCCCCAGCAGGAAGACGTTCTCGTCGCGCGCCATTTCCTCGTGCATGGCCCGGTTGATGGCCTGGATGTAGGTGGCGATCACGGCTTATCCCTCCCCGACCGGCGTGGCGTAGAGATCGTCCAGCGCCTCGCGCGCATCCGGGTACGGGCCGCTCTCCGCGAAGGCGACCGCCTCGTCCACGATCTGCCTGACGCGCCGCGTCGTCTCCTCCCGGATCGCGGCGACGTCGAGCTTCTTCTTCTCCATGTAGACTTCCCACCGCTCGATGGGGTCGCGGCTCTCCCAGGTGATCAGCTCCTCCTCGTCCCGGTAGGTCGCCCGGTCGTGCTCCGAGTGGCCGTGATACCGGTACGTCTTGCACTCGATGAGCGTCGGCCCCTCCCCGCGCCGGGCCCGGTCGACCGCCTTCCGGGTCGCCTTGATGACGGAGTGGAGGTCGTTCCCCGAGCAGACGTCTCCCTTGAAGCCGTACCCTTGCGCCCGGTCGGCCACGTCCTCGACCGCGAACTGGAGTTCCGTCGGGGTGGAATAAGCATAGAAGTTGTTCTCGCAGACGAAGAGGACCGGGAGCTTGTAAATCCCGGCGAAGTTCATCGCCTCGTGGACGTCGCCCCGGCTGCTCGTCCCCTCGCCGAAGTAGGCGACCGCCACCCGGTCCTCCTTGCGGATCCGAAACTTGTAGGCCGTCCCGACCGCGACGGGGAGAGTGGAGCCGAGCATCGAGGTCCCCCCGAAGATCCCGTGGGACAGGTCGCCGCCGTGCAGGAACGAGTCCTTCCCCTTCGAAAAGCCGTCGCGCTTCCCGAAGATCTGGGCCATCAGCCGCTTCGGATCGGCCCCCTTGACGAGGAAGGCGCCCAAGTCCCGGTGGAGGGGAAAGATCCAGTCGTCGGGGCGCAGCTCGGCGCAGGTCCCGACGACGACGGCCTCCTGCCCCTTGCCCGAGTAGATGCCGCCCTGGATCTTGCCCTGCTTGTCGAGGGCGGAGATCCTGTCCTCGAACTCCCGGATGAGGCGCAGCCAGAAATAGAGTTCCCGCTCCTTCTGCTCGGTCATCCCGCGTCCGCTCCTTGTCAGATGTCGATCGCCTCGCCGCCCAGCAGGAGCGCCGCCTCCCGGATCGCCTCAGGGGTCGTCGGGTGGGCGTGCACCGTCCTGCCGATCTCGTGGAACGTCGCCTCGAGGTTCCTGGCGAGCCCGAGCTCCGCGATGACGTCGGATGCCCCGTATCCGATGATGTGGCATCCGACCACCTCGCCGAATTTCTCCTCCGCGAGGATTTTCACGAACCCCTCGGTGTGCCCCGAGGCCACCGCCCGGCCGAGCGCGGTGAAGGGGAACTTCGCGACCTTGACCGCGATGCCGCGCAGGGCCGCATCCTCCTCGGAGATCCCGATGGTCGCCACCTCCGGCTGGCAGAAGACGCACGCGGGGATTTTGTCGGGGTCGGGGCGGCGCGCCTTCATCCCCGCGATGATCTCGGCGGCGGCGACCCCTTCGGCGGACGCCTTGTGGGC
>JAMDBZ010000037.1 GCA_023488945.1 Deltaproteobacteria bacterium
CAAGGATAATATTGCAATATACATGGCTACAATTATCAATATGCCGGGACGCTGGGAAAAAGAATAACTGTCGACTATCAGGGGAGTTTCAAAAAACGAGGTCTACGAAATTGCCGGGGAACTTCGGACTAAACGAAAAGGGCCACGGTTGCCCGCGGCCCCCACGATCGTTTCCCTCCGACCCGTTATTCGTAGATCCCGGCGCCGACCAGCAGGTCCTTTCCCGGGACCCTGTGGATGTAGCTGATCTTCCTGCGCGGAGCCGGGTCGCCGGGATTGGCCCACATGTAGTCCACCCAGCCTTCCCCTTTCTCATTGGCCAGCGCCACGAATTCCTTGAAAAGGAGCTTGCCCGGATCGCCCTTGTCCTTCCGGTCGAGCAGGTTCTGCCCGATCAGTGTCGGACTCATCGGGTGCCCGAGCATCTTCCCGTCAAGGTCCATCAGGAAGACGTAGGTGTCCTTCCAGACGAATTTCCCCTCCTTGTTGTTGATCTCCTTGATCGCCTCGTCGAGCCCCTTGTCGTTGATGAATTGGGCAGCCTCCTTGCACTTGGCCACGCACTCGTCCTTGGTGGCGTTCTCGGCGGCAAATGCCAGCCCCGCCAGGCCGATCCCGGCCAGAATCACCAGCATCGCAACGGCAGCTCTTCTCATGCTCCCTCCTTCGAAGTCCGTCCGGTTGTGGAGTTCTCGCAGTCCCACACGGCCACCGTCCACGGAAACCTCGCCACGCTCCCCCGGAAGATCCATCACCTCCTTTCCGCTTCGGATCCGGCCCGAAGAGTCCGGAATGCAATCCCGATCGACAGGCGGACGGCAAATGCGACCAACGCCGGTCGAGGGGCGACGATAAGACGAACGGAATGATCCGGGTACGAAATCGGGTAGGTCGGTTCGGGCCATCGGGACACTCCCCTCCTCGCTCGGGAACGGAGGCCGGTTGTCCGAAGTTGCCGTTTCGGGGATGTGGATTGAAGATAATGAGCCCCGGGAAGGATGTCAACGCCTATTTCCCGGTCCTATTTCCCGGTCCCGCCGTTTATAATCGGGAGCATGTTCGACGTGATCGGGATCGGGCTCAACGCCGTCGATTACCTGGTCGGCATCCCGCGCTTCCCCGTGCCGGAGGAGAAGCTCCGGATCACCGCCTTCGCGCGCGAAGGCGGCGGCCTTATCCTGCCGGAAGATGGGCGGCCGGGCCGGGATCCCCGCGATCGCCGAGATCCGCGCCACCCTTTCAGGGCCGGCCGGAGACTGACGGGCCGGGAATCAACGGCCGCCCCCCGCAGGGGATCCAAGCCGGGGGTAAAGCGCCCCTGCCAGAAGGTACAGGAGCGCGCCGAGCAGGACCGTCCCGCGGAACCCGATCCAGAGGGCGCCGACCGAGGCCAGCGACGACCCGGCCACCGAAAAGAACCCGTTGACGGCCCACGCGAAGGGGATCGTCCCCGGATCCTTCCGGTACAGCCGTTCGAGGGCCGACGGGAACGGGATCCCCATGAGGAACGCCGCCGGCGCCAGGAACGCCACGAAAGCGGCGATGCGGGCGACCTCCCCCCAAGCGAGCAAAGGATCCGGGAAGAGGGTCATTCCCAGGAACCCGGCCAACGCAGCCGCCGCAATGCCGGTGAACACCCATCCCGGGATCCCCCCGGCCCCCTCCCACCGCCCGGACCAGGCGCTCCCCAGCCCCGAGAAGAAGGTAAATCCTCCGATCGCCGACACGGCGGCCCGGACGGCATCGCCCAGGACGAGGATGCCGGCCTTGAGGAACATGAGCTCGAGGAACATGTAAGCCAGGCCGAGGGCCGAGAAGTAAACCACGACGGGCAGGCCGATCCTCTCTTCTTCCGACCGGACGGCGAAGACGGGAAGAAGGAGGCAGGCCGCCGCGACCGCCGCCGACACCGCCAGCGACAGGAGAAGAAAGACCACGCCCCACTCCACGAACGGGATCCACTGGTCGCCGAGGAGGCGGCGGACCTCCGGGAGGGAACGGAATTTCAGGAACCGGTGGAAGTACGGGGAATCGTCGGTCACCGGGCGCAGGTCGAACAGCCCCTTGTCCGGGTCGTCTGCCGGTCCCGCCAGGGCGCTCCTCACCGAGTCCCGAAACGCCCGATCCTCGAGGCCGTCTCCGGTGGCGGCGCGAGCCGAATGCGGCGGCCATACGAGGGAGAACCCCGTCTCCCGGCAGAACCGGTCGGCGATCGCGATCTCTTCGACGTCGAAGGGACGCGGCCGGGCGACCGCCGAGAAGGTTCCCCAGCCCCGGACCAGGAGGACCTTGTCCGCCGCCGGTGTGAATCCCGCCCGTTCCAGTTCCGCCCGGACCGTCCTGAGGATCTTGACGCTCTCCCGGGGCGGGACCTTGAGCCAGCCGGAGAAGACGAGCATCCCGCGGCCGGACAACCGTGAAAGGATCGCCCGCACCCCCTCCCGCGTCAGGAGAAACGTCTCCCCGGCGGCATGGATCCCGAGCGACGAGAAGGTCGCCGACGAGATGTCCGCGACCTCGATAATGTCGAAACGGCGCCGCTCCCGCGCCAGGAAGGAGCGCAAACCCTCCGTCCGGATCTCGACGCCCACATCCCTCGGCCATCCCCCCGAAAATGCCCGCAGGTCCGAGCCGACGAGCTTCACGAGCTCGGTCGATGGCTCGACGATTGTCACCTTCGAGGCGCCTCCCCGCGCCGCCGCGAGGACTCCCTCGGTCCCCCGCAAGCCGAGTTGGAGAACCGCCGGCCGGGCCGCAAGCCGGTACGCAAGCGCCGCCGGGAAATACCCGAGATAGGCCGGAGGGTCCTTCCCGCCCTCCCGCGGGACGATCCCCCGGAGTTCGCCATCCGCGAAGACGGCCGCCTGGGGCGGGATGTCGCCCACGAACCGGAAACTCAGCCCCGGCGCGCTGTGAATCGCGGGGGAAAAGAGGGCCCGATAATCGCCTCCCGGCCCGTGGCGGACCGCGAGGATCTTCGCCCCCGGGAGCTTCCGGAACAGTTCCAGGTCCTTGTACTGGGACGCCCGGAACTCCGGCGCGGGAAGGAAGAGGAGCAGCAGGGAGGAAACCGCCGCGGCCGCCCGACCGGCATGGATGGGTTTCTCTATCTCTCCGAGGACGAGCGCCGATGCGGCGATGCCGAGCGAAAGCGGAACGCGGAGAAGCGACTCCGTCGGCACCAGGAAGAACGCCGGCAGGGCCATGAGCGCGCCGGCCGCCGAGCCGGCGAAACTCGCGGCGTACACCGGCCCGGGCCTCCCCAGCCCGAAGGAGAACGGGATGGCGACGGCGACCCCGGCAAGGAAGAAGGGGATCGAGAGAAGGAGGAAGAACAGGGCGAACGCCGGCCAGGCGGAGGGGCGCCACAGGAGGAGAAACGGGTCGAACGGGACGAACCGGGAGACGCGATAGGCCAGGTCGTAGGATGGGGCGGCGGCAAGCACCATCCAGGCGAACGCCCCGCCCGGGTTCCGCGCAAAACGGCCGCGCAGGAAGTGGAGCGCGATCCCCGACCCCCCAGCCCCCAGCAGCGCCTGAGAAATGATGAGGGGGACGAAGTGGGGCCAGAACCGGATCGACAGCAGGCGGATCAGGACGATCTCGTCGGCCAGGACGGCGGCCGAGACCAGGAAGACGACCGGGATGACGCGGGGCCCCCTCGCGTCAGTGCCCAATGAGCCGGACGAACGCGACGGGCAAGACATTCCGCTGGGTGACGGCGCCGTCCATCCCCTTCTCGATGAAAACCAGGCTCTGGACCATGAAAGGGCCGCCCACCGGCATGATCATCCGTCCCCCGGTTTTCAGTTGCCGCAGGAGCGGCGGCGGGATGTGCCCCCCCGCGCACGTCACGATGATCGCGTCGAAGGGCGCCTTCTCCTCCCATCCATAGTAGCCGTCCCCCTGCCGAACGAAGACGTTGCGGCACCCCAGTTCGGAGAGGCGCCGGGCCGCGCTCGTCGCGAGGGATTCGAAGATCTCGACCGTGTAGACCTCGGCGGCCAGCTTCGCCGCCACCGCCGCCTGGTACCCGGAGCCGGTCCCCACTTCCAGGACCCGGTCCGTCGGCTTGAGCCGCAGGATCTCGGTCATGAAGGCAACGATGTACGGCTGGGAAATCGTCTGCCCCTCCCCGATGGGGAGCGGCCTCGGGATGTACGCGAGGTCGCGATACGGGGCCGGGACGAAGAGGTGCCGGGGAACCTCGCGCATCGCGTCCAGGACGCGGCGGTCGGTCACCCCTTCCGCCTCCATCTGCTCCCGGACCATCGCGATGCGCGCCGCCGCGTAAGGATCCTTTTCCCCCGCGGGCACCCCCCCAGCGAGAACCAGGAGGACCCCGACGATCCCTGCGGCGATGGCGCGGCCAGCCACTTCCGATCCTCCCTCCGGCCCTTCGGAGAACCGTCTCATCCCGTCCCCCCCCCGATGTCAGTCGGGTGGCGATTTCCGCTCCCTGCCGGTCCCGGTCTCCACGAACCCGATGTACGGAAGCGCGCGGTGGCGGTCGGCGCAGTCGAGGCCGTATCCCACGACCCAGACGTCGGGGATGTCGAACCCGAGATAGTCGATCTTCAGATCCCTCTCGAGCCGCTCCGCCTTGCGCACGAGGATGCATGTCCCGAGCGACGCCGGCCCGCGGGGAAGGAACAGGTTCACCAGGTAATGGAGGGTATGCCCCGTATCGACGATGTCGTCGACGATCAGGACGTGCTTCCCGGCGATGTCCGACCGCAGGTCCATGATGAGCCGGACGGCGCCCGTCGGCTTCGTGGAATGGCCGTATGAGGAGACCGCGATGAAATCGATGCTTCTCGGGATGGTGAGCCGCCGCGACAGGTCCGCAAGGAAGATGTAACAGCCCCGCAGGACGCCGACCAGGAGCAGGTCGTCGACGCGCGCATAATCCGCGGAGATCCGGCTCGCGAGCTCCGCCACGCGCGCCTGGATCCTCTCCTCCGGGATGAGAACCGCCGGGCTCTCCGGATTCATCCTCGACCCGATCCGCGGAATCGCGGGACCTTCCTTCTTCCGGACAATGCTACGATAGCATTAAAGGCGGCAGGAGCGAACCCGCAACGCGCCGACCCGGAGCGAATGGGATGAGCCGGCCGATCGAGGGGAACATCGTCGACGTCCTCACCGGGGAAATCTTCCCGGGCCGGATCGGGCACGAGGGCGGCGTCATCACGTCGGTCGAGCGGACCCCGGGACCGTTCCGGTCGTTCCTTGTCCCCGGTTTCATCGACTGCCACGTCCACATCGATTCCTCCCTGCTCTGTCCTTCCCGCTTCGCCGAGGCCGCCGTCCCTCATGGAACGACGGCCGTCGTGACGGACCCGCACGAAATCGCCAACGTCCTCGGAGTGCCCGGCATCGCCTGGATGCGGGAGGACGCCGCGGGCGCCCCCTTCCGGGTCTTTTTCACCGCCCCCTCCTGCGTTCCGGCGACTCCCTTCGAGACCTCGGGCACAACGCTCGGACCGGCGGAGGTCGAGAAACTGCTCGCGGAGGACGACGTCGTCGCGCTGGGGGAGGTCATGAACTACCACGGAGCGATCGCCCGCGACCCGGACGTGATGGCGAAGATCCGGGCCGCGCGGGTCTCCGGGAAACCGATCGACGGGCACGGCCCCCTTCTCGCCGGCAACGCTCTCCGGGAATATCTGTCCCTGGGGATCTCCACCGACCACGAGTGCACGGGCGCCGCCGAGGCGTTTGAAAAACACGACCTGGGGATGCGCATCCTCGTCCGGGACGGGTCGGCGGCGAAAAACCTCGCCGCGCTCGCGCCCTTCGCCCGGATGCACGAATTCCTGCTCGTGACCGACGACATCCTGGCCTCCGACCTTCTCGCGGGCCACCTCGACACCCGCCTGGCGACGGCCGTCTCACTGGGGGTCGAGCCGCTTCACGCGTTGCGGGCCGCGACCATCCGCCCCGCGGAACATTACCGGCTCCCGCTCGGAGCCATGGCAAAGGGCCGGAAGGCCGACGCCGTCCGGGTGGCGGACCTCTCCTCCTTCGCCGTGGAAGAGGTGTACATCGGGGGAACGCTCGTCGCAGCCGGGGGAGCGGCCGCGTTCGCGCCGCGACCGGTGCCGATGCCGGGGGCGATCCGTATTGCGCCCAAAGGGGCGGACGACTTCGCCCTCCCGGCGTCCGGGCGATCGGCCAAGGTCCGCGTCATCCGGGTCATCCCGGACGAGATCGTGACCGGGAGCGAGACCGCCGACCTTCGGGTGGAACACGGGCGGGTCGTCCCGGATGCGGGCAGGGATGTCCTCCTGATCTCCGTCGTGAACCGGTACCGGGAGGCGCCGGTCGCCTCCGGCTTCGTCTCCGGCTTCGGGCTCAAGACCGGGGCGATCGCCTCGAGCGTGGCGCACGACTCGCACAACATCATCGCGGTGGGAACGAACCCCGGGGACATGGCGGCGGCCGTCGGCGCGATCGTCCGGGAATCGGGGGGGCTCGCGGCCTGCGGCGGCGGAAGCGCGACCGTTCTTCCCCTGCCGCTCGCCGGTTTGATGAGCGGCGACCCGCCGCGGGACGTTCACGAGCGCCTCGAGCGGCTCCACGCCGCGGCCTGCGGGATGGGCTGCGTCCTCCCCCGCCCGTTCATGACGCTGTCGTTCCTGAGCCTCCTCGTGATCCCCAGGCTCAAGATCGGGGACCGCGGACTCTTCGATGCCGACGCCTTCCGGTTCGTTGAGCCGGTCATCGGAGAGTGAACGACGGCTACCGCTCCCGGAACCAGACCACGCGGAACCCCTCGGCGTAGCGGACGGCACTTGCGTCCCCCGTCCCGCCGCCGCTCGCCCACCCCGCCCGCTCCGCCTCGCGGCGCCCCCACTCGCGGATCATCCCGGCGGGGTCCCATCCTCCCATCTGGCTCGCGTGGGCCCGAAGGGCCAGGATCTTCGTGTCGATCGTGTCGGTGACGTCGATCCAGACATTGGGGAAAAACGTCATGGCCACGAACACCGCCTGGACCTTGTGGGGCGGGCCGACCTCCGGCCAGAGCAATTCCATCTCGGCGCAAGGGGAAACGGCGTCGAGCGCGGCCGCCCCGGCCGCCCGGTGATCCGGATGGTTGATGTACCGGTCCTCGAAGAACCAGGACTGCGGATCCCCGCAGATCACGACCTCGGGCCGGAACCGGCGGATTTCGCGGACCAGGTCGCGCCGCACGTCGATCGTCGGCTGGAGCTCGCAGTCGTTGTGCCCCAGGAAGACGACGTCCTTCACCCCGAGGATCCGCGCCGCCTCCCGTTGCTCCGTTTCCCGCGTGCGGGCCAGCGTGTCCCGGGTGTACTTCGGATCGTGCGTCCCGGCGTTTCCGCTCGTGATGAGGACGAGCGTCACTTCGCAGCCGGCCTTCGCCCACTTCGCGATCGTCCCCGCGACCGTGAAATCCGCGTCGTCGGGGTGCGCGAAGATCGCCATCGCGGACTTCGGGACATAGCTGGAACCGATGGTAGGCAATGAATCCTCCGCGCCCGGTCGGGATTTGACGTTTGTTAGATTCGGTCTCCGGATGGAGGGTTCGCCGCACCGGGTGTTCCCTGTCATGGCACGGATCAACGGTCGGGAACGGCTCGCGGGAAATTCGTCGAAACGGATCCGGAGCCGGGACGTTCCCCTTCGAACCCGGATGAATGTCAAACGAATCTCAATTTCATGGTGATTCGGTTGGCTCTGGTTCTCGCGATATCCGGTCTCCTGTTTTCGGCCGCGTCGGAGGCAGGAAACGGACTGTACAAATCGCCCGGAAGCCGGAAACTCGAGAAGGCGACCTTCGCGGGCGGCTGCTTCTGGTGCATGGAGCATCCCTTCGATCAACTGGAAGGGGTCGTCTCCGTCACGGTCGGCTACACCGGCGGGCACACGAAGAACCCGACCTACGAGGAGGTCTCGGCAGGCGGCACGGGGCACGCCGAGTCGGTCCAGGTCGTGTACGACCCCGCGAAGATCAGCTACACGAAACTGCTCGACGTCTTCTGGCACAACATCGACCCGACGACGCCGAACCGCCAGTTCTGCGACGTGGGGAGCCAGTACCGCACCGCAATCTTCCACCACGACGAGAACCAAAGGCGGCTCGCCGAGGAATCGAAAAGGGCCCTCGAGGCCTCGGGGAAGCTCCCCGGGAAAATCGTGACGGAAATCACGAAGGCGTCCGAGTTCTACCCCGCCGAGGAGTACCACCAGCACTATTACAGGAAGAACCCCATCCGCTACAAGTTCTACCGGTACAACTGCGGGCGGGACCAGCGGCTCGAGCAGTTGTGGGGGAAGGACCCGCACCGGTCGTGACCGGGGGACGCTTCCCGGAGGCCCGGGAGGCGCGGTGGAGCTGCTCGAAATCAAGGCCGAGGTGCACCGGCTGATCGGCGAGCTCGAGGCCCGGGGCGCCCACGTCTACATCCCGCGCCGCAACCGGGACTACGCCGTCAAGGTCGGCCTGCGGATGCTTACCCTGCGCCGTGTGGTCACGGAGAAGGACGGCTTTTCGCGCCGGTGCCTGGGGAGAGGACCCGATATTAAAGTATTACGCGAACTCAATCCGGCATCCGTTCAGATGAAAGACACGTTTCGGGCTGTCCCCACAAGCGCCGATTGTCTTCTCCTCGGGACATCTTCGTCTCGACGAGTCCCTTCCGGCGATCTGTCCGGCAAATTTCCCCGGACGTGGCGAGCCGGAATCCCGGCATGGGCCTCGCGATGAACGGGCGGAACCACTCCCCGCAATGGCATCTCGGATACACGGCATGGAAACAATCGTTTTATTCTTTCAAAACTCCATAATTTAATTTGTGATTAATTCCAACAAAACTTCCCTGAAGATTTCACTAAAGTTCCCCCTTTAAGTTCCGAAAAATATTTCGTATATCCGTTCGGCGTGTTCGGTCTTTATCGGGGAGCAGGATGAACCCGGGTCACCGGACGCATTGACGGAAAACGCGGGTGGAACGGCAAGACGGGGACGGGCATGAAAGGATTCAGGGGCCTTGTTGAAATTCCGAGAGCCGCGTTGAAGCGCGCATGGGCCTACACGGGCGCAACGCGCGGACCGGAGAGGGAGCAGGCATACATCCGGTTCGCGCTGGGCCTTACCGCGACGATCTACCTCTTCCTGTACCTCCCCTCCCAGACCGAGGTCGATCTGCTCGCAGCCGCCTTCAATTTCTACTCCATCACGATGCTGATCTCCACCTTCGTCCAGCCCGGCAATAGTCGGCTCCGGAGGATCGGGGGGCTCACGCTCGACACGCTTGCCCCTTGCTACGCCATGTACTTGTCCGACAGGGCCGGAGCGCCGCTCGTGGTCATCCTGTTCTGGAGCCAGTTCGGATACAGTTTCCGGTACGGGAAAAACTACCTGCTCTACGGCATGGCGCTCTGCCTCGTCTTCTTCAGCGCGGTCATCACCAACACCCCGTACTGGATCGCGAACAGGGAAATGGCGGTCGGACTGCTGCTGGGGGTTCTTTTCATCCCCGCCTTCTTTGCGGGATTCATCTTCAGATCGAAGGAGTTCATCGATTCGTCGAAAAGAATTTTGAAATGCGCCTTGGCGTACACTCGTGCAACGCGCGGCCCGGAGAGGGACCAGGCCTACATCCGGCTCTTTCTTTGCGCGCTCGCCACCGTATATGTCTACACTCATCCCTCCACTCAATCGGAGGCCCTGTGGATCGGCATCTCTTACACTTTCTTTTCAATAGTGGTTCTGGCTTCGACCTTCACGCAGCCCGGCAAGAGCTGGCTCCGGAGAATCGGTGGCCTTACGCTCGATACGATAGTTCCCTGCTATGCAATGTACTTCTCTGACCGGGCTGGCGCGCCGCTCGTGCTCATCCTGTTCTGGAACCAGTTCGGGTACAGCTTCCGGTACGGGAAGAACTACCTGCTTTACGGCATGGCGCTCTGCCTCGTGTCCTTCGGTTTTGTCATCACGCATACCCCCTATTGGATCGCGAACAAGGAGATGGGTTACGGACTGTTGCTGGGAGTCCTTTTCATACCCGCCGTCTTCGTGGGGTTCATGATCCGCAAGGTCACGGCCGCGATGGAGAAAGCGGAGATCGCGAATCGGGCGAAGTCCCGCTTCGTCGCGAACATGTCCCATGAGATGCGGACGCCGCTGAACGGAATCATTGGCACGCTGGAACTCCTCTCGGGGACCCGGTTGGACCCCGAACAGCAGGAATATGCCAAGGCGGTGCGGACCTCCGCGGACGCCCTCCTGTCGCTCGTCAACGACGTCCTGGACATCTCCAAGATCGAGGAAGGGAAGGTGTCGATCCACCCGGAGGGAATGGACCTCCACGCATTCATCAAGTCGACCGCCTCGATCATGGGGCAACCGATCAAGACGAAGGGGCTCTCCTTCCGCGTCCTGGTCTCCTCATCCGTCCCCTTCCTCGTTCGGGGCGACCAGGCCCGAATTCGCCAGGTCCTGATCAACCTTTTAAGCAACGCGGCCAAGTTCACGGAGAAGGGAGAGGTGTCCCTCCGGATGCTCAAGGAGAGCGAGGACGAGCAATCAGTGATGGTCCGCTTCGAGGTCGCCGACACGGGGATCGGCATGACCGAAGAGGCGAGGTTGCGGATCTTCGAGCGGTTCACGCAGGCGGACGAGTCGATCACGAGGAAATACGGGGGGACGGGGCTCGGGACGACGATTTCCAAGGAACTGGTCGAGCTCATGGGGGGGCAGATCGGCGTCGAGAGCAACCTGGGAAAGGGAAGCACTTTCTGGTTCACGGTACGGCTGGAGAAGCTTCCTGAGGCCGCCGCGCTTGCATCGATGAGCAGCCCGATTTCCAGGACCCGCGTGCTTTTGGTCTCGGCGGACGACGCGATCGCCGAGACGATCAATGGCTACCTCCTTTCCTGGGGGGTAGGACACATCCGGCGCGTTTACAACACGGGACAGGCGTACGACTACGCGGGACGGGTCTTTCGGGACCAGTCGACCTGCCATGTCACCATCGTCGTGCGGAAGGATCTCAACGAGGATCCCTTCCGGTTTTCCGGAGCGCTTCAGCGGATGGGCGCGTTCAAGAACATGCGTCTCATGCTGATCGGTAATGGGAGCGCCGACTCAACCGGCGAGGAGGTCTCTCGTCACGGCTACAGGGGGATGGTGGAGTCGCCGGAGTCCGTCCGGGACCTCATGTGCGCCTTGCATTACATCCTGCCGTACGACGAGGGACGGCACGCCGGAGTGCCGGTGGCGGCCGGCGCCCGCGGACTGGAGCCGCGCCGCCTCAGGATCCTCGTAGCCGAGGACAACCCGACCAACCAGATGGTCATCGCGAAGCTTCTGGAGCGGGCGGGGCATTCCGTCAAGGTCGTGGCGGACGGTCAGAGAGCCCTGGACGTCCTCCGGAGCGAACCGCTGGACGTCGCCATGCTCGACCTCAACATGCCGGTCATGGGCGGACTCGACGCGGCGAAACAATACCTGA
>JAMDBZ010000039.1:0-37727 GCA_023488945.1 Deltaproteobacteria bacterium
GACGAAGACGGGCCCGTCGGCTCTGGGGAGCCGCGCGGTGGCGGACTGCAACGGGTGCCACGACCCGCACGGGACGGCGTACCCGTACGACATGCTGAACGACAACATGGTGTCGACGAACTTCCGCCTGTGCTTCGACTGCCACGACGGGGTGGTGGGTTCGACGAACATCAAGCAGTATTACCCGACGTCGGTGGGCGGGGCCGGGGCGTTCACGGACAACAACCACGGGCACCGGGTCCAGGCGGCGGGGGGGAAGCTGTCGGCGGGTTCTCCGCTGCCGTGCTACGACTGCCACGTGATCCACGGGAGCGCGAACGGGAACACGCAGCTCAAGAGCGACGAGCGGTGGAGCAGCCTGGGGGACACGAAGGCGTCGGCGGCGAACAGCCGGAAGTTCTGCCTGGGGTGCCACGTGACGACGGACAACAAGGACGGCAACGGGACGACGCTTGCGGCGTCGAACACGGCGAACCTGGTCGAGGGGCTGCCGCGGCTGCCGTCGACGGGGAGCAACAAGCTGAAGCTGCCGTCGACGGTCGCCAACCACGCCTCGACGGACGCCACGGGGTGCTTCGCGTGCCACTACTCGTCGGGCTCGGAGTACGCGAGCGCGACGAGCAACAATGCGCACAATCCGGGCCCGGGCGAATCGTCCGGCGGGCAGTCGTGCGGAACCTGCCACTCGGGGATCTACACGGCGATGGACAACGGGAGCACGGCGGGATACCACCACGTTGTGATGAGCGACGCCGCGACATACCCGAACAACGCGACGCCCGGGGGAACCGCGTCGGACCGGACGTGTCTTATGTGCCACGGGGACCACAACCGGTTCAGCCCGCTGGTGACGGCCGGATACCGACGCGCGAACAACCTCCGGAAGGCGATCACGGACCCGGCGCCCGCCGACAACACCGGCCTCATGAGCACGGATTTCGACAACACGCTGGCCGCGGGCGGGATCTGCGTGTCGTGCCACGCCAACGTGCAGACCAAGAGCGCGGGGAACCTCAAGAACGACGGACTGGCCCCGCAGGCCACGCCGGCCCTCGGGAAGAACGCTTTCGCCTATTCGGTGCACAACTACACGACGGCCCAGAGCGTCTCGACGTTCTCGGACAGCTCGATCTTCACCGGCAACTGCAGCAAGTGCCACATCGACACGATGACAAAGACCTTCCAGGGTTCGTCCTTGAAGTTCGGGCTGCACGACTCCGCGGTGGATCACCTGCTGGACAACGCCCTGGCGACGCTCGGGGGCGGCGGCGGGGAGTTCCCGAGCGAGAATTTCTGCTACGGGTGCCACAAGGCGACCGGCGACAGCACGTACGGCCGCGCCATGTCGGCGGGCGCCACGGCGGTGCAGTCGCAGTTCGGCCTGGCGTCGCACCACCCGGTGGCCGTTGCGGACCAGGCCGGCGGGACGAGGGTGGTGGACTGCCTGAACTGCCACAATGTCCACGCCGCGGGGCCCACCGCCGACAACAACGCGGCGGCGAACCCCGACAACACCTACGCCTATGCCGCCTACGGCACGCTGTCCGGACGGATCGCGTTCTGCCTGGCATGCCACGACGGCGCGCCCCCGGCGCGCCAGGTGTCGGCGGGCGCCTACGTTCCGGCCGACGTCAAAGTCTCGTCGGCCGTCATGAACAAGAGCACATACGCTTCGAGGGCCCACTGGACCAGCGGCCAGGGCCAGATGATGATGCAGGTGGCGTGCTTTTCCTGCCACGATCGGCACGGCGGGGCGTTCGGGAAGCTCCTGGACAACACGGTGAAATACCACAGCGGGCCGGTGGCCCAGCCCAGCTGCACCATCTGCCACTCCTTCACCGCCCCTCCGGCGCCGACGGGGAACAACAACACGGAATGTTTCCGGTGCCACACCTACGCCGGGACGGGCTACCCCGGCGCGGAGTCGGACAGGACGGCGGCGGACAACGGGTACTTCGCCTTGGCGGGCACCTCGGCCCGGTTCTCCGTCCGGTGGCCGGGCCAGTCGGTGTACACGGGGGCCGCCTCGCCGCATGGAACGACGACCAAGACCTTTTCCGGCTTCGACGGGGTCACGCGGAACGTCAACGACTGCAAGACGTGCCACGACGTCCACGGGACGGCCAACCCGTACAACCAGCTCAAGGGGACCTTCGGGCCGCAGAGCTATCCGCTTTGCTTCACCTGCCACGGCCAGACGTCGACGGCGACGGACAACATCGCGAGGTTCTACCCCCCCGCCACGGGCGGGACGAACAGCGGCTCGCGGAGCGGGCACCGGGTTTTGAGCGCGACGGCGTCGCTGGGCCCCTCGCCGATGCTGAAGCAGGGCGACACGGTTCCCTGCTACGACTGCCACATGACCCACGGCAGCGCGAACGGGAACGCCCGCCTGATCAGCGACCAGCGGTGGTCGGGGATCGCGAGCACGGGGACGGCCGACGCGACGCAGGCGTCGAACACCCGGAAGTTCTGCCTGGGCTGCCACGTGACGAGCGACGGGCTGGACGGAAGCGGGGCGGCGGTGTCGTCGACGGACAGCGTGGAGGGGGTCATCCGGAACAACCCCGGCAGCTACCCGAACAAGCTGCGGCTGCCGTCGACGGTGGCGGAGCACGTTTACCTCGCGAGCCCGACTGCCACCCAGGGGTGCTATACCTGCCACGGGAACGACTACAGCGCGGCGACGTCGGCGAACGTCCACAACCCGGGCGCCGGCGAATCGTCCGGGGGCACGAACTGCGCGGCGTGCCACTCTTCGATCTACAACGGGATGGCGTCCGGGACGACGAGCTACCACCACGTCATGGTCACGGACAACGCGTCGTACCCGACGGCGGCTCCGTCGAGCGCGACGGACCCGAACCGGCGGTGCACGATGTGTCACGCGGACCACAACATCTTCCGGAGCGACCTCAACACGCAGAACAGCGCGGGTCGGGGGGCGAACCTGCGGATGCTGATCGGGACGGCGCCGTCGGCGGGGACTCCGGGCGTGGGCGGGACGGGGAACTACGACAACACGGACTACAACGGGACGTCCGGGGGGCTCTGCCTGTCGTGCCACACGCCTTCGGCGCAGCTTTCGAAGAACCAGACGAACCAGAAATCCGAGAGCGGCAGCGCGCAGACGCGGATCGTCGTTCCCGCGGTGGCCGGCTTCGGCTCCTCGGCGCACGGCTACGCGGTGAACAGCACGTTCACGCGGGACGGTTCGGCGTTCCGGGGGAACTGCGTGAAGTGCCACAACAGCGACATCGACAACACGTCGTTCAACAGCCTGGGGTTCGACGTGCACAACGGGACGAGCAACCGGTTGCTGTCGCAGTTCGGGCGGACGGCGGCTGCGGACAACCTGCAGCAGGGGTTCTGCTACGGTTGCCACTCGGAGGTGGGTGACGTCGCGTCGGGGAGCGGGGGGAAGTCGACGGCGGGTCGGGACTGGTACGGGAGCGCCGGGGCGGCGATGGCGCAGGCGGCGGAGAAGGTGTGGAAGAACTTCAACGCGTCGTCGATCCACAGCGCGCACCCGCTGAACGGGAACGGGAGCACGACGGCGTCGGTGGAGTGCGAGAACTGCCACAACCCGCACCTGGTGACGGGCAGCGGGGTGTCTCCGAACAGCCGCGTGGTGGCTCCGGACAACACGCTGTCGCTGATGGTGTACGACAACGTGTCGAACCGGACGAACTTCTGCCTGAAGTGCCACGGCGGGAGCCTGCCTTCGTACACGAACACCTCGAGCGTGCTGGTCCCGTACCCGGTGGTGATGGTGCAGCCGGGGATGAACAAGCTGACGTACGGCCCGGGTCCGGGGACGAACCAGGGGCGCGCGCACTGGAACGTGTCGGGGCAGCTGCAGTCGGGCACGATCAAGGGGTGCGGGGACTGCCACGACAACCACGGGTCGACGGCGCAGAAGCTTCTGGGGCCGTACGATCCGGCGACGGGGACGAACAGGATCGGCACGACGACGCTCTACGGCACGACGACGCCTTCGGCCCAGGACAACGCGGCGGTGTGCGGCGCGTGCCACACGAGCGCGGGTCTGGGGTATCCGCCGGCGACGGTGACGCTGGGCTCGATCGACGCGTACGAGGGGTACCGTGACGGGACGGGGTACTTCAGCCCGACGCCGGGGCCGTCGGTGACGACGGTGCGGTGGCCGGGGTACGGGGTGTGGGACAACGCGAGCGCGAGCCCGCACCGGGCGTCGACGAAGACGGGCCCGTCGGCTCTGGGGAGCCGCGCGGTGGCGGACTGCAACGGGTGCCACGACCCGCACGGGACGGCGTACCCGTACGACATGCTGAACGACAACATGGTGTCGACGAACTTCCGCCTGTGCTTCGACTGCCACGACGGGGTGGTGGGTTCGACGAACATCAAGCAGTATTACCCGACGTCGGTGGGCGGGGCCGGGGCGTTCACGGACAACAACCACGGGCACCGGGTCCAGGCGGCGGGGGGGAAGCTGTCGGCGGGTTCTCCGCTGCCGTGCTACGACTGCCACGTGATCCACGGGAGCGCGAACGGGAACACGCAGCTCAAGAGCGACGAGCGGTGGAGCAGCCTGGGGGACACGAAGGCGTCGGCGGCGAACAGCCGGAAGTTCTGCCTGGGGTGCCACGTGACGACGGACAACAAGGACGGCAACGGGACGACGCTTGCGGCGTCGAACACGGCGAACCTGGTCGAGGGGCTGCCGCGGCTGCCGTCGACGGGGAGCAACAAGCTGAAGCTGCCGTCGACGGTCGCCAACCACGCCTCGACGGACGCCACGGGGTGCTTCGCGTGCCACTACTCCGCGACGCCGTACGGGACCGACCCCAACGCCAACAATGCCCACAACCCGGGCGGGGGAGCGGGAGCGTGCGACATCTGCCACGGTCCAGGCGGAAGCGGCCCGACGGTAGTCTGGCCGGCCGGCAACGCCACAGGGAAGACGACGGCGTACGGGTCGCACCTGAAGGCGCTCAAGACGGATACCCTTTCCGGAACGACGGATTGGGCCGTGCAATGCAACAAGTGCCACACCATGCACAGCGGGCCGGTGACGGTTTCCCTGCCGCCGAACCCGTGGACGGATCCTTCCGGGCGGATCACTTCCCCCAACAACAACATGCAGGCGCGGCTCGGCATCGACTACGCGAGCCACGGGGCGATCCGCCTGGGCGGCACCTCCACCGACAACACGTCGGAGGCCAGCCTTTGCTGGAGCTGCCACGCGAACGCAGCCAACAACGTGAGCGAATGGGGGCCGGGCAACGCCAATGTCGCCTTGGCCGGCTTCCCCAAAGTCCAGTTTCCGACCCAGCACGACGCGACGCCGACCACCTTCGACTACGGCTGGATCTGGGACAGCGCGTACGCCATCAAGGTGCAGGACTGGACGGCCGGCTACTGGAGGGACGAGTACTGGTGGGGTGCCGGAACGGCCGCCGACCCGGGGCTGAAGCGGCGCGTCGTCTCCGTCCACGCGGCGAACTTCGATCCGGCGGGGCAGTCCTCCAGCGTGGCCGCGAACGTCAGTGCGGACAATACCGTCAACTACACCGCCCCCACGCTGGAGAACAAGTCGTCCATCCGCTGCTCGTACTGCCACGACGTGCACGACCTGAACAAGGCCCAGGATCCGTTCAACACGGCCCAGAAGGAGACGAAATCGGGGCCGCCTTTCCTGAGGGGGAACTTCACCAGCAACCCGTACCCGCCGGACATGCCGCCGCGGTCGGGCTACCTCTATCCCACGACGGGTGGCCCCACCCAGGGGACCGGAACGTACGGGAACCGGTTCCGGGCCAACACCTCGGGGGAGGTCTTCTCCGAGGGGACGCCGCGCCTGTTCGCCTTCACCTACACGACGACCAACGTGAAGGGGGGCTTCTTCATCGACAACAACAGCGGGAACCCGGCGACCGGTCTTACCCAATCGTCGGTGTACGGGCTGTGCGCCCTGTGCCATGGCACGGACGTGGACGGGATGGACTTCTACACCGGCAAGAAGCTTTGGATGGGGACCAACGGGCACAGCAACTCCACCTTGGGGGGGACCGGCTCCAACGCGTCGGAGCTGTTCGACGCCCGCCGCATCGGGATCGGGTCCACCGCCAACAACAAGTACATGGAAATGCAGGACGGGGTATACAGGCAATACTGGGGTCTCATGGTCGGCTACGGCAGCAACGACCAGGGGGTCGGGGCGTGGTGGAACATCTTCGGCTCTCCGCAACCGTGCAACTTGAGCGCGGCCAATTGCCCCCCGAAAAACAGCGGATGGTACGGCGGGACGCCGGGAAGCACGACGAGGGGATCGGGCTACGCCACCTGGTACGGCGGGACCACGCCGCCGAAGCCGGCCCACCAGTTCGCCTGCTCCAAGTGCCACCAGCCGCACGCTTCCGGCCTGCCCGCGCTGCTCGTGACCAACTGCCTCGACATCGGGCTCGCCAACTGGACGGGGGACAGCGGGAGAGTCGGGCCGAACGCCTCGGGCAACTACTGGACCCGGGGGCCGGGGAACTGCCACCGGAAGAAGGGAACGGAGCGGGGGTGGAACATCCTCGCCCCGATGCAGACCCAGTAAGACGTGGCCCCTGTGGGAGAGCCGTGATGCGGATTCATCGCGGCCGCACGAGATCGGGAACCGGGCAAGACGGCGGCGGGCCGCAACGGGATGTAACCACCGGATGAAAAAAGGTGTATAAACTTATCGGAATCAATAGGGAACGGATGAGGCAAAAGGGCACATAGAGATGAAAAAGCGGATGGTCGCCATCGTCGTTTTTCTCCTTGCGGGGGCGTGGCTTGGTCCCTCCGCGGCGGATGCGCGCGAACTGGCCCGCGAGGTCTTCGACAATGTCGCGCCTGCTGCGGGGACCGGGATCGTGCCGGGGCGGGACGCCAAGGGGAAGGGATGGACCTACGTTTCTCCGGGCTTCGAAGTGGAGAACCCGGCCTCGATGGATCTGCCCGTTTCCTTCGACAATACCGTGCGGCGCGGGGCCATTTCTTTCGATCTACAGCGGAAGACCGGCGATGTCCCGACGGACTACCGCTCCGTCTTCGCCCTCAAGGATGCCGCGGGGAACAATCTCCTCCTGTTCCAGTTGACCTGGAGTTCGCCGTTCGATCCCCGGTTTCCCGCTTTCGCCCTGAAAGGAGGCGAGTACTACTCCAACAGCCTCGGGCTCTGGAGTCCGTGGATCGTGCTGGACCGGGAGGTTGCGCCGGGGCAGTGGATCCACGTCGACCTGACCTGGGACGACGCCGCAAAACTGTACAATCTCTTCATCGATGGAAGGTCCGTCGACGCGGCCCCGAAATTGCCGGATCCCACGACCGGGCGGAACCTCCCCGACCCGAGGGAAGAGGTCAACCGGGAACTCGCGGCCAGAAATCAGCCGCCCATGTTTTTCTCGCGGCCTGTCGGGGACCTGTTGTCCAAGGTCAGGACCATTCGGCTGGGGGTCAATTCCGTCCCGGAAGTTCCGGGGAAAGGGACATCCCCCCTTTCCAACGCCGTCCTTTCCAATTTCGTCGTTCTTGTCGATGAGCTCCCGAAGGGTCTTGCGTCGTCCCGGATCGTTTCCTTGACCGACGACAGTTTCCGGGTCATGGGGATCTCGAAGAAACTGGTGGCGGGCGACAAGGTGAGCGCGGAGCTGGTGGCCGCGCCCGGCGGCAAGGCCTCTTTCGGGATGGGGATCGTCAAGGGGGTCCCGATGGCGGAGGTGCCGCCTTCCGAGGGAGGTCCGGGGATCCCCGCCGTGGCTCCGGGGACATACCGGGGGAGCTACACGATCAAGCCGGGGGACGACTTTGAGGACGGCCGGATCGTCGGGCACTTCGTCTCCGCGGACAACGTCGTCGCCGAGCCGGTTCTTTCGGCCTCGAATTGGACGATCGACACGAAGCCGGTGGCGACGTTCGCGATCGACCGGAAGGATCTGCCGGCCGATTCAAGCAGCAAGGCCCGGATCAAGCTGGTGGCGAAGGATGCGAACGGGAACGCGGTGAAGGGTCGCCATTTCAAGCTCACGCTTTCGACCACCGACGAGTATACCGGGACGGTGGGAGCGGGGGACTTCGGCCAGAACGTGGGCGCGACGGTCGAGACGCGGTGGCGCGGCGAGACGGACGCCTGGGGGGAGGTCGAGTTCGACTACACGTCCGGATTCGCGGCCAAGACGGTGATTCTGACCGCCAAGGACCTCGACTCCGGCGGCGTGTCGGTGGATTACATCACCTCGTTCAAGGAGGCGTCGATCGACATCGCCCTGACGCCGCCCGTGAGCCGGGCCGCCTTGCGGCGCGGGATGCAATACATCATGAAGGTCGAGGCGTCCCGGACGGAACTGACGGCGGACGGCCGGAGCCGGTCGGTGATCCGCGCCACGCTGCTCGATCCCAACGGCAAGGCGGTCGCGGGCGACCCGGTGGCGTTCGCTCTGTCTTCGGACAACGGCAAGGTCAACGTGATCACGGGGGTGACGGACGCCTCGGGCGTGGCGACGGCCGAGTACATCGCGGGGAAGAAGATCGGGATCGTCGTGGTCACCGCCACGGCGACGTTGCGCGGCGCCGCGGCGAGCGTGAGCATCACGCTTCTGGCCGACGCCCCGGCGAAGGTGTATCTGAAGGCGCGGCCCGCTTCGCTGCCGGCGGACGGGTTCAGCCGCTCGGACATCGACGTGAAAGTGACGGACATCAACGACAACCCGAACAAGGACACGAAGGTGGAGTTCCGGATCGCCAAGGGAGGCGGCCGGCTCGATTACCCCGACCGCGTGACGGACAATTTCGGGGACGCCTCGAACCGGTACACGGCGGGGACGGTCCCCGGGATCGCGACGGTGGTGGCGACGGTCCGGTCGAAGGTCCCGACGGACGCGGAGCTGGCGAAGGCGAAGAACGTGCTGTTCGCGCCGTACACGCCGGACGGGGACGAGATCCGCGTGGAGAAGTGGTTGAAGAAGAAGGGAGACTCGTTCGTCCGCGGCGAGCCGCTGGCGGAATACACCGTGGGGCGGGACAGGACGGTCCGCGTCCTGGCGGCGCCGTACGACGGGACGCTGGGAGACATCTTCGTCGAATATTGGGACCGGGCGGAGGTGGGCCAGACGCTGGCGATCCTCGTCCCCGTGTCCCCGTAAAGGCCCGCCGGTCGGCAACGGGAAGGGACGGGCGCATATCTCTACCCCGCGAAGCGGGGATCTGGAATCCGGAACCCGTTTGTTCTCCCGATGGTCGTGGAAGGGGTCTTCGACGTATCCGGCTTGCTTTTTCTCAGGTTCGGTCTGTTCCGGCTCCCTCTTCTGGCGCGGCGCTCGATCCTGCCCGGGTTCGTCCCCGCTGATCGGCTCAATAGTTCTTTCCTGCCGACCGATATTCATTCTATAATTTCGTGAATTTTTGTCCGCAGGGGATATCGAGACTGCGCCGCCGTGCCCGTCCCATGAAGAACACCTTGTTTGTCAGGACGTTTGTCCTGACATGGATTGCGGGCGTCCTGGCGGCGACGGCGGCTTTCCCCCTTCCTCCCCCGCGCCCGGGGATCGTCGATCCCCTGACGCTGCGTTATCGCACGACGGGGCAGAAGATCCCCCTCCTCCCGAAGGAAGTTCGCCGGCCCCGCGTTTCCCCCGAAGGGGGGAAATACCCGCTGGCGCCCGTTCCCGCGCCGGCGAGGCGGGCAGCGGTCCGCCCGCTGTCCATCCCGACGCCGGCCGCCGGGGCGATCCGTCCGCTCGTCGTCCTCCTCGACTTCGCGGACCAGCCGCGCGGCCTGCTTCCCTCCGATTTCATCCCCCTCTTCTTCGGGACCGGCCCGGCCGACCTGAGCGTCGCGAATTACTGGAAGGAAGTCTCCTACGGAAACGTCACGGTGACCGGCGGAAGCGCGGACATCGTCGGGTGGATCCGGCCGTCGTCGACCCCTTCGCAGCCGGGAGAGTTCCTCCCGACGCGGTCGGGCGTCACCTCCTACAGCCAGGTCACCGATCCGCTGGCGGGGGTCAACCTGCCCGCGTTCCGCCTTCTTGTGGCGGACATCGTCGATTACCTGGACAACGTTGCGGGGATCGACTTTTCCCTGTACTCCAACCCGGACAACGTCGTCCATTCCTTTATGATTGTCCACGCGGGGTCCGGCCAGGAAGCGACGGGGAACGTCGCGGACCTGTTCTCCCACAGCGCCTCCGTGGGGCCGATCCGGACGAACGACTTCGTCGGCGGCCAGCCGGTCAGCGTCGCTGACTACACCGCCGTGCCGGAGAAACAGGGCTTCGATCCCCTGACGGGACTTCCCGACAACACGACGCGGATCGGGGCGGGCGTGATCGTCCACGAGATGGGCCATCTCTTCGGACTCCCGGATCTCTATCCGACGTCCGGTTCGGCCGGCCAGGTCGGGACGTTCTCCGGCGTCGGCGTCTTCGACCTGATGGGGTACGGCCTGTGGGGGAACAACCTGTTGTCGCGTCCCGACATCCCGGCGCATCTGTCGGCGTGGTCCAAGTTCGACGTGGGGTGGATCTCCCCGACGGTCCTGTCCGCCAGGACGGCCGGGCAGGCGCTCGCGCCCGCCGAGACATCCCCCCAGGCGGTCAAGATCTACCCCAACGGGCCGGGGGACGAATCGCAATATTTCCTCCTCGAAACCCGGAGAGGGGACCACCCCTCCGGGGCCCTCTTCGACGGGGGGCTCTCCGATCCGGGGGGACAGCCGTGGAAAGGGGTCCTCATCTGGCGCGTTGACGCCGAACAGATGAGCGCGCAGCGCGCCTCCAACGGGGTCAACAACGATCCGAACTTCCCGGCGCTCGCCGTGATGGAGGCGGACGTCACCCCCGCCGCCCCGACGCCGCATCTCCTTCAGAACTTCACCATCGGGCCGGTCGCCTTCGGCTCCTCCGGCGATTTCTTCAACGACGCCGTTCACGTCCCGCCCGTCGTCTTCTCGCGCACCACGCCGGTGGACGGCCAGAACCGGACCAACTCGTCCCCGGTCATCAACTCCAATTCGATCAACCACCTCTTCGATTCCGGGTTCTTCCTGACGGTCCGGAACTTCGTCGAGAGCGCGCTCGACTTCCTGTTCGATCTCAATGTCAAGCTCCCGTTCTGGAAAGCGTTTCGATCCTCGGACCCGCAGCCGACGCTCAACACGAACCGGACGCTCGCGTACGGCTTCGACATGTCGAACCGGACCTGGGTGGGCACGGCCGACCAGGGCGTCTGGATTTACAACCTGACCTCCTGGAAGCAGATCAACGCGTTCCGGTCGCAGCGGGTCCAGGCGCTGGTCTCCGAGCCCGCGACGAATTCGATGTGGGTGAGCACGGACCGGTCGGTGGAGAAGGTCCGGCTCGACCAGGTCCAGGCGTCCTTCCCGCCCTTGCCGGCCGCGATCGACGTCCGGGCCATAACGATCGCGCGTGACCTGACCAAGTGGATCGGAGGCGGCCGCGTCCTCGCCGTGATCACCGACAAGGGAACGAACCTGACGAGCGACCTGGCTTACTTCGACGTGACCTCGAACATCGTCGGGTTCGCGGTGGACGAGCAGATCACCTGCCTGGCCCTGGATAACGTCTTCTCTTCGGACAGGGCCAGGGACGTCCTGTACGTCGGGACGTCGAAAGGAAGGATCTTCCGGAACGCGAATCCCTCGGGAACCGTGATCCGGAGCCTCTACGACCCGGTGCTGGGGAACATCCTCTTCGAGCCGATGGCTCTCCCCGCCATCGATCCCGTCCCGGGGAGCAGCGCCACCCCCCCCGTGGCCGTCACCGCCCTGGCGGTCGACAAGACGGGGATCCTCTGGGTTGCGACCGACCAGGGCGTCTTCGCCTTCGACCGGGGCGACCCTTCGGCCGTTCCGGAGCCGCTGCCGGACCTCTTCAATCCGTTCGACCTCGCGGCCGACAACGCCTTCACGTCGCTCGCCTACTTCCCCCGGCTGTTCAGCACCGCCGGCTCCCACGGAAGCCCGGGGTTCATCGAGCCGACGGGGTTCGGCTTCCAGGATACGGGCCAGAACCGGAGCATCGCGTGGATCTCCCACGGGGACACCGTCGGGACGACCGATTCGCCGAGCGGCGGCGCGCTGCGGATCGATCCGAACGTCCTGTTGAACGCGGCGATCCCGAAGACTCCCGTGAGCGCGCGGCTGGGACACGCGATGATGACCTTCCGGCGGGACCTTGCCGACCCCGACATGCTGGGGCCGCCCGATGTCCCGCCGGTCAACGACCTGATCGGGGCCGCGGGGGACGGTTCGGGGAACGTGTGGTTCGCCACGAAGGACGCGGGCGCCGTCCGGTTCGGGTCGGGGGTCTTCCTCACCCTGGACAAGACGGTCTACATAAACGACTCCGCCGTGGCCGCGGTGTCGCTGGCGGACGAGAACGCCACCACCCCGACGCTTGCCGTCACCGTGACCAGCGCGGCGGACCCGGTCGGGTTCGACCTGTTCCTCACCCGGGGTTTGGACAACGTGTACCACGGGACGTTCGGCTTCACGACCGGCGCGACGGACAACGTGGCGCACCGGATCGCCGTGGCCAACGGGTCCACGGTCACGGTGACCTACCGGGATACCAACCCCCCCCTCGTCCGGACGGCCGGCGCGGTCTGGAAGAAGGTCTTCCCGTTCAGCGATTCCCTGTGGATCCCGGGCGGGTGCTTCATCGCGACGGCGGCGTACGGGTCCCCGATGGCCCCCGATGTTCTCCTTCTCCGGGAATTCCGGGACCGGTTCCTGGAGACGAACGCGGCCGGGCGGGTGATCGTGGCGGTCTATTACAGGCTGAGTCCGCCCCTGGCGGCCGTCGTGGCGTCCAGTCCCGTCCTCAGGGCCGCGGCGCGGGTCGCCCTGAGGCCGGTTTCCCTGATGGCGCGCTTCGCCCTCGATACCGGCATGGCCGAGAAGGGGGCGGTTCTCCTGGCAATCGGCGGCCTCGTGTGCGCTCTTCTCGTGATTCCGGCAAGCCGGATGAACGGCCGTACGCCGGATCGCCGGGGTCGAACGGTATAATCCTTGCTTTTTCATTAGGATTTGAGCGTTACTGGTTCCCCGCTGCGGCAAAACGCGCAGCGGGGGTGTCGAAAAACCGGCTGAACGGGGATGCGGGGTGCGGCGAAACGGGGGATCCGGACAGAGAATCCGCTTGGCGCCCCTGTTCCTTCCGGTTATTGCCGCTGTCCTGTTGCATTCGCTGGCCAGTTGCGCCGAGGCAGCCCTGATCACGGGGAATTACCAGATCAACTGGAACCAGAACGTCACGAAGACGGATGCGGGAACGACCGACGTGAGGAAGTTCAAGCAAACGCTTGATCTGAAATACCGGGGGTTCCTTTCGCCGGTGGTCCAGAACTCCGTGACGTTCCGGTTCGAGCAGGAGATCAACTCCAACGCTCCGGACATCACCCGGTTCCTCCCCACGCTCGATCTCGGGTTCAAGGGGCTGTACTGGGAGGCCAAGACGGGCGCGAAGAGGACCCACGAGAATTCGGATGAGCCGGGGCAACCCCCCAAAATATCCGATAGTTACTTTGCCGAGTTCTATTACCTCGCACCCAGGCCCGTCCCGGACCTCAAGGCGAAATACACGCTCGACAAGGATTTCCGGGAGGGGACGACGGACACCAGCAAGCAGGGGATCGCCCTCTCATCGGTGTACAAGCCGACCGACTGGCTTGACGTGAAGGGAGACTTCGCCCGGAATACGAGCGAGGACAGGATCCACGCGAACAACGACACGGTGGAAGACAAGTCCCGCGGTACGGTCGACTTTCGCCGCATCATCTCGGACAACATCAAGTTCGATGCCCAGTACGCGTGGGAGCTCGACCGCGGCGCGACGCTCCTCACGGGGGGCGGGGAGACGAACCAGAAGAAAGACCGGCACCAGACGCTCAAGACGGCGCTTTCCTTCCGTCCCTTCCAGGATACGAGCGCCGACGGGACTTACGATGTCGATCTCAAGCAGAACAAGGTCAACGGCGAGGAAACGCTGACGAAAAACGCCAAAGTGTCGGTCAGCCAGAGGATCGGGGGGCCGTTCGACGTCCGGGGCAACTACAGCCGCAACATCACGGAGGCCCGCCACACGACGGATGACAACAGGAAAACGGAAGACACGTGGACGGGGATTGTCCGCGCGAAGTTCTCCCGGCAGCTTGACTTCAGTCTCAAGTACGAGCGGAAGAACACGGACGAACCCCATTTCATGGATCCGACGAAGAGCACGAATTCGAGGACGATCACGCGAAGCGGAGCCTGGACGGGTGAGCTTGCCCCGTTCTGGAAGGCATCGGCGTCGGCCGACATCACCGATACGTTCCTGAAAGGCGTCAAGACGACCGTCGACACCAAGTACAGCCTCAAGAGCACCTTCGACTTCAAGGCGATCAACCTGACGCTCGATCCCACCTACAACCTCACGTTCAAGGAGGACGACACGCAGGTGCCGGTGTTGAAGTCGGCGGTGCGCGACTTCAAGTTCCGGGTCGTCGACCGGCTCCTGACGACCCGGACGATGGAGGCCAAGGCCGAGCACACGTACGGCCGGAAGGTCGATACGGCCGCCGGCAACATCCAGCGGACGGACAACTCCTCGGCGAACCTGACGTGGAAGGAGCCGTTCCCGGGGTGGCTGTTCGGGTTCGACCTCACCCGGCAGGCGACGGACACGAGCGGCGACGACCTCCCCCCCGACATCACGACGACGTTCGCGTTCAAGGCCGACTACAAGCAGGATCACCTTGCGATGAGCACGAACTTCAAGTACGACAGGAAGTCGCTGACCGACAACGTCGAGACGTTCGATGCCCGCCTGGGCTGGACGGCGAGCCGGTGGGACGCCTCCGCAACCTACACGTTCAACAGGACCCTGTCGGCGGCCATCAACGAGGGGTATTCGATCAGCCTGACTTTCAAATATAATCTCTAACTCAAGCCCGGTCGAGGAGAGACACATGAACGGATGGAAAAGGGTCGGATTGATGATGGCGGCGCTGCTGGCAGTGGCGGGGTGCTCGAGGCCGGTGCTCAAGGAGCATGCGCTGCCCTCCAGGACGAAGGACGAGTACCTTCGGATCAAGCGGGTGGCGCTCCTCCCGTTCGAGAACTACTCGGACCCCAAGGACGCCGACAAGACGATCGATGCGCTGCTGATCCCCGCCCTGCGGGACGAGGGAATCTTCGACGAGGTGGAGGACACGCGGTTCGTCCGCGACGTGATGAAGAAGCTCAAGATCACCGCCACGGACGTCCTCGACAAGGAAGTCCTGAAGAAGCTGGGCGACGAGATGAACCTCCAGGGGATCATCTACGGGAAGATCCTCAGCTACGGCAAGGGCAAGGAGAAGGAGGCGGCCTCGCAGGTGACGATGGACATGGCCCTCGTCGAGCCGTCGACCGGGAAGGTCCTCTGGGTGGGGAACGTGAGCGCATACGGGGGGCTCACCGTCGGGAAGGTGTTCGGCGTCACCGAGGGGAAGACCGATATCGAGGTTGCGCGGGACGCGGTGCGCCGCCTCGCCGACTCCTTGGCGTCGGAGGTTGAGAGGGCCCGCGAAAGGGAGCGCAAAGGGATCGCGGCGGAGATCAGGAAGGAGGAGGAGATCGAGCGGGCGAAGCTCGAGAAGCTCAAGTCCGAGACGGGCAGGATCCAGGAGCGGATCGACAAGGCGAAGAAGGAGGCCCAGGGGATCCGGGACGCCGCGGCGAAGGAGGCCGAAGCGGCCAGGTCGGAGCTGGAGCTCCAGAAGGCCGCCCTGGAGGCCGAGAAGGGCAAGGCGCAGGCCGCGCAGCAGGCCGCCGAGCAGGAGAAGCTCAAGGTCGAGCTGGAGAGGAAGAAGATCGAGGAGGACCTCAAGAAGATCGCCGAGGAGAAGAAGACGCTCGAAGAGGCGAAGAAAAAGGCGGCCGAGGCGATCAAGGAGGAGCCCGTGAAGGAGACGGCGCCGCAGGCGCCGGCCCCCGCTCCGCCCCCGCCTTCCCCCGGCCCGTCGTCCGCTCCGGCGCCTGCGCCTTCGCCGGCCGGGGCGGCTCCCGCGACCAGGTAAGGAGGGCCGCCGAGCGAACGTCCCCCCGGCGAAAATCCCGCCGGGGGTTTGTCTTTTAAAACCAGGAAGGAGAAGGAAACGTGAACGGGATGAAAATGACTTCATGCATCAGGCGTGCGGCCCTCGTGGTCGCGGCGCTCGGGCTGCTCGCCTGCTCCTCGTCCGATGTCCGCAACGAAACCGTTGCGCTGGTCAACGGCGACCCGATCAAGGCGGGGGAATTGCGCGAATTCCTCGGCTACCGGGGAGGGGCGACGCCCGCGGCCAACGTTCCGGCGGAGAGGAAGAAGGAGGCGCTCGACCGGCTGATCGCCGGCCGGCTCCTGGCCCAGGAGGCCCGGACGAGGGGACTGGACAACACCGAGGAGTTCCGCGCGGCGGTTCGGGACAACGAGCCGGACATCCTGATCTCGGCCCTCTTCAGCCGCGAGTTGTCGAAGTTGAAGGTCGGGGAGACGGAGATCCGGAACGAGGCGAAAAAGCTCCGGGCGGCCGACAACACCCTTTCCGGGAAGGATGCCGACGCCCGGGCGGCGCGCGCGGTGTTCGAGAGGAAGGCCCGCGGGATCGAGGAGGAGTTGATCGCCTCCGCGAAGAAGGCGACGCCTGGTTCCGTCGACCAGGCCGCGGTCGAGAGGATCGTCAAGGGGGAGAAGGTTCCCGATGACGCGGTCCTGGCCACCGTGGGGAGCGAGAAGATCAGCTACGGCGCCGTCAGGAGAGTGCTCGCCGGCGCAACGGCCGGCCAGCACGGGGGGCAGGACCTCTCGCGGAACCCGGTGGCGATCGGCCGGGTGCTCGACCGGGAAGTGACGGGGAAAGCGCTTGCCGCCTATGCCGGGAAGGAAGGGATCGCCGGGTCGGAGTGGATGGCGGCGGCGCGGAGCAACCTCGAACGGTCCATCCTGGTCAGCCTCCTGGCCGAGAAGGTGATCTTCCCGAAAGACGCCGTGACCGACAAGGAGGTCGAGGCGGCCTACGCCGAGCATGCCGCGACGTTCGTGAGGGACGGCAAGAAGATTCCCCTGAAGGAGGTCCGCGAGAAGATCCGGGCGTATCTCGGGAACGAAGCCCGGAGGAAAGCGATCGAGGCGTACATCGCGGGCTTGAGGAAGAAGGCGAAGATCACGATCAACGAGGGGCCGCTCTCCAAAGTCTGACAATCGCCGGGAGTGAATGCGGCTCTCCCCAGTCCCGTCCGATACGGGAAGACACGAGGGGAACGGGGATGAGAAGGATGCGGGCCGTTGCGGGGACCCTGCTCTTCCTGTCGATGGCGGGCCGGGCCTTCGCGGGCGTTTCGTTCGAGCTCATCTATGCCGTGGGGGGATACGGCATCGGGCGGGAAAGCTTCGACAGGCCGGTCGACGTCGTCGAGGACCGGGACGAGAACATCTACGTCGTCGACCAGGGGAACAACCGGATCGAGGTGCTCGACCGGCGGGGGCGGTACCTGCGGGAGTGGGGGGGACGCGGCTTCAGGCCGGGATCCTTCGACACGCCGTCGGCGATCGCCATCGACCCGGTTTCCGGGAATCTCTACGTGGTCGATACGCTCAACCACCGGGTCCAGAAGTTCGATCCGAACGGGAAATTCCTGGGGACGTTCGGCCAGCTCGGGTCCCGCGACGGGGATTTCAATACCCCCCGGGACGTGACGATCGACCGGAAAGGGAACGTCTACGTCGCGGACACGGGGAACGACCGGATCCAGAAGTTCGATCCGTCCGGGAAGTTTCTCGCCGAGTGGGGGAAATTCGCGCGGCGCCGGGGGGTCGAGCTCAGGAACCCCGTCTCCGTGGCTTATTCGGACGAGGGATTCGGCTACCTATTCGCCCTGACCTCTCCGGACTGCCGCGTCCAGAAATTCGACATCGACGGGAACTTCGTCGCGGAGTGGGCGATGCACCGGAAGGGGGAGGGGGCCCTGTGCGGACCGTCGCGCATCCGGATTGAACCCCGCCGGTATACAGTGTATATTGCGGATACGGAAAACGACCGCGTGATCCTGTTCGACAAGGACGGGGAGCCGTTGGGGGATTTGCGGGGAGGGAAGGTTCCCTTCAAGAGGCCGGGAAGCGCGTTCGTCGTGCAGACGTTCGGGGAAAACGTGCTCGTGGCCGACACGGGGAACAACTTCATCCAGAAGTTCAGGAGGATCCGGTAATCATGCGCAGCCCTGGGAAACGATCTGCAATCATCTTCCTGTGCGTTGCCTTCTCCGTTCCCGCGTTCTCGACGGCCGTCGCGGCGGAAAAAACGATGACGCCCCTCTCGGGAGGGATCCCGATGATCGAGGGGATCAAGATGCTCGATGTGGGAGCCGACGCGCCGGACTTCAGCATCAAGGACACGAACGGCACCCCGTTCAATTTCGGCGAGGAGAAGGGGAAAAGGCCGCTCCTGCTGGTCTTCTGGTCGATTTTCTGCGAGCCGTGCCGGTTCGAGATGCCCGTGATCCAGAAGATGTACGAGAAATACCGCGACAAAGGGCTCGACGTGCTCGCGATCGCGCTCGACGGCGATCCGCTCAGGAACAGCATCGTCGGCTTCGTGAAGCAGGAGGGGTACACCTTCAAGGTCCTGATCGACGAGCTGGATCCGAAGGAGATGTTCAAGGTCGCCGACCCCTACGGCGTGGCGGGGACCCCGACGATCTATGTTGTGGACAGAGGGGGAAAGATCGCCCTTGCCAAGGCCGGGAGACTGAAAGAGGAGGAGCTGGAGAAGGCCATCCAATCCGTCCTCAAGAAGTGAGAGGGTGATGCGGTTCCGGCTCGCCGCCGTCCTCTCCGTCCTTCTCGTCGCGTTGATGGCCGCGAGCGCCTCCGCCGTCAACGTCGGGGATCGGGCGCCGTCCTTCGAGGGCGAAGGGCTCGGCGGCGAGAAGGTCGACCTCAAGGATTACCTCGGCAAGAAGACGATCCTCCTGAAGTTCGGCTCCATCTACTGTTCCACCTGCGTCTCTTCGCTCGAGGACATCGCGCGGATCCAGCGGAAGTTCAGACCCGAGGATCTGCAGGTGGTCGGAGTCAATCTCGATGTCTACGGGCTGGCCCGCGTCCGGCGGTTCTACGGGGGATATGCCGGTCTCATCAGGTACCCGCTGGTCATCGACGAGAAGCTGGCGGTCTCCCGGCCCTACGACATCCGGTCCATTCCGGCCCACGTGGTGATCGACAGGGACGGGATCGTCCGGTTCGCATCGACGGGCACCTCCGAGCGGGACGTCATGACGCTCGAGGACGTCCTGGCCCGGGTGATCCGGGGGAAAGAGGGGGTCGAGAAGCTCGCCAAGGAGCTTCCCCTGCAGGTGTTCCTTCCCCTGAATTTCACGAAGACCCTGCAGGATTCGATTTACGTCGTGGGGAAAACCCGTCCGGGGAGCAAGGTGTTCCTGACGCTCAACGGCGGGTCGCGCCAGGTGGTCCGGGCGATGCGGGACATGTTCTACATCCGCACGCCCCTGTCGCTCGGGTCCAACTACATCGAGCTGCAGGTCATGGGCGACCTCGGGGACCGCGTCACTCAGGGGATCGTCCTTTTCCGCGAGCCGAAGATCGGGATGGGGATCTCGTCCCCGTTTCCGGAGTACCATTTTCACACGGAGAAGAACGAGGCGCCCTGCAGGAAGTGCCACGACCTGAACCCGCCCGCCGAGAGCGCTCAAGGGTTCGCCACCGCGACCCGGTTCTGCCTCGGCTGCCACAAGGAGCTGACGGGGCAGAAAGTGGTGCACGGCCCGATTCCCATCGGCGGCTGCGCCCCGTGCCACCGGTTCTCGAGCAAGCCGAACCGGTACGAGCCGATCGCCCTGGGGCAGGATCTCTGCTTCAAGTGCCACGAGGAGAAGCGGAAGGACCTGATCCGGACCTACCTTCACGGCCCGATGTCGGCGGGCCTGTGCACCATTTGCCACAGCCCGCACGGCTCGTCCGAGAAATACCAGCTGAGGCGCTACGTGGGAGACCTGTGCGTCATGTGCCACGAGGGGATCAAGTCGGCTTCATTCCGGGAAACCGTCCACAAGCCGTTCGGAGACGGGGCGTGCACGAAGTGCCACGAGCCCCACTCCTCGAACCGGAACGACGGGTTCCTCAAGCGCCCCGGCAACGACCTGTGCCTGGGCTGCCACACGGGGCTGACGCGGATGAGCCACACCCATCCGTGGGGGGTGCCGCCGAAGAGGGAACGGATGATCAAGCTCGACAAGGACGGAAACCTCATGTGTCTCTCGTGCCACGAGGCGCACGCGAGCGACGAGCCGAAGCTTCTCGTCAAGGGGGGATGCGACAGATGCCACGCCTCGTGAGGACGGCTGCCGCCGGATCGGGGGAGGAGCGGTGAAACCCATCTCCTCGTCTTTGGGGTTCAAGCTCGTCATCGCGTCGATGGTCCTGGCCTTGGTCACGATCGGGCTGGGCGGGGTGCTCGTCTACAAGATCAGCGAGGACGCGATCAAGGTCGACGCCCAGGGGACCGCCCGGCAGTTGGCCCGGGAGGTCTCCGGGTTCGGCCCGAGCCTGCGGCCGGGGTCGCAGCAGCTCGTCGACGCCCTGACGTCGCTCAAGGTCGAGAAATTCGGCTCCGCCTGGGTGATGGACAGGAACGGCTTCCTGATCGCCCACATGGACCCGAAGTTCCGGAACCTCGTCGAGGCGCAGACCTACATCGGCGACACCTACGTCGACCTGAACGTCGGGGAACAGCCGATCCAGCAGATCGGCGAGAAGAACATCGTCCACAAGGCGAAGCTCCAGGAGCTCATCGAAAAGTTCGACGGCGGGTTCGGCACTTACAACTTCCTGGGCGATACCCGGATCATCGCCTTCCGGGTCATCAAGGACCGGGGTTGGCTCGTCGCCGTGGACCAGCCGATCAGCACGGCCTACTCGGAGCTCACACGGATCAAGAAGATCATCTTCACCACCTGCATCGTCATTTCCGTCCTTGTCTTCGCCTTCACCTGGTTCGCCATCCGGATCATCATCAAGCCGTACTACCACGAGCAGGAGGAGACGAACCAGCGGCTCGAGATGATGAACAGGGAGCTCGAGGCGTCCCGCCGGAAGCTCGAAAAGTCGAGCAACAGCCTGAACCGGCTCTACGACCTGAGCATCGCGATGCAATACACGGGCTTCCTCGAGACGCATCTGCCGCTCGTCCTGGGCGTCGCCCAGGAGCGCTTCGATGTCGACCGGATCCTGCTCATGATGCCCGACGACGACGGGAAGCTCCTGCGCTGCCGGGCCTCGGTCGGGAATGTCTTCGAATCGGAAGAGAAGATCTTCGTCCCGATCGGCGCCGGCGGAGGCGCGCTCGCCCGGTCGTTCCTCGCCAAGCGGACGATCTTCCACGACGGGACGACCCCCGTCCCCGAGGAGTGGCGCGTGGCGGAACCGTACGACAGGATCCGCTCGCTCCGGGCGCGCGCTTTCGCCGTCTTCCCGATGATCACGAAGGAGAAGGTGATCGGCGTCCTGGGGGTCGACAACAAGATGAGCCGGCGGGCGCTGTCCCGGGAGGACATCGAGGCGGTCGAGAACTTCGCCCACAAAGTGGCCTCCCTCATCGAGAACACGCTGCAGCTCCAGGCGATGCGCAAGGCCGCCCACGAGATGGACATCCGGGACCGGCTGACGACCCTCTTCCGGCTGCGCCACGCCCGGGGGCTCGCGGAGGAGTCCATCGCCGCCGCCGTGCGCGACAAGGTCCCCTTCGCGATGGGGGTCGTCTACCTCGCGAACTTCAAGGAGTACAACGAGCTCAACGGGTACCAGCGCGGCGACTTCGTCCTCCAGAAGACCGCCGAGATGCTCCGGAAGCTCGAGGTGATGGGCGCGGTGCCGGCCCGCTGCTACGGCGCCACCTTCCTGGCCCTCTTCCCGGGGAAGACCGAGGACCAGGCGAAGTACCTCCTGTCCCAGTTCGCGAACGACTTCGAGCAGTTCACCTTCTACGGGGAGAAGAGGCTGCGCGAAGGAAAGCTCGTCACCCGGGTGAACGTCGCCGAATACCGCCGCGACTCGGGGCAGACGTTCGACGAGTTCTTCTCCGGGCTCGAGCTCGCCTGAGGGAGCGGGCCGGTTTGCCGACCGCCGCCCGGTTCCTCCTGTTCGACCCGGCGGGGAACGGGTGGGGGAAGGTTCCCCTCCCCCAGGTGGCGTTCGCCGGCCGGTCGAACGTCGGGAAGTCCTCCCTCCTCAACGCCCTTACGGAGCGGAGCCGGCTTGCCCGGGTCAGTCGCACTCCCGGCCGCACGCGCGGCATCGCCTTCTTCGAGATCGAGGGAAGGTGGGCTTTCGCGGACCTGCCCGGGTACGGCTACGCGAAAGTGTCGCGCGCCGAGCGCGACGCCTGGAAGACGCTCGTGGAAGGGTACTTTTCCGGGTGCCGGCTCCTCCGGAAGGTCTACATCCTGGTGGACGCGCGCAGGGGCCCCGGGGACGAGGAGCGGATGCTGGCTTCATTCCTCGCCGGGCGGGGAATCGCCTTCCGGTGGGTTGCCACGAAAGCCGACAAGTTGACCGTGAACGAACGGCGCGCCGCCGCGGCCCGTTTTACCGGGACGGAATGGCTTGAAAACGGCGGGGCCCCGGTTCTCGTCTCCGCCCGGACGAAGGCCGGGATCGACCTTCTCTGGCGCGACATCCGCGCCGCCTTTTCCGCTTGAATTTCTCCGGGGGACGGATTATCATCTCCCCGTTTTTGGACCGGGTTTCTGTTCCCGCCGAAACATCCTTGTAGATCACCACAGCCCGCCTCTCGGCGATTCTCGAGGGGGGGCGCGGAGGACGCTCCTTGTTCCCGATCATCGAAAGCAAAGAGATCGCCCAGAACGTCTTCTTCCAGAGGATCCTGGCGCCCCGGATCGCCAGGAAACGGAAGGCGGGGCAGTTCCTCGTCCTCCGCCGGGGCGAGCTGAGCGAGCGGATTCCCCTGACGATCGTCGACTCCGATCCCGTGGAGGGATCCGTCACGATCATTTTCCAGGTGGTCGGAAAGTCGACGGCCGAGCTGGCGACGCTGAAAGCGGGTGACAGCCTCCTCGACGTGGTCGGCCCGCTGGGGCTCCCGACGCACATCGAGAAGTTCGGGACCGTCGTCGGGATCGGCGGCGGGATCGGGACGGCGCCTCTCCTTCCCATCGCGACCGCGATCAAGAAGGCCGGCAACCGGCTGATCTCGATCGTCGGAGCCCGGACGAAGGAGCTCCTCATCCTCGAGGACGAGATGCGGCCGATCTCCGACGAGCTGGTGGTGACGACCGACGACGGGAGCTACGCGAAGAAGGGGTTCGTGACGGCCGCGCTCCAGGAGCTGATCGACGCGGGGACGAGGATCGACCTGTGCATCGCGATCGGTCCCGTGCCGATGATGCGGGCGGTGGCCGAGGTGACGCGCCCGCACCGGATCAAGACGGTCGTATCTCTCAACCCGATCATGGTCGACGCCACGGGGATGTGCGGGGCCTGCCGCGTCTCCGTCGGCGGGAAGACGAAGTTCGTCTGCGTGGACGGGCCGGAGTTCGACGGGCACGAGGTCGACTTCAAGGAGCTCGTCATGCGGAACCGGGCCTATCTGCGGGAGGAAAAGGAGGCGATGGACCGCTATCTCCACAAGGACGGCAAGTGCATGGGCGGACCGCCGCCGGCGGCGAAGGCGGCCGCCGAGCCCGTGACGACGGGAGGTGCCCGCTGATGGCCGACGCGACCCCGACCCCGAGCCCGAAGCCCCGTCCGAAGGTGGGGACCATCCCCCGGCAGCCGATGCCGGAACAGCCGCCGCAGGTGCGGATCCGGAATTTCCGGGAAGTCCCGTACGGCCTGACGCCGGACCTCGCCATCCTCGAGGCGTCCCGCTGCATCCAGTGCAAGAACCCGGCGTGCGTCAAGGGATGCCCCGTGAGCATCAAGATCCCCGAGTTCATCGACCTCGTCCGCCAGGGGAAGTTCCTCGAGGCGGCGCGCAAGATCAAGGAGGACAACGCCCTCCCGGCCGTGTGCGGCCGCGTCTGCCCCCAGGAGGAGCAGTGCGAGATGCCGTGCGTCCTCGGCAAGAAGTACGAGCCGGTCGCCATCGGGCGGCTCGAGCGCTTCGTCGCCGACTTCGAGCGCGTGACCGGTCGCGTCGGGATTCCCGAGATCGCCCCCCCCACGGGGAAGCGGGTCGCCATCGTCGGGGCGGGGCCGGCGGGCCTGACCGTCGCCGGGGACCTGGTCAGGCTGGGCCATGACGTGACCATCTTCGAAGCGCTCCACAAGCCGGGCGGCGTGCTCATGTACGGCATCCCGGAGTTCCGCCTCCCCAAGGACATCGTCCAGGCCGAGGTGGACTACATCAGGAGCATGGGCGTCAAGCTCGAGTGCAACGTCGTCGTGGGGAAGTCGGTCACGATCGACGAGCTGCTCAACGAAGAGGGGTTCGACGCCGTCTTCATCGGGACCGGCGCCGGACTGCCCTACTTCATGAACATCCCGGGCGAGAACCTGATCGGGATCTACTCGGCGAACGAGTACCTGACCCGCTCCAACCTGATGAAGGCGTACCTCTTCCCCGACGCCGACACGCCGCTCTCCCGCGGGAAGCACGTGGCGGTCATCGGCGGCGGGAACGTGGCGATGGACGCGGCCCGGACCGCGATGCGGATGGGCGCCGAGAAGGTCTACCTCGTCTACCGGCGCTCCAAGAAGGAGATGCCGGCAAGGATCGAGGAGATCCACCACGCCGAAGAAGAGGGGATCGAGTTCCACTTCCTCACCAACCCGGTCGCCTACCACGGCAACGACGAGGCGTGGGTGACCCACATCGAGTGCCAGAAGATGGAGCTCGGGGAGCCCGACTCCTCGGGCCGCCGCCGCCCGGTCCCGGTCCCGGGGTCGGAGTACAAGCTCGCCGTCGATACGGTCGTCGTCTCCATCGGCAACGGGGCCAACCCGCTCGTGCCGGCGACCACCCCCGGGCTCACCACGAACAAGTGGGGGAACATCCTGGCCGACCAGGAGACGGGGAAGACGAGCAAGAAGGGGGTCTTCGCGGGCGGGGACATCGTGATCGGGGCCGCGACCGTCATCCTGGCGATGGGCGCGGGCCGCAAGGCCGCCGCCGCGATGCACGAATACCTCATGAAGGACGTCTGGTAAGTCCTCGCTCCCCCTGAGCGCGGGAGGCCTAACGCTGGCTCGGCGGATCGAGCCTAGCCGGCGCGCAACATCTCCACGAACGCCTGGATGCGGATCTTCGTCCGCTCGTCCAGCGGTCCCGGCTGGTCTCCCTCCAGCGTGAGGACCGGGAGCCCGACCTCCTCCCGCAGCAGGATGTCCTCGATCTGCCGGAAGCAGAACGACTGGACGTAATGGACGACGCCGCGGACCTTGCGGCGCCGCACCTCCCGCCGGATGTCCGAAAGGCGCACGAAGAACGAGTAGGGATAGGTGTAGAGCAGGTACTGCTCGGCGAGCGATTTCGACCGGTGGGGCATCGCGAACTGGCGCGCCACCTCGTTGAAGACGAACCGGCCCCCCGCCTCCTCGAAGAAGGCGTGGATCCCCGAGGTGATCGGCGGAACCCCGGCGAAGGCCAGCGGGATGAGGTCCTTCCGGCCCGGCCGCAGCGCGGCCCGGGCAAGGAAATCCCGCGCGTCCCCGCCGTATCGGTCGGGGTCCCCCCGGAAGTCGGAGCAGTTGACGAGCCAGAAGTGGTTTTCCTCGCCCGTGACCTTCCCCTCGTCCCAGGTGAGCCGGTCGATCTCCAAAGCCGCTTCGCGGATCCCGTCGAGCCGTTTCTTCCACCGGGCCGCCTCCTCCGCCGTCGTTCCGAAACGGCGCGCCATGGCCCGGATCTCGAGGGCGAGCGAATCCGGGTTCCGGTCGAAGGGGAACGCGAAGGGGGCCACGCGGACGCCACGGTGCTCGAGCACCTCCATGAGCGCCTGCGTGAAGCTGCAGTCGCCGCGGGTCACCGCGATGACGTTCCGGAACCTGCCCGCGCGGGCGACTCCGTAGATCCCCTTGATCCAGCCGCAGCAGTTCCGCGGGAACCCGTCCCGCTCGGCGGCGCGGAGGAACGAGGCCGGGTCCGGCGACGTGATGAAGACGTTGTTCAGGTCGACGGGGCGGTGGCCGCCCGCGTAAAGGACCTCGACGGGGATGGTCGTGGTGAAGCCGACGCGCAAGGGAAGGTCAGTCCCCCCGCATGAAGAAGAAGTAGATCAGGACGAACCCGATGACCAGCGTCCCGCCGGCGAAGATGTAGATGTTCCCGCCGATCTCGGCCTGCCCCTGGGTGATCTTCGAGTAGTGGAGGACGGCGAGGATGCCTCCCGCCGCGAAGAGGAGCAGGAGGACCGCCTTCCATTTGAAGATCACTGCCAGGATGAAGAGGACGGCGGCGATGAACAGCACGCGCGGGTCGGTGGCGATCGTCGTGACGTCGGCGTTCAGGAGGAAGTCGAAAAGGGAATGCATGGGCCCTCCCGGGAAACCGGCCGCTCGGTTGACAAGAATACGATAGCGTTTTAAGTTGAAAAAATCAAAGCGGGAGTGGGCTTTTGGACCAGCCGGTCGGCGTCTTCGATTCGGGGGTGGGAGGGTTGACCGTCCTGCGGGAGCTCGTTCGGGGGCTCCCCGGAGAATCGTTCCTCTACGTCGGCGACACGGCGCGCGTCCCGTACGGGACCAAGTCCGCGGAGACGGTCGCCCGTTACGCGATCGAGATCGCCAACCACCTGATCACCCGGCACGACATCAAGATGCTCGTCGTCGCCTGCAATACGGCGTCGTCGCTCGCCCTGCCGGTCCTGCGCCGGCTCTACCGGATCCCCGTGGTCGGGATGGTCGATCCGTGCGTGCGGCGCGCGGCCGGCCTTTCGAAGCGCGATTCCGTCGGCGTCATCGGGACCGCCGGGACGATCCGCTCCGGCGCCTACGAGCGGGCGTTGCGCGACGCGCTTCCCGCCGCGCAGGTCCGCAGCGTCCCCTGCCCCCTCCTCGTGGCGCTGGCCGAGGAGGGGTGGATCGACACCCCCGTCACAAGGTCGGTCGTCGCCGAGTACCTCGCGCCGTTCCGGGACGATCCCCCCGACGCGCTGATCCTCGGCTGCACCCATTACCCCGTCCTGAAAAAGACGATCCGCGACATTCTCGGGGACGGGACCGTGCTCATCGATTCCGGCGAGGAGGCCGCCCGCGTCGTCGACATCCTCCTCTCCGAGGCGGGCACGAAGAGCGCCTCCGGCGGGAACGGCGGCGTCCGGTTCCTCGTGACCGACGACCCCGAGCGGTTCGCCCGCGTCGGGGAGGCGTTCTTCGGGCGGCCGATGGGGCGGGTGGAGAAGGTGGAGCTGTGACGCGGCCTGCGCCGGCGGGGGGATCGTTCCTGAAGCGCCTGTCCCGCGGGCTCGTCCTGCTCGACGGGGCGATGGGGACGATGCTCCAGGAGACGGGATATGCGCCGGGGCGCGCGCCCGAGGAGGCCTGCCTCTCCCATCCCGAGACCCTCCTGGGAATCCACCGCGCCTATGTCGCCGCCGGGGCGAGCGGGCTCACGACGAACACTTTCGGAGCGAACCGGGTCAAGCTGGCCGAATACGGGCTCTCGGCGCGCGCCGTCGAGATCAACGCGGCGGCCGTCGGCGTCGCGAGGCAAGCGGCGGGCGAGTCCGGCTGGGTGGCCGGGTCGGTGGGGCCGACGGGGAAGTTCGTCGAGCCGCTCGGGCCGCTTTCCTTCGTCGAGGTCCTTGCGGTCTTCCGCGAGCAGGTGCGGGCGCAGGTCGCCGCGGGCATCGACCTCGTCAAGATCGAGACGATGATGGACCTGCGGGAGCTCAAGGCCGCGGTCCTTGCGGCGAAGGACGAGGCGCCGGGGCTCCCGGTGGTCGCGATGATGACCTTCGAGGAGAGCGGCGCGACGCTCCTGGGGACCACCCCGGAGTCGTTCGGCGCCACCGCCGCGGCGATGGGCGCCGACGTGGTCGGGCTCAACTGCTCGGTCGGGCCGGAGAAGATGATCGAGCTCGTCGAGCGGCTCTTCTCCGTCGTCCCGGGGCCGGTGATCGTCCAGCCCAACGCGGGGATCCCGGTCCTTTCGGGGGACCGGACCGTTTTCCCGATGGGCCCGGAGGAGTTCGGGGATTACGCGGCCAGGTTCCGGGCGCTGGGCGTCGACGTGATCGCCGGCTGCTGCGGGACGACGCCGGACCACATCCGGGCGGCGCGCCGCGCGCTGGCCCCGGCGAAGCAGGCGGCGATTCCGAAAAGCCCCCGGCCCATCGTCCCCGAGCCGGTCCTGCGCGTCGCGTCGCGGGGGAAAGTCGTCGCGGTCGGAGGAGGCTCCTTCGCGGTCGTCGGGGAGCGGATCAACCCGACCGGGAAGAAGGCGTTCGCCGAGGAGCTGCGGGGGGGGGGAGATGGCCACGGTGACGCGCGAGGCGCGGGAGCAGGCCGCGCTCGGAGCGGACATCCTGGACGTCAACGTCGGGGCGCCGGGTGTGGACGAGCCGGAACTCATGCGCAAGGCCGTGTTCGCGGCGAACGCCGCGGCCGATGTCCCGATCATGGTCGACTCGGCGGATCCCGCGGCGATCCGGGCCGGGCTCGAGAGCGTCGACGGCCGTCCCGTGATCAACAGCGTGACCGGCGAGAGGAAAAAGCTCGATGCGGTGCTGCCGCTCGCGGCCCGGTACGGCGCCGCGCTCGTCTGCCTCCCGTTCGACGAGGAGGGGGTCCCGATGACCGCCGAGGGGCGCCTCAAGGTGGCGCGCCGGATCGTTCGCGCGGCGGAGAGGGCCGGCGTGCCGAAGGAGAGCCTCATCGTCGACGGGTTGACGACCACCATCAGCGCCTCCCAGGTGGCGGGGCGCGTGACGCTGGACACCGTGCGGGGGGCGCGGGTCGCGCTTGGCCTTCCCACGATCCTGGGAGTGAGCAACGTCTCGTTCGGCCTCCCCGGCCGGGGGCTCGTGAACCGGGTCTTCCTGGCGCTGGCGATGGAGAACGGGCTCTCCGCGGCGATCATGAACCCGCACGACGCCGAGATGGGTCACACCGCCGCGGCGGTCCGCCTGCTCCTCGGCGAGGCCGGGTCGGCCGACGCCTTCGTGGAGCGGTTCGCCGCGGAGGACGCCGTTCGGGGGTTCGGGGGCGGCGGGGTCGCGGGGGACCCCTTCCACGCGGCCGCGGAAGGCGTGTTGAGGGGGGACAAGGTTGCCGTCGTGTCGGCGGTCGAGCGGCTCCTTGCGGCCGGGACGCCGCCGCTCGAGGTGAGCGAGAAGGGGCTTCTGCCCGGGATGGCGGAGGTGGGCCGGCGGTTCGAGAAGAATGTCCTCTTTCTTCCGCAGGTCATGGCGTCGGCGGAAGCGATGAAGGCCGGATTCGCCCGGATCCGGGAGGCGATGGGGAAGGAGCACCGCAAGGCGCTCGGGAAAGTCGTCCTCGCCACGGTGGAAGGGGATGTCCACGACATCGGGAAGAATATCGTGGCGACGCTCCTCGAGAACCACGGCTTCGAGGTGATCGACTTGGGCAAGAACGTGCCGGCGGCGCGGATCGTGGCGGAAGCGAAGCGGCACCGGCCGGACTTCGTCGGGCTCTCCGCCCTCATGACCACGACGATGTCGGAGATGCGGAACGTGGTCGCCCTGCTCGCCAGGGAGAAGATCAAGGCGATGACGGTGGTGGGGGGGGCCGTCGTGACCGAGGAGTTCGCCGGGCGGATCGGAGCGGCGATCTACGCGAAGGACGGGATGGACGCGGTGCGGAAGCTCGCGGCCGCCCTCTCCACGCAGAGGACGCTCCCTTTTTAGCCATGGGCGAGGCCGGCTCCCGGATGCTCTCGGGGTTCAACCACAACCTCAAATACAAGGGGAGGATCTTCCACGTCCAGACCGAGGACGGCGGCCGGGAGGCGGCGCAGGTCATCAGCCACGTGTTCCACGGCGGAGTGATCCTCGACACGGCGAGGCAGTCTTATCGCGATCTCTTCGAGAGGCCGGACTGGCGCGACGCCCTCCGCGAGCGGATGAAGGCGCAACACCTGGAGGAGATCCGGAAGCTCTACTCCGGACTCCTCGACGCCCGGATGCAGGACCTGCTCGGCGATGATTGAGGCGGTCCGGCTGGGCGTGGTGGGGCGGGGCGGGATCCTCTGGGACGGGCTCGACTTCACGATCGGGGAGGGGGAGGTCCGGCTCGTGACCGGTCCGCCGTCCAGCGGGAAATCGGTCCTCCTCAAGGTGCTGTCGGCCGGGCTGCGGCCTCACGCGGGGGAGGTCCTCGTCGGGGGACGGTCGCTCTACCGTAACGGGCGCGCCGTGGCGGCCGCGTTCCGGGCCGAGACGAGCGTCGTGGCGGAGCGGTTCCCCGCGGCGGAAGGAAGGACCGTGAGCGACCTGTTCCGGCTCTCGGCCCTTTCGGCGTCCCGGCTCTCCGCGGCGGAGTGGAAGCGGCGCGAGGAGGAGCTGCTCGCGCTGGTGGGATTGCCGTCCGCCGGCCCTTGGGGCCTGGCCACCCTGTCCACCTCGGAGCGGGCACGGGTCGCGCTCGCGGTGGAGCTCCTCCACGGCCCCCGGTACCTCTTTGCCGACGGGCTCCTGGGGAACGCGGGGGGAGAGTGGGAGGACATCCTGGCGGGGCTTTTCCGGGCGCTGGCCCGGGAGGGGAAAACGGTCGTCGCGATGGAGCGGGTTCCCCCGCCGCGCCTGGCGCCCGCGGCTTTGACCGGCGTAGATGTCGGACCGTTCCGGTTCTACCGATGCGAAACGGGAGGGGCCGTCCCGCGATGAGCGCGCGCTCCCCCTGGTGGATCGACTGGTCCCTTGCGCGCGGGGCGATCCTCCGCGAGCTTCCGGGACGGTTCGCCCTCCTCCTGGTCCTGGCGCTTTTCTACCTCGCGATGATTCTTTCCGGGGGCGTCAGCCGGCTCCTCGCGGGACAGTGGTCCGTCACCGCGATCCTCTCCCGCCAGGTCTCCGACGAGGAGGGGCGCGGGATCGCCGGCCACGTTGCCCGCCTTCCGGCGGTGCGGACCGCGGTCTACAAGGATCCGGAGAGCGCCTGGAAGGAGTTCCTCTCCGCCTACCCCGGCCTGGAGGCGCTGCGCGCGGCCGGCGGGAACCCCCTGCCCGGCTACGTCGAGATCCGGTTCCGCCCCGAGCGGCTGACGGAGAGGGACATCGCGGCGGTGACCGGGGTGCTGCGCCCCCTTCCGCAGGTCGAGAGGATCCTGTCCGGCGGGGAGATGATGTCGAGAATGCTCCGCTTCAAGCGATGGGCGGACGGGACCCTGTGGGCCGGACTCGGCCTTGCCTGTGCCGCCGTCTTCTGGGTGCTCGCGCTCCAGGAAAGGGCTCGGGTCCAGGCGCTCAAGGGCGACGTCGCCTTCCTCGCCGAGCGCGGGGTCCCCGTGGGAGCGATCGGCCGGCGCCGCGCCGCTTCCGCCGCATTGGTCGGCGGACTCCTGGCGTCCGTGGCCGCAGCGCTGGCCGTGCTCGCGATGGCCTCCTTCCGAAATCTCCATCCGGCCCTGGGGGCGGTCCTGGGCGGGGTCGAGGATCTCGCCGAACCCCCGCGGGTGTTTCTTGCCGCGGCCTTCCCGCCCGCCGCGGCGTTCCTGTGGGGCGCCGCTTCCCTCTTCGGATGGCGGGCGGCGCGGTCCCGTCCCGGATGACCGCCCTGCGCGCCGCCGCCCTCGTGCACCGTCTCGCAAATACCTTGGCATTCGAGCGCCGCTGCATCCGCTCCAGCTTCGTTGCGCTCCTTCGCCGTACTCTCCCAGTACGGCATCAGTTGCGCGCCTCGCTGGCGCGGCGCATCGACGCTCTCGGGGCGTCACGCTATTTACGAGACGGTACACTGGCGCTCCTGGCGGCGGCCTGCCTCGTCCTCCTGCCGGCCCCGTCTTCCCTTCATGCCGCCTCCGAGTCTCCGGCGCGCCTCCGGAAGGAGAAGGCGCGCCTCGAGGAGATGAAACGGAAGGCTACGAGGGCGGCGGCCGACCTCGCGGAAACGATGGCGAAGGAGAAGATGACCCGGGGGCGGATGAAGGAGCTCCAGGAGAAGCTCGCCCGCCAGAAGCGGCTCCTCGCCCGCCTGGACCGCAGGCTCGCGGACCTCTCGCGGCGTCTCGGGGACATGGAGGACGAGATCCGCCGGCTCGATGCGGAGCGGGAGTCGTCGGGACGGCGGATGGCCGGGGGGACGGCCCGCATCTTCGAGGCGGACCGGGCGAGGAGCGGAACGATCGCGGGAGATGCCCGGGACGAGCGGCTCCGGTACTTCGCGGGCCTCGTCCTTTCGGACGAGGCGGCCCGTTACGGGCGGCTTTCGGTCGCGCAGGAGGGGCGGGAGGAGCAGAAGGCCGGCCTCGAGCGGACCCTCGAAGCCTCGCAGCACAAGAAGAAGCGGGAGCTCTCGTTCGGGCAGGCGCTGGCCTCGCGAAAAGAGGCCGAAGGCCGCCGCCTCGCCGAGATCAACCGGAAGAAAAGGCGGACGGAGAAGGAGCTCAAGGCTCTCCGCGCCCGGATCGCGGCGATGGAGGCGCTCGTGACGAGGATCGAGAGGCGGATATTGAGCGGGGAACGCCGGGCGGGAAGGCCCCCGGCCGGGAAGCCCGCCCGGTTCGCTTCCGTGCCGGGCGGGCTCGTCGCGCCGCTCCCGGGCCGGGTCGTGGGCCGGTTCGGGAAGCAGAGGGATCCCGCCTTCGACGTCGTGATCGAGAACCGGGGGGTCGAGATCGAGGCCCCGTCGGGCGCGGTCATCAGGGCGGTGGGAAAGGGGGAGGTCGTCTTCCTCGGGAGCGTCAACGGCTATGGGGAGGTCCTCATCCTGCAACACGGCAGCGGGCTTTTCTCCGTCTACGGGAAGGCGGAGTCTTTTTCCGTCAAATACGGTCAGGTGGTCATGGCCGGGCAGCCCGTGGGGCGCCTTCCCGCCAACCCGGACGGGAAATCGGTGCTATACTTGGAACTCAGGGCGGGCGGGACCGCCATCGATCCGCTGTCGGTGATCCCCATTCCCCATGGATAATCCTTTGAATACGCCAGGTGGCGCTGCAAGGAGGCGACGGATGAGAGGAAAGAGGTGGTGGACCCCGGTGGCGATCGTGTTTGTCTTTCTCGTGGGGTTCATATCGGGGGACATCACGGTGTCCCGCCATTCGGCGCAAGCCACCGTGGCCTACAGCAAGCTCAAGGTTTTCGGCGACGTCCTTTCGGTGATCCAGAGCAGCTACGTCGAGCAGCCCAACGTCGACGAGCTGATCAAGGGCGCCATCAAGGGAATGCTCCAGACGCTCGACCCCCACAGCTCGTACCTCACGCCGGACATGATGAAGCAGGTCGAGGTCGAGACGAAGGGGCAGTTCGGCGGGTTGGGAATCGAGATCGGGATGAAGGACAGCGTCCTGACGATCATCGCCCCGATCGAGGACACGCCGGCGTTCCGGGCCGGCCTCCAGGCGGGCGACAAGATCGTCAAGATCGAGAACGAGTCCACGCGCGACATGACCGTGATGGACGCGGTGAAACGGCTGCGCGGCGAGGCGGGGACCCAGGTGACGCTCTGGATCGTCCGGGAGGGGCTTGCGGAGCCGAAGTCGTACACGATCACCCGGGACATCATCAAGATCAAGAGCATCAAGTGGAAGGCGATGGGCGACGGGATCGGCTACGTCAAGATCACCCAGTTCCAGCAGGATACCGACCAGGAGCTCGAAAAGGCGCTCCAGGCGCTGTCGAAGGAGAAGGGCGGGCTGAAAGGTCTCGTCCTCGACCTGCGCAACAACCCCGGCGGGCTGCTCGACCAGGCGGTCAAGGTGTCCGACGAGTTCATCGATTCCGGGCTCATCGTCTACACGGACGGCCGGCTGGAGAACCAGAAGTTCAAGTTCACGGCGCGCCGGGAGGGGACCTACACCGGCTTCCCGATCGTGACGCTCGTCAACGCCGGCTCCGCTTCCGCCTCGGAGATCGTGGCGGGCGCGCTCCAGGACCACGGCCGGGCGATCCTGCTCGGCACGCGGACTTTCGGCAAAGGGTCCGTCCAGACGATCCTGCCGATGGAGGATGGCTCCGCGCTTCGCCTGACCACGGCCCTCTACTACACGCCCAACGGCCGGTCGATCCAGGCGAAGGGGATCGAGCCCGACATCGTCGTGCGCGACGGGCGCGAGGCGCCCGAGGGGCACCCCGCTCCGCTTCGCGAGAAGGACATCGAGCACCATCTCAAGGGGCCCGACGAGGAGGCGGCGAAGCCGGCGCCGCCCGCTCCCGGGAAGAAGAAGGAGGAACCGGGCGTCAGGAAGAACGGGACGAAGGGGCCGGCTGCCGACGAGGAGACGCGGAAGGAGGGCGGCAAGGACCCGCAGCTCGATCGCGCGGTGGAACTCCTGAAGGGCTGGGAGATCTTCAAGCTGCGGTTCGGGGACAAGCAGCCCAAGGCTTCGTGACCGCCGGCGGTTCGGGATGAAAAACCGCTCCGTGCCGCGCGGAGGCCGGGCTCACAGGGTGTGGCGGTGGGCGGGGCTGGCGCTCCTGGCGTTCCTGGCCGGCCTCGTCTCCATCGCGGTCATCGTGCTCCTGCCGGGGGGCGAGCGGAAGGACGAGGGGGGAGCCGGGCCGTTCTCCGAGCCCTCCAAGGGGCCGAACGCCCCGGCTCCCCCGCAGGGGCCTCCCGCGCCGTCCGCGCCGGCGCCACGGCTGGCCATCGTCGTCGACGACTTCGGGTATAACCCGACGCGCGATGCCGAGTGGCTCTCCGTCCCGGAGAAGATCACTGTGGCCGTCATCCCCTTCGGTCCCTCCTCCCGCCAGATCGCGGAATCGGCCAAGGCCCGCGCGTTCGGGGTGATCATCCACGCCCCGATGGAGCCGGAAGGGCAGGCGGCGGACCGGACCGAAGGGTTCCGCTTCCGCCGGGGGATGGACGCGGGGGAGATGGAGGGGCTTCTCTCCCGCATGACGGCGAACATCCCGGAAGCGACGGGGGTCTCCAACCACATGGGGTCGGCCTTCACCTCCGATCCCGGGGCGATGGACCGGTTCTTCCCGGCGCTCAAGGCCAGGGGCCTCTTCTTCCTGGACAGCGTGACCTCCTCCCGGTCGGTCGCGCAGGAGGCGGCGCAGCGGGCGGGCGTCCCGATCCTTCGCCGCGACGTCTTCCTGGACGTGGAAGGCGCGGATGAGGAGATGCGCCGGCAGTGGGCCAAGGCGGTCGCCCTCGCCGCGGAGCGGGGAAGCGCCGTCCTCATCTGCCACGCCCGGCCGGAAACGCTCGGGCTGATCAAGGAGCTCCTCCCGGGGCTGCAGAAGGCCGGTGTCCGCGCCGTGACCCTGGACGAGCTCGTCCGCGGCGCGCAGGGATAGGAGAGATCGTGGACGGGGATCTGTTCGGGGACATGCCCGCGGTCGAGGGGACGGACGGCGTCCTCTCCGTGTCGCAGCTCACCGCGCGGATCAAGCAGTCGCTCGAGGAGCGTTTCCGGTTCGTCCGGGTGGAAGGAGAGGTCTCCAATTACAAGCTCTACCCTTCCGGGCACCGCTACTTCTCCCTGAAAGACGAAGGGGCCCAGATCCGCGTCGTCCTCTTCAAGGGGCGGGAACGGTTCGTCTTCGGCGAGCTGCGCGACGGCCAGACCGCGGTCGTCACCGGCTCCCTGGGCGTCTACGAGAAGAAGGGGGAGTACCAGATCTACGCCCAGTCGGCCGTGGTCCGGGGGCTGGGCAGCCTCCTCGTGGAGCTCGAGAAGAGGAAGGCGAGGCTTGCCGCGGAAGGGCTCTTCGACGAGTCGAGGAAGCGGCCTCTGCCGCCGTTCCCGTCGCGGGTCGGGGTGGTCACCTCCCGGCAGGGGGCCGCGATCCGCGACATGGTGCGCGTCCTGCGGCAGCGCTGGCCCGGCATCGGGATCACGCTGGCCCCCGCCCTGGTCCAGGGTGAGAACGCCGCGACCGACATCGTGGAGGCGCTCGGGGTCCTGGCGGCGGAAGGACACGCGGACGTGATCATCGTGGGTCGCGGCGGGGGATCGATCGAGGACCTTTGGGCGTTCAACGAGGAAGCCGTGGTCCGGGCGATCGCGTCCTGCCCCGTCCCCGTCATCAGCGCCGTCGGACACGAGAGCGACGTGACGCTCGCGGATTTCGCGGCGGACCGCCGGGCCCCCACGCCGACCGGCGCCGCCCAGATGGCGGTCCCCGACCGGCTCGAGGTGCTGGACCGTGTTTCCTCCCTGGCCCTCCGCGCGCGGCGGGCGGAGCGGAACGCCCGCGAGATGCGGCGACGCGAGCTCCGGATCGCGGCAGCGGCGCTGGCCGACCCGAGGGCCTACGTGCAGTCCCGCCGGTACGCGGCTGCGGAATCGGCCAACGCCCTCGCGGAGTTCGCGCGGCGCCGGGTGCGGGAGGCGCGGGACCGGGTCGTCGGCTTTTCCACCTCCGTGCGGCTTCATTCCCCGTCGGCCTGGGTGATGAGACGGCGCGGGGACCTCGCCCTCCTCACCGAACGGGCGGTGCGGCGGGTCGCATCGCTGCGCGACGCGCTCCGCGGAGCGGTCGGACTCCTCGATGGGAAGCTCGCTGCGCTCGACCCCAAGGGGGTCCTGTCCCGCGGCTACGCGATCGTGACGCGGCGGGAGGGGGGGCGCGCGGTCCGGTCCGTCACCGAGGTGCGCCCGGGCGACCCGCTCGGCGTCCATGTCACCGACGGCCGGTTCGGGGCGGTCGTGGCAGAGGGTGACGGATGAGCGGTCGCGGCGCCTCGACGGCCCTGGTCCTGCTCCTCCTGCTCGCCGCCGTCCCCTTGGCCGCCGGCGGGCCGGAAGCGTCCTTCACGATCGATGTGTCGGACTGGCGGCCGGCCCAGGGGGAGCCGGTCTTCGTGACCGTCGTTCCGTCGCCCCCCGCGGACGACGTGACGCTGGTCTGGAAAGGGCTTTCGGTTCCCACCCGGAACGAGGGGCCGGGGCGTTTCCGGGGGGTCGTGGGCGTGGACCTCCTCGATCCGCCCGGGACGGCGCGGCTCGAGATTCTCGCGGAGCGGGGCGGCGAGAGGAGGCGCATCGCGCTCGACCTGGACGTCGTCGAGAAAACATTCCCGACACAGGCGCTCCGGCTCCCGAGGGAGATGGCCGAGTTCGACGCCGCGACGCTGGCGCGGATCGAGGACGAGGGGAACCGGATGGAGAGGATCCTGTCCCGGGTGTCTTCCGTCCCGGTCTGGGATCTCCCGTTCGTTCCGCCGGTCGACCCTTTCGTGGCGGGGAGGTTCGGGGCGCGCCGGATGATCAACGGGGAGCCGCGCGCCCCCCACGCCGGCGTCGACGTCAAGGCGCCCGAGGGGGCTCCCGTCGTCGCGGCCGCGGCCGGGACCGTGGTCTTCGCGGGCGAGCAGTTCTTCGGCGGGAAGTCGGTGGTGATCGACCACGGGGGCGGCCTGTTCACCGTCTATTTCCACCTCCGGGACATGGCGGTTTCGGAAGGGGCGGGCGTCGCCCGCGGGGAGCGGATCGGGTCCGTCGGCGCGACGGGGCGCGCGGAGGGGCCGCACCTCCATTTCGGCGTCCGGGCGGCGGGGGGGCGCGTCGACCCGGCGCCGTTTTTCGGGCCGACAATTCGTTGACCGGCCGCCGGGGGGGTCCTATACTTTGAAATTACTCCGTGAGGA
>JAMDBZ010000039.1:37737-42747 GCA_023488945.1 Deltaproteobacteria bacterium
CACTTCACTCCGATTGACGGGATGAGGATGGTGGTCAAGGGAAAGGAGCCCTCCTTCGAGGAGGCGCTTACGGGTCTCGAGGCGATCGTCGCGCGGCTGGAGTCGGGGGACGCGCCGCTGGAGGAGACGATCCGGCTCTTCGAGGAGGGGATGAAGCTGTCCGCCCTCTGCCAGAAGCGGCTCGACGAGGCCGACCGGAAGATCGAGCTGCTCCTGCGCAAACCGACGGGCGTCGCCCGGGAAACCGAGGATGAGCGCGACCTGCTCGGCAAGGGGGAGTGACGCGGAGGGGCGCGACCTTTCGGCATACGCCAGGCGCCGGAAGCTCGTGGACGACAACCTGCTCCGGTTTCTCCGGCCGGACGTCTGCGCGATCCCCGCAGGACTCCGCGCGGCCATGGAGTATTCCCTCACGGCCGGCGGAAAGCGGATCCGGCCGGTCGTCCTTCTTTCGGCGGGAGCCGCCGTGGGAGGCGGCGAGGAGGAACTCCTCCCGTTCGCCTGCGCGGTCGAGTATGTCCACACCTATTCTCTCATCCACGACGACCTCCCGGCGATGGACGACGACGATTACCGGCGCGGGCGGCCGACCTGCCACAAGGCGTTCGGCGAGGCCGCCGCGATCCTCGCCGGCGACGCGCTCCTCACGGAGGCGTTCCGGGTGACGGGGGAGTCGCCGCTCTCCGCGCGGGAGCCGGGACGGGCCGTCCGGGCGATCGCCGTCCTGGCGCGCGCCGCCGGAGCGGAGGGAATGGTCGGTGGGCAGCAGATGGACCTCTCGCCGGACCTGTCGAAGGGGCCCGCCGCCGGGATCGAGGCGATCGACCTTCGCAAGACGGCGGCCCTGCTGTCCGCTGCGGCGCGGATGGGCGGGATCCTGGGCGGCGGGACGGCGGCGCAGGTCGGATCTCTCGCCGCGTTCGGCCGGGCGCTCGGCCTCCTGTTCCAGGTGACGGACGACATCCTGGACGAAACGGGGAACTTCGAAGAGTTGGGGAAAGGGGTCGCCAAGGACCGGGGCCGCGGGAAGCTCACCTACCCGATCGCCCTGGGGATGGAGACGGCGCGTTCCCGGGCCGAGGGTCTCGCCCGCGAGGCGGTTGCCGCCCTCGCGGTATTCGGCGCCGCGGGACAGGACCTCCGCGAGATCGTGCAACTCGTGTCGCACAGGAGGTCGTAGGTGACGGGCAAGCGCTGGCTTCCGGACATCGGCTCGCCGGCGGACCTGAAAAAGGTCCCGCGGGGGAATCTCCCCGAGGTGGCGGCGGAGCTCCGGGACCTCATCGTCAGGAGCGTGGCGAAGACGGGCGGGCACCTGGCGTCGTCCCTGGGCGTCGTGGAGCTCACGCTCGCGCTCCACACCGTTTTTGCGAGCCCCGAGGACCGGATCGTCTGGGACGTCGGTCACCAGGCGTACGCCCACAAGATCCTCACCGGCCGGCAGGACGCCTTCCCGACTCTGCGCACCTTCAGGGGGATCTCGGGCTTTCCCCGGATCGCGGAGAGCGAGTACGACGCCTTCGGGACGGGGCACTCCGGCACGTCGATCTCCGCGGCGCTTGGGCTGGCGGTCGCGCGCGACCTCAAAGGCGAGAAGCATAAGGTCGTCGCCGTGATCGGAGACGGATCCCTCTCCTCGGGTCTGGCGCTGGAAGGCCTGAACCAGGCCGGGCACCAGAAGCGGGACCTCATCGTCGTGCTCAACGACAACGAGTGGTCCATCTCCCATAACGTCGGGGCGATCTCCGCGTACCTCAACCGGATCATGACCGGGAAGTTCTACACCTCCTTCCGGAAACGGGTCGAGAACTTCCTCAAGTCGATGCCCCGGGGCGACATCTTCGCGAAGATCGGGAAGAAGGCCGAGGAGGTCACGAAGGGATTCATCGTCCCGGGCCTTCTGTTCGAGGAGCTCGGGTTCACCTACGTCGGGCCGATCCCCGGCCACGGCCTGGAGGACCTGATTGCGACCTTTCAGAACCTCTCCCACATGGAGGGGCCGATCCTCGTCCACGTCGTGACGGTCAAGGGGAAAGGATACCGCTTCGCCGAGGCGAACCCCGAGTTCTTCCACGGGGTGGGGCCGTTCGACCCCGCCACGGGGAACGGGATCGGCGGCGGCGGGCGCGTTCCGACCTACACGGAGGTCTTCGGGGAGGCGATCGTCGAAATCGGGCGCGGGAATCCGAACGTCGTGGCCATCACGGCGGCGATGTGCGGCGGCACGGGACTCGACCGGTTCAGGCGGACCTTCCCCGAGCGGTTCTTCGACGTGGGAATCGCGGAAAGCCATGCCGTGACGTTCGCGGCCGGGCTCGCCCGCGCGGGGAAGATCCCGGTCGTCACCATCTACTCGACCTTCCTCCAGCGGGCCTACGACCAGATCGTCCACGACGTCTGCCTCCAGAACCTTCCCGTCGTCTTCGCGATCGATCGGGGCGGGATCGTCGGCGCCGACGGGGCCACCCACCAGGGGCTGTTCGACCTCTCCTTCCTGCGGCACATCCCGAACATGTCGGTCATGGCGCCGGGGGACTTGAGGCGGAGCTCGTGGGGATGCTCCGCGCCGCGGTGGCGGCGGGCCGGCCCGTGGCGCTCCGGTACCCCCGCGGAACCGGCGTCGGGGTCCCCCTCCCGACGGATCCCGTGACGATCCCGTGGGGCAAGGGGATCCAGCTCGCGGAGGGGAAGGACGTCCTGATCGTGGCGGTCGGTTCCGCGGTCGCCCCGGCGCTCTATGCCGCGGAGGAACTCCGGAGGCGGGGAATTTCCGCGGCGGTCGTCAACGCCCGGTTCGTCAAGCCGCTCGACGCCGACCTGATCCTCCCGCTGGCGCGCCGCTGCGGCCGGGTGGTCACCGTGGAGGAGAACGTCCTCGCGGGCGGTTTCGGCTCCGCCCTCCTCGAGGCGTTCGAGGAGCATGACGAGCATCCGCCGGTCGTCCGGCGGCTGGGGATCCGCGACGTCTTCGTGGAGCACGGATCCCAGGCGGAGCTGCGCACCGCGCACGGGATCGACGCCGACGCGATCGTCGCCGAAGCGACCCGGATGTGCCACCCCGGGAAGACCTTCCTGCCGGCGATCCTCTCCGGCATCCGCTCCCGCCTCGAAAAGATTGTCTGACACCGGGCAGTCGGGCGGGGCACGGGGGCGTCGCGCGGAGGCGCCCCCGCGGCTCGACGTCGAGATGGTCGCGCGCGGTCTCGCGGGGACGCGGGCCCGGGCCCAGGGGCTGATCCTCGCGGGGCGCGTCCTCGTCTCCGGGGAGATTGCGGACAAGTGCGGCGCGCCGGTCCGCCCGAACCAGTCGATCGAGGTCCTCCCGGGATCCCGCCGGTTCGCGTCCCGGGGGGGCCTGAAGCTCGACGGCGCCTTCGAGGACCTGGGGCTGTCGGCGGAAGGGCTCGTCGCGCTCGACGTCGGCGCCTCGACCGGCGGATTCACGGACTGCCTCCTGCGGCGGGGCGCAAGCCGGGTGTACGCCGCGGATGTGGGCCGGGGCCTTCTCGACGATTCCCTGCGGCGGGACCCGCGCGTCGTGGTCCTGGAGGGAGTCAATTTCCGGTATGCCTCCCCGGGCCTGCTTCCCGAAAAGGTCTCCTTGGCCACGGTGGATGTCTCGTTCATCTCGCTCCGGCACATCCTTCCGGCCCTTCGCCCCCTTCTTGCGCCGGAGGCCCTCGTGGTCGCCCTGGTGAAGCCGCAGTTCGAGGCGGGCCGGAGCAAAGTGGGCAAGGGCGGGGTCGTGCGCGACGATGCGGCGCGGCGGGAGGCGGTCCGTTCCGTGAGCGAGTATGCCGGGTCGATCGGTTTCGCCGTCGCAGGGGAGGCGGAGAGCCGCGTGCGGGGCCCGAAGGGGAACCGTGAGGTCTTCCTGCTCCTGCGGTGGACGGGGGACGCGGCGGCCGCCGCCGCGCCAGGCGTCCGGCGATCGCCAGAAGGGGCTTGACTTTCGTTAAAAAGGCCTGTAGTTTGTGCTATAAAAAGCATTATTTAATATAATTGACATATAATTTTATAACTCTTCGCCGGGACGGCGCGAAGGAGGTCCGATGAAAAAAAGTGCGATCTGTCCGGCCGCTCTGGTTTTGGCGTTCCTGGCCTGCCTGTCGCCGGTCCCGGTAAGAGCCGACGGGGCGAGCCCCCCGGCGCTTCCCGCGCCGCGGGCGAAGGCCGCTTCTCCCCCCGCGGTGGCGCCGAAGCCTCCGGGGGAGGCGCCCGCTCCCGCCGCCGCGGAGGGGAGCGACCGATCCGCCGAATATCCCGGCGGGCTCATGTACACCGTGGTGGAGGGCGACACGCTCTGGGACCTCTCCGCGAAGTATCTCGGGTCCCCCTGGAAGTGGCCGGTCCTGTGGGAGCGGAACCGGTTCCTGACGAACCCGCACTACATCTATCCCGGCATCCGGCTCGAGATCTTCCCCCCGCCGGCGAAGGAATACGCCGCGCTGCCGGCGCCCCCCACGCCGCCGGCCGCCGCCCCCGCGGAGGCGCCGAAGCCTCCGGAGGAGGCGCCCCCGCCCCCGCCGGTCAGGAAGGAGATCGTGCCGCTCCTCGACATCAAGCCGGCCGATTACGTCCGCGCCGGCGAGTTCCTGCGGGAACGCCCGCGGGGGATCGGCGCCATCGTGCGGGGCGACGAGGATCGCGTCGCCTTCTCGACGGATGACAAGGTGTTTCTCTCCCTGTCCAAGGATCTTCCCGCGGGGCAGATGGTCGGCGTGTACCGCGTCCGCGGTCCGGTCGTCGATCCCGCGGACAGGACGATTTCCGGATACGTGAAATACCTGATCGGCGTGATCCAGCTCACGTCGAAGGAGAACGGGGTCCCGGCGGGGACGATCCGCGCCGCGTTCGAGGACCTGCTCCGGACCGACATGATCGCGGAAGAGATCCCGGCATACGCCCCGGTCCCCCTCAAGTCCGGCGCGCAAGGGGTCGAGGCGACGGTCATCTCCGGGCGGGACGAGAGGTCGGAGCTTGCGGCGGGTGACTTCGTCTACCTGTCGC
>JAMDBZ010000064.1:0-9234 GCA_023488945.1 Deltaproteobacteria bacterium
CTTCTCCGCGTCGGTCCGGGGGAAGCTGACCGACCCGACCGGCACCGCGAAAGTGGTCCTGCGGGACGGGCGCCTCTCCGGGAACACGCCGGCCGATGCGGAACTCGTCCTGGCCGCGTCGAGACGGAAGGTCCGCCTCGAATCGCTGAAAGGGAAGCTGTGGGGGGGGATCCTCTCGGGCTCGGCGGAGTATGACCTCGCCGCCGCGGCGGGAGAGGCGAAGCTCTCCCTGCGCCAGGCCGCGCTCGGCGCCGCGCCCTGGGCCGCATTCGGAGTGCCCGCCCGTCCCGTGGGGACCGGGGATGCCGAGGTCCGGATGTCCGGAGGCCCCGCCCGGCTCCGCGGCACCATCCTGCTGTCGATCCCGGAGGGATTCGGGATTCCGCCGGGAGCGGACGGCCGGCCGGTGCGGGCCCGCCTGCCGTTGAGCGTCGCTGCGAGCGGGGAGATCGTCCCCGGCCGCGAAATCGTCCTGTCGAATTTCCGGATCCGGCTCGGCGGGGCCCGGGTCGAAGGGAACGGCTCGGCCTCGTTGCCGGGGCGGGAAATCGCTTTTCGGGGGACCGCCACGGCGCCGGCCGGCAAGGTCTCCGACTACGGCTGGGAATACCCCTTGGCGTGGCAAGGTCTCTCGGGACAGTGGGAGATCGCCGGGCCGGCCGACCGCCCGCGCCTCTCGGCGCGCATCGAAGGAGAGGGGCTGGCCGCCAGGGCGCTCCCTCCCCTTTCGGCGGTCGTCAGGATCGAGGGAAACGCCGCGGATGTCGTGCATTTCGCGGCCGACATTCCTTCGTCGCTCGGGCGGGCGACCGCCACGGGGACCGTGACCGGCCCGTTCAACCATGGCCCGTTCCACCTCGAGGCGACCGCGGTCGTCCGGGAGATCGATTTTTCGCAGGGAGCCCGCTGGGGGAGGGCCGTCCTCTCGTCCCTGGGGAGGGATCCGTCCGGCGTTCCCCGGATCATGGACGAGGTCACCGGCTCGGGGACCGCCGACCTGCGCATCGTCGTCGGCACGGGATCGATCATCCTCGGAGGTTCCGTCCGGATCCCGGAGGTCCGGGTCCGGGGGATGCCGCTCCGCGCCGTCCGGGCCGAAGGAAACTGGGAGTCCGGGCCCGGGCGTGAGGAGTGGCATGCGGAGGCCTCGGGGGAGGCGGCGGGCGGGACGCTCGAAGTCACGGGCAAGGGCCGGGAATCCGGCATGGAGATCGCGGGGTCCCTCGAGAGACTCGACGTGGGGCAGGCGGCCGCGCTCCTCGGGGCGAAGACAGGCGGGTCGGTCCGGGGAGCGGCGACCGTTTCGTTCGTCGCAAGGCGCCGGGGGGAGGTCTGGGAACTTCCGCGGGTCGCCGCCACGTCGCCCGAAATTTCCGCCGGCGGGATGACGTGGCAGGGAGTGTCGGTGGAGGGGTTCCTGGGCCCGGCTTCCGGGAAGATGTCCCTTCGAACGGCGTCGCCTGCGGTCCGCGCGGAGGCCGACATCAGGCGGGAGCCCGGGTGGCCGGTTACAGCGACCCTGTCGGCCCGGGGCGTGCCCAATGCGGTGTTCCTGGCCGCGGCGGGGAGACGGGGCGAGGCGGCGGGCGGGAGCTGGAATCTTGCGGCGGAAGGCTCGGCGCGCGCGGCGGATCTCGCGCGCCCGGGGGCGGACCCGGCCGACGCGATCGGCTCGTTCCGGTTCTCGGCCGTCGCGGACAACCTGTCCGTTTCGGGGATGACGTTCCGGAGCCTCGTGGCGTCGGGGCGGAAGGAGGAGTCGCGCATCCGGGGGGAAATCCGGACGAGCGCCCCGGAGTCGGATCTGGCCTTCTCTCTCGCTCTCCGCGAGCCGTTCGCCTTCCGGCTCGAGGGGCCCTTTGCGATGGCCACGGCCGCCGGGGAGTCCGGATCGGAGAACGGGACGCCCCGTTTCGCCGTCTCGGGCCGCGTCGATGTCGGGGGCGCCCTCCGGGCGATCGATCAGGCGTCCGGGACGCTTCACGTCGCACGGCTCCGGTTCCGGCAGTACGGCGTGGAGATCACGGGGCGCGACCTCGACGCCGCTCTCGATGCCGGCGGCGTGCGGTGGGTCGGCGGGACCGTCGAGGCCGCCGGGAACCCGCTCCGCGTCTCGGGGAAGGTCTCCTGGAAGGGCGACATGGACGTCCGGGTGGCGGGGAAGGTCCCGGCCGCGGCGATCCGGATGGCCACCGACGTCTTCGATCGCCTCGACGGGACCATCCGCGCGGAGGCCCGGTTCACGGGACCGCTCGGGAATCCCACCGTCGTGGGGACCGGGCATCTCGAGGCGGGGGCCTTTTCGTTCAAGGGATACGCCCAGCTCTTCGAGGAGATGACCGCGGACGCCGTCATCAGCAAGGAGAAGATTCTCTTCGAGCACTTCGAGGGGCGCAGCGGCGGAGGCTATGTCGAGGGGTGGGGGGAGGTCCCGCTGGCGTTCGGCGCCGGGCAGCGGTTCTACTTCTCGGTGGATTTCTTCGACGTCCGGTACCCGTACCCGGACGACTTCCGCCCGGTCATCCAGGGTCACATGGAACTGATTGGCCCCATCGACGACCTGCTCGTCACGGGGGATCTCGAAGTCCAGTCCGCGCGCTACACGAGGACCATCCGCCCGGAGAAGTCGCTCGTCGATTTCCGCCGGCGCGTGGCCGCCGTCACGGCGCGCCGCGAACAGGGGGAATTCCGGATCCGGCTCGATATCGACGCGGTGGCCGACGGGACGATCCGCATAAAGAACAACCTCGTCGACGCGCAGGCCAAGGGGGAGTTCAAGATCGTCGGGGACTCGAGCCGGGTCATCGTCCTCGGGGCGTTCGACGTGGTCGAGGGGACCATCGAGTACCGCGGAAACAAATACGAGATCAAGCGCCTGACCGTGGACTTCCAGGACCCGCGGCGGAACAACCCGCGCATCGACGGCCGGGCGGAGACCCGCAAGGGAAACGTCGTCATCACGGTCTCCGTGACCGGGACGCTCGATCAGTACGAGGTGGAGTTCGCCTCCGACCCGCCGCTCAGCAAGAACAGCATCGTGAGCCTGCTCTCCCTCGGCGTCCCGGCGGAGGCGCTTGCGGGGGCCGAGGGGACGGTCGGCGCCGGGGCGGCCGCCTCGGTCGCGCTGGGTCCCTACAAGGGGCGCGTGGAGGAGGAGATCCGCGGCATCGTGGGCCTCGACAAGTTCGCCGTCGAGCCGGTCTTCTCCCCGACCAGCAAGTCGTTCGAGTCCCGCTTCACCATCGGGAAGGATTTCGGGGACCGGTTCTCCGTGTCGTTCTCGACGAACGTCGGAGGGGCGACGCCGGACAGCGCCGCGACCGCGGAGTTCAAGGTCGGCGAGAACGTGTTCCTCGAGGGGGCCTGGCAGAGCAGCGGCATCCAGCCGGAGGGCGCCGTCGGGGGGGACGTCAAGTTCCGATACCGCTACAAACAGTTCAAGGATTTCCTGGGTCGTGGCGCCGAATAGCGGATGGAGGCGGCGGACCGCGCGCCTTCGGGGGATCGGCCTGTTCGCGGTCCTCATTCTGATCGCCCGCTCCCCGGCGGCGGTCGGCGAAGGGGCGCCATCGCGGGTGAGCGGCCCCGTCATCCGCTCGATCTCTTTCCAGGTCGCATCTCCCTATCCCGTATCCTATGAGGAGCTGGTGAGCCTCGTGACGGTGCGTCCGGGGATGCCGCTCACGCCCGAAGGCGTTCGGAGCTCCATCCGCGGGCTGTACGCCAAGTCCTCCTTCTCGGAGATATCGGCCTATGCGCGGGAGGAGAGGGGCCGGATCGATCTCCTGTTCTTTCTGCGTCCTTTGCCCGTCGTCCAGGAGGTGGAGGTGACGGGGGCCGGGAGCGTCGGGGCGAACGCCGTCGTTGCGGCATCCCGCGCGCGCCGGGGCTCCGCGATGACGGACCGCGATTACACCGAGTACGAGCGGGCCGTCCGGGAAACCCTCCGCAGGAAGGGGTTCACGGAGGCGGCCGTCTCCGTTTCCGCGACGTGCGGCGCCGAGACGGGGGGAGGGAAGGTCCGGATCGACGTGCGGGAAGGGGCGCCGGCCCGCGTCCTCAAGCTGGAGGCGCGGGGGGCGGTGTTCTTCGAGCCCGGGGAGATCGACCGGCTGCTCGGCGTCGCCCCCGGCGATCGGTTCGATTTCCGGAAGTGGGAGGAAGGCGTCAGGAAGCTCCGGAGGGCTTACAAACAGGCGGGGTTCCTGACGGTCCGGATCTCCGAGCCGGAGACCGAATGCGGGAACGGGGAGGGCTTCTGCCTCGTTTTCCGCGTCGACGAAGGGACGCGATACGAGTTGACGTGGGACGGGAACCGGGCCTTCTCCGCGGGCGAGCTCGAGAAAGCCTCGGGCATCTTCGGGATCGAGGAGACGACGGAAGGAGGTCTCGTCCACGATCTGCGCAGCCGGCTCCTGGCGTTCTACCGGGAGAAGGGCTACTCCCGTGCCGAGGTCGACGTCGAGGCCGGGGCGGCCGGCCCCGGCGGCGTGCATCCTCTCCGGATCTCGATCCGCGAGGGAATCGAGGGATACCTCAAGGAGATCCGGTTCGAGGGGAACGCCGGCATCCCGTCCGGGCGTCTCAGGGACCAGATGGTCACCCGGAAGCGCGGAGTCTTCCACCTCCTCACCGGCTCGGGGAAGCTCCGGGAGGACGATTGGAACTCCGACCTCGCCGCCATCGTCGGGCTTTACCAGAAGGAGGGGTACATCCGGGCCCGCATCGTCTCCGTGGACAACGTCTATGACGCAAAGGGGGGACTCACGGAGGTCATCCACGTTTCGGAGGGCCCCCGCTACCGCCTGCGGGAGATCGCGTTCCGGGGGAACGACCATTTCCTCCGGTCGGAGCTGCTCGCCCTGATGACGAATCGCGAGGGCCGGTTCGTCGACTACGTCGGGTTGGAGCGCGACCAGGAGGCCATCGCGACATATTACCGGGACGCCGGGTATCTCGATGCCCGCGTCCGGGGGAGCCTGGCCGCCGACGAGGCGGATCGGTCCGTGACGTCGCGATTCGAGATCGTCGAGGGGCCGCGGTACCGCCTCGGCAAGGTCGCGGTCCGGGGGACCCTGCTCACGGATGCCGCCGTCGTGCTCCGGGAGCTCACGATCGCGCGGGGAGCGCCGGCCGGCGAGAAGTCGATCCTTGCGTTCCAGCAGGCGGTCTATGGGACCGGCCTGTACAAGAGCGTCCGGCTCCAGCGCGTGAAAAACCCGGCCGAGGGGGTGCTGGACCTGATCGTCGAGGTCGACGAGACGCTCTTCTTCGAGGTCAATTTCGGGGCCGGATACGGCACCGACACCGGCGTGCGCGGCTTCGTCGAGACGAAGCACGGGAACCTGAACGGCAAGGGACGCGCCCTGACGACCGGCGTGTCGCTCAGCGAAAAAGACCGGAAGGTGGTCGGCGACCTGCGGGAGCCGTGGATCTTCGGGCCCCGGTGGAAGTGGGAGGGGGGGCTGGCCGCCTCGGACCAGCAGACGGACCGGAAGAGCTTCCGGATCCACAAGACGAGCGTCCTCACCAGCATCACCCGGACGGTTTTTGATCGATCGTCCGTGTCGATCCAGTACGAGCTGTCGCGGGACCGTGTCTTCGACGTGGCGCCGGGCGCCGTCATCTCACCCGAGGACCAGGGCAGCGCGACCATCGGCGCGGTCCGGACGCTGTTCATCCTCGACTTCCGGGACGACCCGTTCAACCCGCACCGGGGGTCGCTCCAGTCCGGCGCGGTCGAGTACGCCTCCTACCTGTTCGGGTCCGAGGTGGATTACTACAAGGTCACCGGGCAATCGAGCTGGTACTTCCCCGTGCTGAGAAGGAACACCTTCGTGGTCTCGGGACGTGCCGGGTACATCCGGGCTCTCCGCACGACGCTGGAGGTCCCCATCCAGAAGCGGTTCTTCCTGGGCGGCCGGACCACGGTGCGCGGATTCCGGGAGGAGACGCTCGGGCCCAAGGGCCCGGACGGGGTGCCGACCGGCGGGGATTCCATGGTGAACGGGAACTTCGAGCTGCGCGTGCCGCTCCGGTACGGCTTCGTCGCCGCGGTCTTCCTGGACGCGGGGAGCGTCTGGCTGAGGAGCGGCCCGTTCGACCGCATCGACCTGCGGAAGAGCGCGGGCACGGGGCTGAGGTACGTGACGCCCATCGGGCCGGTCGCCCTGGACTACGCGTGGAAACTCGACCGGCGCGAAGGAGAGTCGCCTTCCGAGTGGCACTTCACCATCGGCGCCGTGTTCTGAGGGGCGTTCCTCCCGTTACGCCAGGGCGGGGACCGGCGACTTGCGGACGACGCAGGTCTTGGCGATCCGGTCGCCCAGGCGGCGGCGATCCGGGCTCCGCAGGAGGGCGACCGACTCGATGACGATCGCGACGGGGAAGACCACGTAGAACAGGAACAGGACGTTGCGGAACGACGAGTCGATCAGGGAGATCGGGCGTCCGTCCGTGTGGACCACCTGGATCCCCATGACCTTTTTCCCGATGCTCTGGCCGGAGAAGATCCCGTCCCGGAAGACGATGTAGAGCATCGAGAGGAACGTCGCCCAGAAGTGGCTGATGCCTGCAAGTCCGTAGAAGAGGGCGACGTACAGGATGAGGTCGATCAGGAACGCCAGGGACCGGGTCTGCCAGTCCGCGGGGACGAACTCTTCCATCGGCGGTTCACCTCGAACGATAAAAGTGAAAAAACATCTTAGCCGTTTTCCGCCTATCTCGCCACCGCGAATTCATGGTAACTTTCCTTCAAGGCAACGGCGTCAACCTCATTTCAGGATACGGACGACTGGACCACGAATTCCGCTGGAAATCTTCGTTCGCCGCGATCTGGCTCGGGGGGGTCGCCGCGGCCCTGCTGGTCGCGTTCCTTGTTTTCGGCGGCCATCCCTTGACGCCGGTCTTCCTGGCCATGGCCGGCGCGGGGGCGATCCTGACCGGGGCCGGACTCTACTTCTACTTCGGGGCGAAGATTTTCGGCCCGGCGGAGCGGTGGAGGCGGGAGATCGCCTCCCTCCAGGAGGCCCGCCCGATCCCCCGGGACGCGGGGATCCTGACCCCGATCGCGGCCGTCGTGGCCGACCGGTACGAGCAGGCGCTTGCGCGGCTCAGGGAGGCCCTCACGGGGCGCGAGGAGCGCCTTCGCCAGGTGGAGACGCTCCAGCGTCACCTCGATGAGACCAGGGAGCACCTCGAGGCCAAGATCCAGGACCTCCACTCCATCTACGAAGTGTCCACGGCGATCGCCGCCACGCTGGACGTCGAGGAGCTCTTTCGCATCATCCCGGAGCGCGTCCGGGAGATCCTGGGGCTCAAGGACTTCTGCCTCCTCCTGTACGATCCCGAGAAGCGGATGCTCCTGTGCCGTGCCTCCGCGGGAATGCCGCCGGAGGTGGCGACGGGCTTCGGCGTCCGTCCCGGCGAAGGGATCTCGGGCCGGGTCTTCGATACGGGGCAGCCCGTCTATATCCCCGATGTCCGGCTTTCCCCGGACTTCCTGTACTATGGCGGGCACCGGAGCGACGTCCGGTCCTTCATGAGCGTTCCCCTGATGTCGAAGGGGCGGGCCATCGGGGTCCTGAACGTGAATCACCCGGAGCCGAACGCCCTGGATGCCGAGTCGATGGCGACCCTCCGCGTCCTGGCCGCCCACATGGCGATCGCGATCGAGAATGCCGAGCTTTTCCGGTTCGTGAAAACCCTCGCGGCCAAGGACTCGCTTACGCTCCTCTATAACCACGGCGCCTTCCACCAGCGGCTTCAGGTCGAGCTGGAACGCGCCGCGCGCTACGGCCGCCCCGTCTCCGTCATCATGCTGGACCTGGACGATTTCAAGGGGATCAACGACACGTACGGTCACCTCGTGGGCGACCGCATCCTGGTGGTCACCGGCAGCGTGCTCTCCGCCCACCTCCGCCAGAGCGACATCCCGGCGCGTTACGGAGGGGACGAGTTTGCGGTCATTCTCCCTGAAACCGACCTCGCCGCGGCCTCGTTGATCGCGAGCCGCATCGCGAGCGGGATTTCCGAGGTGCGCGTCGAGACCGAGACGGGGCGGAGCATCTCCTTCACCGCCAGCATCGGTTACGCGTCCTGTCCGGCGGACTGCAAGGACCGGCGGCAGCTCCTGGATGTGGCGGACCGGCTGATGTACCAATCGAAGCGGGAGGGCCCGGGCGGCATCCTGGGAGAGCAGTTGATCTGAGGCCCCGCGGTGTTCGCCTGGTGGACCGTCGAGGCGGCCGACAGGGCGGAACATGCTCCTTGCGGAGTCGGTCGAACTCTGTTAAGCAGGGAGGGATCGGATGTCGATTGCGGGCGGTTCGGAATGGAGCAGGGTCCTGATGGATAAGATCAGAAAACTGACCTACTTTCCCGGCGATGCCCCCACGAGCCAGGAGATCGAGATGCTCAAGGAGGCGCGCGAACGGGTCGGGCTCGTGATCCGCGCCCGCTGGGTCCTCCTGGGCATCCTGGCGCTGTACGGCGTCTACGTCGCGGTCTTCTTCCGTCTCCCGTCCGCCGGCCTTGCGGGCCTGGCCTCCGTGCACCTGGTCGTCGCCGTCGCGGCGTTCCTGTTCGTCGCCGCCTACAACGCCTGGTACCACTACTCCTACAAGTGGTTCAGCCAGATCCGGTCCCTCAACCAGATCCAGCTCCTCTTCGACCTGGCTTTCGTGACCGTGATCGTCCACTTCAGCGGCGGCGCCGTGTCGTGGTTCTGGACGATGTACATGGTCCTGACGCTGGAGGCGTCCCTCATCATGGACAAGCCTTCGGACACCTACGCGATCGCGCTCGCCGGGTGTCTTGCCTACGGGGGGGTTCTGACGTTCGAGTTCTACGGGGTCATCCCGCCGGTCGCGATGCCGTTCGAGAACAACGCCCTGCAGCAGACGTTTACGTACGAGATGATCAAGTGGGCCTGGGTCTCGATCACCAACTGCTGCGTCGCCTTCGTCGGCGTCTTCATGATGGAGACGGTCCGGCGCCGCGAGGCGCGCCTCCGGAACCTCGTCATCCGGGACAGCCTGACCGTCCTCTACAACCGGCGGTATTTCTTCCACCGGCTCAACTCGGAAATCCAGCGCGCGAGGCGGTACGGACGGACCTTCTCGCTCCGGGCCTGGCCTCCGTGCACCTGGTCGTCGCCGTCGCGGCGTTCCTGTTCGTCGCCGCCTACAACGCCTGGTACCACTACTCCTACAAGTGGTTCAGCCAGATCCGGTC
>JAMDBZ010000064.1:9244-11053 GCA_023488945.1 Deltaproteobacteria bacterium
AACCGGCGGTATTTCTTCCACCGGCTCAACTCGGAAATCCAGCGCGCGAGGCGGTACGGACGGACCTTCTCGCTCCTGATCCTGGACGTGGACGATTTCAAGAAGTTCAACGACCGGCACGGCCACTTGGCGGGGGACGCCCTCCTGTGCGCGCTGGCGGAAGTCATCATCTCGAATATCCGGCGCAGCGACGAGAAGCCGTCGTACGAGGTGGACATCGCCTGCCGGTACGGCGGGGAGGAGTTCGCCGTGATCCTTCCCGAGGCCGCCGCCGTCGGCGGCGCGGCCGCGGCGGAGCGGCTCCGCGTGAGCATCGAGGCGCGGGGGGCGACGACGGTGGCGGAGCGCCTGAGGAGCGAGATCGAGAAAACCTCCCGGGACGGGATGAAGGCGACGGTCAGCATCGGGGTCGCCTCGTACCCGGAGCACGGCGTCGACCCCGACGGGCTGATCAAGGCGGCCGACGACGCGCTCTACGTGGCCAAGCGGGAGGGGAAGAACCGGGTGGTGGTGGCCGGCGCCATGAAGGCCGTCGTGTCGGTCGGAGAGACCGATGAATAGGAAGGTCGTCGAGACGACGCGCCTTGCCCTGTTCGGGCGGATGGCCATGGGCGTTGCGCACGAGATCGACAACCACCTGAGCGTCGTCATGGGGTTCTCGGAGCTGCTCCAGCTCCCGGGGAGCGACGAGAAGAAGGCGGCGGGCAACGCCGCCAAGATCTTCGCCGCCGGAGAGAAGATCGGGGTCATCGTGAAGCACTTCTCATATTACGTTCGCCCGCACGAGCCGGCGCCGGAGCCGTTCCTGCCGGCCGACCTCGTCAAGGAGATCCTTCCGTTCTCCCGATACGACCTGAGCCGCGGGGGTGTCACGCCGGCCATCCCGGAGAGCATCCCGACCGGCCTCATCACGGCCGACCGGCGGGATCTGGCCCTGGCCCTGCTCGCCCTGCTGTTCAACGGGTCCGAGGCGATGGAGGGCAAGGGCGGCACGCTCCGGCTGGCGGTCTCCCGGGGCGGGGGCGTCTGGGATTTCTCGGTTGCCGACGAGGGGCCGGGAATTCCGGCCGAGGTCATGCCGCGGATCTTCGAGGAAGGCTTCACGACGAAGGCCGCGCCGTTCCACGCCGGCATGGGGCTTCCCGTCGCCAGGCACCTCGCGGGGGAGATGGGGGGAGCCGTGACGTTGGCGAACCTGCCGGCCGGCGGCTGCCTGGCCACGTTGCGAGTGCCCGAGAAGCGGCCGTAGGACGGTTCCGGGCCCGGCGGAAATTCCCGGCGAAGCCACCCGGCTGGAGTCCGGATGTTGCGGGCTCCCCGGCATCGTCCCCTCCCGGATCGCATCACAACAGGGGAGACGATTTGCGCCATGATGAAGTGGACGCAGGACCTCGCCGTGGGGGTCGAGGTCATCGACGCCCAGCACCGGGAGCTGTTCGACGCGATCAACGCGGTCCTCGATGCGACGGCGGCCGGTCGTGAGCAGCGGGAGGTCGTGGCGCTGATGGAGTTCCTGGAGGAGTACATCGCGCACCACTTCGGGCTCGAGGAGATGTACATGCGGCGGTACGTCTACCCAGGCTACCCGCACCACAAGTCCGAGCACACGGGCTTCGTCAGCGACTTCTTCGACCTGCGGGAGGACCTCGACCGGAACGGCGTCACCCCGGACCTGACCGGGAAGGTCACCCGGCGCGTGAGCGACTGGCTGGTCGATCACATCGGCAAGGTGGACAAGGCGCTCGGAGCATTCCTCCGGGAGACCCAGGAAACGATCCGGAAGCGCCGCGGAGGGAAAGAGTGATCGCC
>JAMDBZ010000014.1 GCA_023488945.1 Deltaproteobacteria bacterium
GCGCCGCGTCCGGCAAGGCGCGCGACCGAGGCGTACCGTTGAGTACGGCGAGGGAGCGCGTACTCCGCCGGCGCGGATGCAGCGGCGCTCGAATGCAGCCGTAATTATGAAATGGAGCACTTAGCATACCCGCGCGGCGGGCCCGGCCGCCGTATAATTGTTACTGTCTGCCGGCTTGGAGCTGACGGCTGCCCAGCCCTCCGCCCGGGAGGCTCCGCAGCGCAAACCGGGCGGTAACGGAGGATCGAGTGACCCGCTGGAAATCGTTCACGGTGGAGACGCGCCGCGAGGCGGTGGACGCCGTCTCGCACTTCTTCACCGGCCACGGCTCGCTGGGGCTGGCGTACGACGAGCGCCTGTTCGGCCCCAAGGGGGACCCCGCGGAGCCGCTTCCGGCGCCCGACGAGATCACCCGGCTCACGGCCTACTTCCCGTGGGAGACCGACCTCCACTCGCTCAAGAAGGAATTCCTCGACTTCCTCCCCGTGCTCGCTGAATCGTTCGGAACCGGGACCGGCTCGTTCGTCTCGGCGGCGGAGATCACCGACTTCGGCTGGGCGGAGAAGTGGAAGGAACATTTCACGGCGCGCAAGGTCGGCGAGCGGCTCGTCGTCAAGCCGTCGTGGGAACCGTATGACGCGGCATCCGGCGAGGTCGTCCTGACGATCGACCCCGGCCAGGCGTTCGGAACCGGGACCCACGAGACGACGCGGATGTGCCTGCGGCTCACCGAGGCGCTCTTCGCGGATCACCCCGCCCCGCGCAGGGTCCTCGACATCGGGACCGGCACCGGCATCCTGGGGATCGCGGCCGCGAAGCTCGGCGCCGAATGCGTTTTGGGGACCGACGCCGACCCGAAGGCGGTCGAAGTGGCTGCGGAGAACGCGCGGATCAACGGGATCGCGGACCGGTTCCACGCGACGGATGCGCCGCTGTCGCAGATCGAGGGGGTGTTCGACCTCGTCCAGGCCAACCTCATCGCGGAGATCCTGGTCGACCTGAAGAAGGAGCTCGTCGGGCGGACCCGGTCCGGGGGGGCGATGATCCTGTCGGGGATCCTGGCCGAGAAGGCCGGGTGGGTCGAGGAGGAGTTCGCGGCGGAAGGGGTCCGCGTCGCGGAGCGGCGGGAGGACGGACAGTGGGCCGCCCTGTTCCTGCTCCGGGAGCCATCCGCGCCCTAAGACCCGCGGGATGCCGACCTTCCTCGTCAACCGGCGCGCCATTTCCGGCGACACGGCGGTCCTCTCCGGCACCGAGGCCGCGCACATGCTCCGGTCGCTGCGGCTTTCAACCGGCGACTCGTTCTTCGCCTTCGACGAGGACGGGACGCGCTACCGGATGCGGATCCTCGAAGCCACCTCGCGCTCCATGAGGGCCGAGGTCCTCGAGACGTACCCGCCGCCCCCCCTGCCCTCCGTTCCGGTCACGCTCCTCGTCGGGCTCCCCAAGGCCGACAAGATGGACTTCATCATCGAGAAGGCGACCGAGCTCGGCTGCTCGCGCATCGTCCCGTTCCGGTCGTCCCGGACGATCCCCCGGCTCGACGGCGCCGAAGCGCAGAAGCGGCTGTTGCGCTGGGAGCGGGTCGCCGTGGCGGCGGCCAAGCAGTGCGGCTCGGGCCGCGTGCCGGAGATCTCCGGGCTCCTCTCCTACGCGGATGCGTTGCGCGCCGCCTCCTCCTGCGACGGCCGGATCGTCTTCTACGAAGGCGAGGAACAGTTCGGGCTGAAGAGAACGCTCGACGGGATGCGCGGCATCCGCGGCGCGGCGCTGCTCGTCGGCCCCGAGGGCGGCTTCTCGGAGGACGAGGTCCGGGATGCGGAGAGTCTCGGGTTCGTCCGGGCGGGCCTGGGACCCCGGATCCTGCGGGTGGAGACGGCGGCGCTCGCCGTCCTGGCGATGGTGATGTATCATTTCGGGAACGATTGAGAAACCCCTGTCCCAGAGGACGACCGACCGCCGATGACCGCCCCCACGAACGACCGCCGGTCCCTCTATGCCGGGTTCTGGACCCGCGCCGCCGCGCGGATCATCGACATCCTCATCATCCTGATCGTCTACAACCTCTTCTACCTCGTGGACCGTCTCGGCGCCGACGCGGGGCTGTGGAGCGCCACCGGGCTCGGCGAGGGGGAGGCGGGGAACGCCTTCTCCGTGGAGAACTTCCTGCGCGGCGTCTTCTTCCTCGGCTTCCCGATCTTCTACTACGTGTTTCTGCACGGCACCTACGGCCAGACCTTCGGCAAGATGGCGATGAAAATCAAGCTCCTGAACGAGGATGGCTCGCCGATCGGTTACCAGAAATCGATCAGGCGATGGCTGGTCGAATTCACGTTCAACGCGGTATTCCCCTTTTTCCTGTTATTTCTTTTGGTTCTCATAACATCCTCCGTGGAATTTCTGCTCAACAAAATGTCTTCCGTGTTCTCGGTGATGGAATATCTGCAATCGGCATTCAGCTGGGTGGCGGGAATTGCCGTCATGGTCATTATCATGGCTCCCACGGGAATCATGTTCTTATGGGCCGCCTTCGACCGCCGCAAACAAGGGTTGCACGACAAGATTTGCAGGACGCTCGTGGTCAAGGTCAACGGGCCCGCGGTCCCGGGTGCGTCTCCCTCCGGCCCCGTGACTGGCGGGGTGACGACGGAGCCGCCGTCACCCGCGCCGCCCGCCCCGATCGGCCCGGACTCTCCCGCTCCATCACACCCGCCTGCGAACTGACCCGATTCCGTTCCCTTATCCTTCCGACGCGGCTTTCGCACGGCCGACCCGCGGCCCGGTGCGCCGCCGGCCGGATTATGCGCTCGCTCCCCGTCGCGGATCGGCGTTCTCATCCGCCGCCGGCCGGTTCGGTGCACCCCCGTCCGGAGCAGGTGGTCCGCTGAAGCAGGCAGCCCGCATGAAGCAGGCAGCTCGAAGCAGGCAGAAGCAGGGCAGCTCGCTTGACAATCCGGCGTCGGATTTCTTATTATCTTTGCTCTTCCGGGTGGCCCTTTAGCTCAGTTGGTAGAGCAGAGGACTGAAAATCCTCGTGTCCGCAGTTCGACTCTGCGAGGGGCCACCATGAAAATCAGGGGGTTAGCCCGCAACGGCTAGCCCCTTTTCAGTCTCGACTGTCAAGTGATTGTCAAGTTGGCCGCCGGTAAGGGCCGCGTCGAGGATGGAGAGCGCGTTCCTTGTGTGGGATGGGGCGAGGTGGGAATAGCGCAGGGTCATGGTAAGTGTCTTGTGGCCCAGGAGCGCCTTGACCGTGGTGATATCCACGCCAGCCATGACAAGTTGAGAAGCGAAGGTATGCCGGAGGTCATGGAACCGAAAATCTTTGATCCCTGCCCGCCTACAGGCCGCGTGGAAGCCCTTCTTTACGTCCCCGTATCGTTTCCCCTCTTCGTTGACGAAAACGTGGGGGCAATCCACGCGCCGCACGATCTGCTGTAGGGCTTCGCGGAGAGTGGCGTTGATCGGGATCTCCCGCCGCTCCCCGTTCTTCGTCCGGTCCAGGAGAATGAAGCCGTGTCGGAGGTCGATATGCTTTTCCCACTCAAGGGAAAGGATCTCCTCTATCTCTTCGCCGCGCAAAGTCGGCGGCGGCATGAAAGTGGAGATTGGATTCGTTATGGCGAGACGCAACGTCTTTCAGAATCACGGGGATCTCCTGGACAAGCCCTTCGGCTTTATCCCTTAGCGCCCGAACCTTCTTCGCGTCCGCAAGGGGCGGAGGAACCTTTGGTCGATTCGGATTGCACAGAAGCCCGAGGTATAGAGCATAGGCGAAGACAGGGATCACGTCCTGCCCATCCTTCGCCGCCTTGCACATGGAGTGGTAAGCCTCCTCCATCCGGCGGTCCATCAGGAACCCATCCGCGTGTTTCCTGTATTCGGGAGGGATAACGTATACCGCGACGCCGTCCACCTTGGCGTCGATTATTCGAAGAACCTCCGCGGAAATCTGTCGCCAGTTTTCCTTGATCGCTTCCGAACGGTGAGGTTCCGACATTTCGCCGCCTCCCCCCGCGGTCCGGCCCTCAAAAGTGATCCCGGGGAAGGCGAATGAGGATTGCCCGCCGTCTCCGTCCCCGCCCGCGAAGCGAGGACGTATCCCCGAGAAGTCGTGTCAGGTCCGCCGGTAAACTTCCCGACGATGCCCGACGTTCATCACCATCACAATCAATGCGCGGTCGTGCACCTCGTACACGATCCGGTAATCCCCGACGCGGACGCGGTACGCGGTTTCCTCCCCTTCGATCTTCCGTGCCCCGTGGGGACGCGGATTCTCCGCGAGCGCGTCAATCTTCGGTTCGATCCTCCGCCGCACGTCCTCCGGGAGCGTGCGATACGCCTTCGCCGCCCGGTGAGCGAATTCGATCCGATAACGGGACGCCGCCATCTACCGGCCCGTGTCCGCCTTCACCTTCTCCCACGGGATCGTCCCCTTCTTCCGAACCTCCGCCCGCGCCTTCTTCAACAGGTCGCGGTCTATAAGGTCCTCCACTTTCTCCAAGAGGTCGAAGTCCTCCATTGGAACGATTGCCGCCATCCCCTTTCCCCGCCGACGAATGACGGTCCTTTCGCCCTTGTACGCGGCCCGGTTGATGAGTTCCGTGAAGTTGTCCCGCGCTTCGCTTGTCGCCACCTTCGGCATATCGGCCTCCGTTCGCCTTAATGTCCGAATTGTACCATTCGGTCAAGGGGAAGGGAAGGGGTCGGAGATACCCTCCGGGGGACGGTCATCGGCCTTCCCATCCGACGGCTCCCCAAAGATGATCCCGGGGAAGGCGGCGCAGGATGCCGCCTTGTCGGTCGCCGGGATCAGCGGCGACCTATCCCCGGAAGCTACATCACCGCTCGAACACCCGGTAATCGGGACCTCGGGGATCGGGTAGATCGGACCCCGGCAAAGTCCGCCTCATTCTCATCTCTCCCCCGCGCCCCTCATCAATCCGCCAGCCCGGGGCTCGGGGATCAGGCAAATCGCTGTTTCGCAACGTGGGCCGTACCGTTGTACCCCATCCTTTTTCATCAACCCGATACCCTTGATCGTCCGGGTTCGCTGGACGAACCACCCACATTTCGGCGGCAGCAGAGGCAGCAACGAGCATGAGAGCGAAAGCCGGGACGATCACCAGTTTCAGACGTTTCATGATCTCATCCTCCTTCCGGGTTACTACTTCGACACCCACACGTCCCATTTTTCGGCTTCGTCAGGAATTGCGAAGATCACCGTGATAGTTTCGCCATTCAAGCGGGTCCCATCCATGCGTCCTGCTCCTCCTCTCCCCCCTCCACTACGAGAGCGCGGCCTGCTTCGTGCAGCAGGGACGGGCCGCCTCCAACCCCGCCGCGATAACTTCGAGGTCCCGCCGTTTCCAGACGTGCTTTCCGTTCCCGCGGCTTCTCATCACCTCCCGGGCAAGATCGAAAAAATCCTGACCGAGGGAATCCATCGCCACTACCACCACGGGTGCCGCGTCCCATTTCTCCCGGCGGTGATCCCGTTTGCAGAGGGGAAGCCCGTTCCGCAAGTCGTAGCGGAACCGGCCATGCTGTTCCTTCCGGAAAACGTGATGGGCTTGGGTCGCCGTGCCTCGACAGACGGCGCACCTGGGAACGCCGTTGACGTGGGAACGATGCATGACGACATCACGCCATAAATGGTCAAGCTGCCGCCGAAGGCGGGTAAGGGGAATCTTTCGGCTCATCGATGTCGTCCCTGTGTCCTCCTCCCTTTTTCCTCTGTCGGCGGGAGCCCTCTTTTGGCCGTCTCCGGTCGCTCACAGGGAAGGTGAAAGCCGACCGGGCGCACCTTCGAGGAAAAACCCCGCCGACAGCCGACCCGGAAGGACCCGCCCCCCGGGAAAGTCCGCCGGGCCGCCCCTACCGTTTCAGCGTGAAGCCCACGGCATAGTAATCGCACCCGGGAGATCCGTTGGCTTGAACATATACCGTCTGGGACGTAGGTAGAGAAACGTCTCCTCCGTAATTAAGACTCCCCGTTGGACCGGCAACAAGTTCCGTCAGCGTATTTGGACCTCCTGTTGAATCTGCGAAAGTGGTTCCAGAGAGATGACATATATTCCCTCCGAGCGTGTACATTCTCGCCTTTATGGACTTGGCGATATTCGGTGGGACGACGGCGTAGACAAGTGCCCCTCCTGCGGCTAGGCTTACCGCTGTCGTTGTGGTGGACGTTACCGTGGCGAATATCGGCTTCACGCCCCAGGAGTACATGTCATCCAGTTGCGTAAATTCTTTAATCTTGAACGGCGTCCCCGTGTTGTCCGTCGTACACCATGAAACGAGGGCCTTGTAGGTGTACCCGGAGGGCGCTCGCACGATACGGGACGCCGGAGATCTTCATCACGGATCAGGGGTGCCAGTTCACCAGCATCGAGTTCATCGAGGTCCTCAAGGAGGCCGGTGTCCGGATCTCGATGGACAGCAAGGGGCGGTGGATGGACAACATCATGATCGAGCGGCTGTGGCGGAGCCTGAAGTACGAGTGCGTCTATCTGCACGCCTTCGAGACCGGCAGCGAAGCCAAGGCCGGAATCGGGAGATGGGTCAGTTTCTACAACGAGCATCGTCCCCATTCCAGTCTGGACGACCAGACACCCGACGAGGCATACTCTCGAAACAACGGGACCGGTTCCCCGGTTCCCGTCGACCCGCAGGCAGCGGCGTGAACCACAGGACCTTAGAGCTTATGTTCACTTCCGAACTGTCCAAATCTTGGGTACCACCTCTTTTCCCGTTGGACATGTTGGGTGCGGCCGGCGTGGCCTGCTTTTCCTGTGGTGCCCTCTTGCCCCTGTGGCGGCATATCGGTAGCCGCCTGACTCGATTCGTCGAGAGGCTTTACCGGATATTCATGGCCTGGCCGCTCGCTCAAGGCTGGATGCGGCGTTAGGAGCCACGAAACGATGCCGACGGAATTCCCTGGGCTGACCGACGCGGAAGTGCGGGCGCGCATCGCACGCGGCGATGTCAATCGGGTTGCGATGCCGACGAGCCGCACGGCTATGGAAATCGTGCGCGCCAACGTCTTGACCCGGTTCAACGCGATCCTGGGAACACTGTTCGTCGTGATTGTGACGACGGGTCCTTGGCAGGACGCTCTGTTCGGCGGGGTGTTCGTCGTCAACACCCTGATCGGCATCGTCCAGGAGCTCCGGGCAAAATGGATGCTTGACCGCCTCGCGCTGGTGAGCCAGCCCAAGACCCGCGCGGTTCGCTCCGGACAGATCGCCGACATCCCGGCGGGAGAGATCGTTCTGGACGACATCCTGGAGTTGGCGCCCGGCGACCAGGTGGTGGTCGACGGCGTCATGCTCGGCGCCTTGGGGCTCGAAGTCGATGAATCCTTTCTGACCGGCGAGTCGGCCGCGGTGCCCAAACGGCCCGGGGAGGAAGTGCTGTCGGGAAGCTTCGTCGTCGCCGGCACCGGCCGCTGCCGGGTGACCCGGGTCGGAGCCTCCGCCTACGGGCATCGCCTCGCCAGCGAGGCCAAACGCTTCAGCCTGGCGCATTCCGACCTGAGAGCAGGGATCAACCGGATTCTGCGTTACATCACGTGGGCCATCGTGCCCACCGCCGCGCTCTTGTTTGCCGGTCAATTCGTCGTCCAGGCACAGGTTGGCGACGCCCTGTTGTTCTCCGCAGCCGGCGTGGTCGCGATGGTGCCGGAGGGACTGGTGTTATTGACGAGCCTTGCCCTGGCGGTGGGCGCCGTCAGGCTGGCCCGCCGTCGGACGCTGGTCCAGGACCTCCCCGCGACCGAGACGCTGGCCAGGGTCGACGTGATCTGCCTCGACAAGACCGGCACGCTGACCGAGCGGGAACCACGGGTCGAGCGCATCGAGCTGCTGGGCGACCATCCCGATGCGATGGACGCGCTGGCAGCCCTGGCGGTAGCCGAGTCCAGGCCGAATGCCACGCTGCGGGCGATCGGGCGGGCTCACCCCAGGGAACAGGGCCATGCCGCCACCGATTCCGTGCCTTTCTCGTCGGCGCGCAAATGGAGCGGCGCGACGCTGGATGAACTCGGCACCTGGGTCCTGGGTGCGCCCGAGGTGCTCCTGGCCGAAATCCCCGGCAGCGACACCGTACGCCGACGCGCCGAGGAGCATGCCCGGTCGGGGCGGCGCGTGCTTCTTCTTGCCAGGACCGGGGACAGGCTCCTATCCGACCGGCTGCCGGGCGATCTCGTTCCCGCCGCCCTGGTGCTGCTGACCGAACAGGTTCGCGCCGATGCGGCCGAGATGCTGCGGTACTTCGACACCCAGGGCGTGACGATCAAGGTCCTCTCGGGAGATCATCCAGCCACCGTCAGCCAGGTGGCGACACAGCTCGGAATCGCACACGGCGGCGATCCGGTCGACGCGCGAGCGCTGCCGCAAGACGCGGAAACGCTGGCCGGACTGGTGGAAACGCGCTCGGTCTTCGGCCGGATATCACCCCAGCAGAAGCAGTCGCTCATCGCGTCGCTCCAGGCGAACGGCCACGTGGTCGCGATGGTGGGCGACGGGGTCAACGACGTCCTGGCGCTGAAGCGCGCCGACATCGGCATCGCGATGGGCGCCGGGGCCGGGGCCGCCCGCGCCGTCTCCCACCTCGTACTCCTCGACAACCGGTTCGCGAGCCTGCCGTCGGTCATCGCGGAGGGCCGCCGCGTGATCGGCAACGTCGAACGGCTGGCGGCGCTGTTCCTGACCAAGACGGTCTACGCCATGCTCCTGGCGGTGGCCGTCGGTGTGGCCGACGTCACGTTTCCCTTCCTGCCGCGGCACCTGACCCTGGTCGGGGCGTTGACGATCGGCATCCCCGCCTTTTTTCTGTCCCTCGAACGGAACGACCAGCGGGCGCGTCCCGGCTTCGTCGGCCGCGTTCTGCGCTTCGCCGTGCCCAGCGGCTTGTTCGTCGCCGGCGCGACATTTGCCGCCTACGCGCTCATCCACACCTATTCCGGCGGCGACCTGGCGCAAGCCCGTGCCGGCGCGACGGTGGCCCTGTTCGCCATGGCGAGCTGGGTTCTCGTCCTGGTGGCGCAACCGCTCACGCCGCGGCGCTGGCTTCTTCTCGGTGGGACGGTGACCGCGTTCATGACCGTGCTCGGCGTGCCGCCGCTGCGCGCATTCTTTGCCCTGGAACGCTTGCCGCTTGAAGCATGGCTCGCCGTGGCGGCGATCGCCCTCGCGGCGGCCGGCGTCCTGCATTGGAGCGCGTCGGTCGCCGCCCGCGCCCCCGCGGAGGCGATGAAAACCCGGCCGCTGCGGAGGAAGGAGATTGTGGCGTGGCTCGTCAGCGCGGACAGCCCAAAATGGTTTCTCATGGCTGCGGCAGTGTTCGTCGTGGGCGGCGCCTGGCTGTTTTTCGGCGTGCTGGAGGATGTGATCAGCCACGATCCGCTGGTCGACGTGGATGTCTTCGTGTATCACCTGCTGCAGTCACTTCGCACCCCGGCAATGGACAGGGTGATGATTGCCGCCACGGAGCTGGGTGATGCGCAAGTTCTGCTGCCGGTGATGCTCGTCGCGCTGGCATGGCTCCTCAGCTACCGGCTCTGGTTGACGGCAGGATATTGGCTCGCAGCCATCGGCGTCGCCGAGGTGCTGGCAAAGGTATTGAAGCTGGCGCTGCATCGGCCGCGTCCCGCGGCGTTCTATGGCGGGATCGAACAGTTCTCCTTCCCGAGCGGCCATGCCACGATGAGCGTGGTGGTCTACGGCTTCCTGGCGTTTCTGCTGTGCCGCAATGCGCGCCCCGGTTTGCGCAAGGTCGTCATCTCCCTGACCGCCACGCTGATCGGCTTGATCGCGCTGTCCCGGCTCTATCTCGGCGCGCACTGGCTGTCCGACGTGCTGGGCGGAGCGAGCTTTGGCGTAGCCTGGATCGCCGCGTTGGCCATCGCCTACGAATATCAGTCCCATGAGCAACTCCGGCCGAAAAATTTTGCAGCTCTCATGCTGGCGACCCTGATCATCGCGGGAGGCGCGCATATCGCGTTGAGCCACGATGCCGATCGCTTGCGCTATGCGCCCCTGTCGATCACAGCCTGGATTCCACAGCTTTCCGCACCCGTTCGTGCCACTTGGAAAGCACTGAGTTAGCAAGGTTTGGTGCGGGCTGCGACCCCACCACCATCGAAATAAAAAGACACGGCCCGCAGTTCCGCAGGCTCTCTCCGGATGGCCGCGGGAACGGTGTCGTGCCGAGGGCGATCCGCCTCCGGCAATGAGGGAAGACTTGGGCATTTGCCGCCTCTGCTCCGTCACATCGCGAACCGTTTCGGGAGAGATGGGGGTGTGCCTCCGGTGTATCCGGGAGCGTCCCTCCGAGGCGCTTCCGCTCTCC
>JAMDBZ010000075.1 GCA_023488945.1 Deltaproteobacteria bacterium
GCCTTAAGCGCGCTTTGCTTCTGGGCGATGACAAGCCGCTGGGCCTCGAACCGGGCGGTAAACTCGGCCTCCCGGGCGGCGCGGAGCCGGTCCTGCAACGATGCGACCCTCGCCGGAAGCGCCCCGGAGAAATTGACCCTTCGCACGGTCCCGGCGGCCGTCCCGGGTACTCCGGACCCTTGGTCCAGCTCGCCGTAAAGCCGCTCCCGGTCCGCCAACTGGAGGTGGAGGCTTTTCGCGGTGCTCTCGACGTCCGCCCGCTTGATCGTCGGATCGAGGTCGATCAGCGGCTGGCCCTTCCGCACCCGCTCCCCTTCCCGGACGTGGATCGCCTTGATGATCCCCTCCTCCATCGGCTGGATCACCTGGACCCGTCCGTCGGGGATCACCTTCCCCCGCGCCTCGGCGACGATCTCCACCTTCCCGAAGTACGACCAGAGGAAGGCGCACACCAGAATCGCGAAGATCGCCCAGATGAGCGCCCGCTTGCCCGGCATCGCCGCTTGCATGTCGTTCCCCTGCCCGCGTACGCCCCGGAACTCAATCCCGACGAGGGAGTCTGGGGTTACGCAAAGCGCGCCTTGTCCAACGGCGGGCGCAGCGACACTGACGCCTTGCGAACCGAGGTGCGACGGGTCATGCGCCATCTCCGACGATCCCCGCGCCTGATCCGGGGATTCATCCGCCACTCAGGACTCCCCCTTTTTTTGCGATGATCGTTGCATTATTTACGCAGCACTCAATAGCCCGCATTTCTCACCGGGGTTCGTCGCGAGACGGTGGAGACGGGCGTGGATACAAGGCGCGCGAACTTCGGGCACCGCAGGCGTAGTGGACACTACGTCGAGGAGCACGAAGGAGCGCAACGCAGTAGACATGCCCGTATCCGCCGGCGCAGCAGAAGCCTTGAAAGAAATAGGGTTAAGGCCTATCCTCTGAGATCACGCAAGGTCGAAGCGATCAAGGTTCATCACCTTGTTCCAAGCCGCGACAAAGTCCTGGACAAACTTCGCCTGCGCGTCCGAACTTCCATAGACTTCCGCCAGGGCCCGGAGTTGGGAGTTTGAACCGAAGACGAGATCGACACGCGTGCCGGTCCACTTGAGTTCTCCCGTTGCGCGATCGCGCCCTTCGAACACGTCCTTGGCGTCCGAGACCGCCTTCCACTCCGTGCCCATGTCGAGCAGGTTCACGAAGAAGTCGTTGGTCAGCGCCTCCGGCCGCTTGGTGAAGACGCCGTGTTGGGACTGTCCGAAGTTGGTATTCAGGACGCGCATGCCGCCAATTAGCACCGTCATCTCAGGCGCGGTCAGCGTCAGCAATTGCGCCTTGTCAACCAGCAACGCCTCGGCCGATACGGTGTATTGGCCCTTGAGGTAGTTGCGGAAGCCGTCGGCGATCGGTTCGAGCACGGCGAAGGAGACCAAATCGGTCTGCTCCTGCGAGGCATCCATGCGTCCCGGCGTGAAGGGAACCGTCATCTCGTGACCGGCCTTCTTCGCAGCCTGCTCGACGCCTGCGCAACCGGCCAGAACGATCAGGTCGGCAAGCGAGACCTTCTTGCCGCCAGAGGCCGCGCTGTTGGACTGGCTCTGGATACCTTCCAGGGTTCTCAACACCTTCGCCAGTTCGGCCGGCTGGTTGACTTCCCAATCCCTCTGCGGCGCCAGACGAATGCGCGCGCCGTTCGCACCGCCGCGCTTGTCGGAGCCACGGAAAGTGGACGCCGACGCCCAAGCGGTCGACACCAGCTGGGAGACGGACAGCCCCGAAGCCACGATCTTGCCCTTGAGGGAAGCGATGTCCTGTGCATCAATCAGTTTGTGATTGACGGCAGGGATGGGGTCTTGCCAGATGAGCTCTTCGGCAGGAACCTCCGGGCCGAGATAGCGTGCGCGCGGACCCATGTCGCGGTGCGTCAGCTTGAACCACGCCCGGGCGAATGCGTCCGCGAACTGATCCGAATTCTCCATGAAGCGCCTGGAGATCTTTTCGTAGACGGGGTCGAACCGCAAGGAGAGGTCCGTGGTCAGCATGGCTGGCGCGTGACGCTTTGACGGGTCGTGCGCATCCGGCACGGTACCGGCGCCGGCGCCACCCTTCGGCTTCCATTGGTGCGCACCGGCCGGGCTCTTTGTCAGTTCCCATTCGTAGCCGAACAGGTTCCAGAAGAAGTTGCTGCTCCACTTCGTGGGCGTGGTGGTCCAAATGACTTCCAGGCCGCTGGTGATCGCGTCACCGCCTTTGCCGGTGCCGAAGCTGCTCTTCCAGCCCAAACCTTGCTCCTCGATTCCAGCTGCTTCGGGCTCTGGCCCCACATGGGACGCAGGGCCGGCGCCGTGGGTTTTGCCGAAGGTGTGGCCGCCGGCAATCAACGCGACCGTTTCTTCGTCGTTCATCGCCATGCGACCGAAAGTCTCGCGGATATCCTTGGCCGCAGCGATCGGGTCCGGGTTGCTGTTCGGGCCTTCCGGGTTGACGTAAATCAGACCCATTTGCACGGCTGCGAGCGGATTTTCCAGGTCCCGCTCACCGGAGTAGCGTTTGTCATCCAGCCAAGTGGTCTCGGAACCCCAGTAGACGTTCTCTTCCGGCTCCCAGACATCCTCCCGCCCGCCGGCGAAACCAAACGTCTTGAATCCCATCGATTCCAGGGCGACGTTGCCCGCGAGGATCATGAGGTCGGCCCATGAAATCTTCCGGCCATACTTCTGCTTGATCGGCCAAAGCAGCCGGCGCGCCTTGTCGAGGTTCGCGTTGTCGGGCCAGCTGTTGAGAGGCGCGAAGCGCTGCTGGCCGGCACCGGCGCCGCCGCGGCCGTCGCCGGTGCGGTAGGTGCCGGCGCTGTGCCATGCCATCCGGATGAACAAAGGCCCGTAGTGCCCAAAGTCCGCCGGCCACCAGTCCTTCGAGTCGGTCATCAGCGCCAGGAGATCCTTCTTCACGGCTTTCAGGTCGAGACTCTTGAACTCTTCCGCGTAGTTGAAGCCCTTGCCCATGGGATCGGACAGGGACGAGTGCTGGTGCAGGATCTTCAGGTTCAGCTGATTAGGCCACCACTCTCGGTTCGACGTGCCGCCGCCAGGCGTGTGTTTGAATGGGGACTTGGTTTCGCTTGACATATGTCTTCTCCTTTCCTTTGGTTGTTTGCAGTCAACTCTCGGTGTAGGCCGGCTTTCGATAATGACCCGCCTCTGGACGTTTTCGGCGTCCTTCCCTGACCCCCCTGTTCTGGTTCCGCAACGAGTCCGGGCAATCCTTCATATCCACCAAGTCTACCTTCCAAATCGCGCTTGCGCCCGCCGCGTAGGCCACCGCCCGGTAGAAATCTTTCGCCGGGATCCCCTCCGCCGCCAGATCGATATCGGACCAGGGCGTGAACTCGGCCCGCGCCAGCGACCCGAACAGAAGAACCCTTTCGGCCCCGAACCGGGATACCAGGGTCCGGGCGATCCGCTCTGCTGTCGCGCGCGCCACGTCGGGCGAGAAAGCCGCGCCGAGCCGTTCCCGGCTTTTACGGAACGGCTCGTAGCGAAACCCGCCGGCGCCCTTGTCGATTCTCTCCGCCGCGTCGCTCACCGCATCCTCCGGTCAAGGGCGATTTATTCGAATCGAGATTATCACGTCCGTTTCCTCGCATCAAAGAAGGCTTCACGGGAAGGGATTATCCTCAGATAACGAAAACAGGTAAGGCAGTGCGTCGGCCCTCACACTCGCTGCCCCGTGGGAGAGGAGGGGGTGTCACACTTGATGGAGTTCACTCCAATTCCCCATCAACTTTCGAAGGCCCCTCATCCTCCGGACCCTGGGGGAGAGCGACAAACTTGGCGTAAGCGATTTCGTCGTGCGCGGAAGGAGTCGGGGGAGATGAGGGGCCGGGCAGGCCCGGACAGGACGCGTTAGACGCGGTCCGCGATGTCCCAGAAGATCTTCTCGACGTAGTTGCGGAAGCCGTGGATGAAGGCACAGCGGCGGTGGAAGCGGGCCAGCGATCCGCAGAAATAGAGTCCCGGGACGGTGGACTCACCGGTCGCCTTGATGACGGGATATCCCTCCGGCGTGGTCCGAACCTCCCCGCCCTCGACGGGAATCCAGTCGGGCCGGTAGCCGGTGGCGCAGACGATCCAGTCGAACATCTCCCGCTCCCCGCTCCCGAACGCCACTTCGTGCCCCGACACGGACACCGCCGGATCGGCCTCCCGCAGCCTGATGATGCCGAACCGGACGAGTTCCTTGAGAACGCTCTCGGAGGAGCCGCGGATGTCCTCGAGCGACCCGGTCTCGCTGAAGTATTGCATGGCGCCGCGGGTGGACAGCGTCACCCGCGCCGTGCCGGCCAGCTCGACCGCGATCTCGGCCGCCGAGTTCCCTCCGCCGATCACGAGGACGCGATTCCCTTCGTACGCCATGCAATGGACGAAGTCGCAGGAGTGGAGCACCGCGGGGTTCCCGGCAATCCCCGGGATCTTCGGATAATACGGCTTCGAGCAGGCGCCCGTCGCCAGGACGAGGAACCGGCATCCCGCCTCGCCGGCCGACGTGGACACGCGGAACCCGCCATCCACCGCGGCCGCGCGCATCGCCGTCACGTGCTCCGTGACCCGCACCCGGAATTCGCGAGAGAATGCCTCGATGTAGCAAAGGAAGTCCTCCCGCGTCGGGAACGGCTTCCGGCTCCCGGGGAGCGACCAGAGCGGCCGGTCGAGGGAAAGGGACGTCCAGTCGGTCCCGGGCACCGAGGGGGACAGCAGAACCATCCCCGTCCGCATCCCCCGCCACGCCTGCCCGATCTTCCCCCGCTCGAGGATCCGGTGGGGAATCCGGTGCTCCTGGAAGTAACGCCCCAGGACGAGCCCCGCCGGTCCGCCTCCCACGATGAGCACGTCGTCCACGCTCGCGCGCCCCCTCGGCATGCTGTCTGTATGAATATAGCATGGCCAATTTCGGAATTGACAGGGGGGAGCGCCTTCCCTATATTAGATGTTTCTATTGCGAAAAGCGGAGGTCGGAATTCGTCATGTATGCCGTGGTCCGCACCGGCGGGAAGCAGCTTCGGGTTTCCCCCGGCGACGTCGTCAACGTGGAGAAAATTGCGGCCGAGCCCGGCGCCACGTTGGAACTTTCGGACGTTCTGCTCGTCTCGGGCGAACAGGGGACGACCCTGGGAACACCCACCGTCCCCAACGCGAAGGTCATCTGCGAGGTGCTTGGCGAGGGCCGCGGGAAGAAGATCGTCGTGTTCAAGTACAAGCGGCGGAAGAACTACCGGCGGAAGATGGGCCACCGCCAGCCGTTTTCCAAGCTCGCGATCAAGGAGATCCGGGTCGGGTAGACCGCCCCGCCAAGGAAGGTCCGATATGGCGCACAAGAAGGGAGTCGGGAGTTCCCGGAACGGGCGCGACAGCCACAGCAAGCGGCTGGGCGTGAAGCGGTTCGGCGGCGAGCTCGTCACCGCCGGGGCGATCATCGTCCGGCAGCGCGGGACGGCCGTCCATCCCGGGGATAACGTCGGGATGGGAAAGGACCACACGCTCTTCGCCCTCGTCGAGGGGCAGGTCCAGTTCGAAAGGTTCGGGAAGGATCGCAAGAGGGTTTCCGTCCTCACCGTCTCGTAACGCCCCCTCTCCATGCATTTCATCGATGAAGCCGTCATCACCGTCCGCTCCGGGGACGGCGGGCGGGGGTGCGCGAGCTTCCGGCGGGAGAAGTACGTCCCGCGCGGCGGGCCCGACGGCGGCAACGGCGGGGCGGGCGGAAGCGTCGTCCTCGAGGTGAGCCCCCATCTCGGCACGCTTCTCGATTTCCACTACAGGCGGATCCACAAGGCACGGCGCGGTCAGCACGGGAGAGGGAAGGACATGCACGGCCGGAAAGCCCCGGACCTGGTGATCGCGGTCCCGGCCGGGACCGTCGTGTACGACGCGATCAGCGGGGAGATGCTGGCCGACCTCACGAAGCCGGCGGAGCGGTTCGTGGCCGCCCCCGGAGGGCGCGGGGGGCGCGGGAACGCCTCCTTCGCCAGCGCCGTGAACCGGGCCCCCGACCGGGCGGAAGCCGGGGAGCCGGGCGTCGAGCGGCGGCTGCGCCTCGAGCTCAAGCTGATCGCCCGGATCGGGCTCGTCGGGCTACCCAACGCGGGGAAGTCGACGCTGCTGTCCCGCATCTCAAAGGCCCGTCCGAAGATCGCCGACTACCCGTTCACGACGCTGTCGCCCGTCCTGGGCGTCGTCGCTCACCGCGGCGAGGAGCTCGTCGTCGCCGACCTGCCGGGCCTGATCGAGGGAGCCCACCGGGGCGCCGGACTGGGCCACCGGTTCTTAAGGCACGCCGAGCGGACGGAGGCGCTCGTCCACGTGGTGGACGCCGCGCGGACGCCCGAGGAGATCGCCGGGGCGGTCCGGACCGTGCGGGACGAGATGGGGAAATACAGCCCCGAACTCGCCCGCCGGCCCGCCATCCTGGCGTTCAACAAGATGGATCTGCCGGGAGCGCGGGAATCCGCCGAGCGGGCACGCCGCCTGTTGAATTTCCCCGAACGGGATGCCTATTATATCTCCGCGGTCACCGGGGACGGGATCGTGGCGCTCCTCGACGGACTGGTGGCCCTCCGGAGACGACTCCCATATGAAATCTGACACGGCCGGCATCCGCGCGGCGGTCCTCGCTTCCCGCAGGATCCGCCGCATCGTGGTGAAGCTCGGCAGCGGGACGCTGACCGACGAGACGCGGGGGCTGCGCGAGACGACCATCCGGGCGCTCGCGGCCCAAGTGACGGCGATCCGCAAGGAGCGCGGGATCCATGTCGTCGTGGTCACCTCGGGCGCCATCGCCGCGGGGCGCCGGAAATTGGGGATGGCCGACAGGCCGCGGACGGTGGCCCTCAAGCAGGCGGCCGCCGCCGTCGGGCAGACGACGCTCATGCGGGCGTACGAGCGGGCGTTCGAAAAGCGGGGCGGGATGGTGGGACAGCTCCTCCTCACCCACGACGACTTCCAGGACCGGACGCGGTACGTGAACGCCCGGAACACGCTCGAGACGCTCCTGTCGCGGGGGATCGTCCCCATCGTCAACGAGAACGACACCGTGGCCACCGAGGAGATCCGGCTGGGGGACAACGACCAGCTCGCCGCGCTGGTGGCCCAGATGATCGGCGCCGACCTCCTGGTCCTGCTCACCGACAGCGCGGGGGTCTACACGAAGGACCCGCACCGGCACCCGGACGCGCGGCTGATCCCCTGGCTTCCCCGGATCGACGACGAAGTCCTGCGCGCGGCCGGCGGGAACCGGGCGGAATCGATCGGCACCGGCGGGATGACTTCCAAGCTCCGGGCGGCGCGCCAGGTCTCGGCGTCCGGCATCCCGGTGGCGATCGCATCCGGCCTCACGAGGCGCTCCCTCCTCGACGTCCTCGCCGGCAAGGAGACGGGGACCTTCATCCCGCCGCAGGGAGCGGCGAAGGCCAGCAGCCGGAAGATGTGGATCGCCTACGCCCGGCACCCCGACGGGACGATCGCCGTCGATGAAGGGGCCCGGAAAGTGCTCGTGGAGGGGGGGAAGAGCCTCCTCTCCGCCGGGATCGTCTCCGTATCGGGGAGGTTCCGCCGCGGCGACACGGTGTCGCTGTGCGACCGGCGCGGGCGCGTCTTCGCCCGCGGGATCGCCTCCTGGTCGAGCGAACAGGTCGAGCGGGGGAAGGGAAAGCGGAGCGAGGAGGTCCGGGCGGTCCTGGGGGAAGGCGTTCCCGCCGAGGTGGTGCACCGGGACAACCTGACGATCCTTCCCGCCGCCAAGGGCATCGAATCCTGAAGCGAAGGAGACCCGAAGTCCCGTGACAGCGACGACGATCCAGGCCGAGGTGGGACGGATCTGCCGGGCCGCGAAGGAGGCGGCGGCCGTCCTCGCGCGGGCGGACGCGGGGCGGAAGAATTCCGCCCTCGCGGCGATGGCCGCGGGACTCCGGGAGAAGGCCGGCCGGCTCAAGGCGGAGAACGCGAAGGACATGGAGGCCGGGAAGAAGAAAGGCCTCTCTTCCGCGATGCTCGACCGGCTGCTGCTCACCGACGCGCGGATCGAACAGATGGCCGCCGGGATCGAGGAGGTCGTCGCCCTGCCCGACCCCGTGGGAGGGGTCGAGCGGATGGAGCGGCGCCCCAACGGCCTCTGGGTCGGCCGGATGCGGATCCCCCTGGGCGTCATCGGGATCATCTACGAGTCGCGTCCCAACGTCACCGCCGACGCGGCGGCGCTCTGCGTGAAGTCCGGGAACGCCGTGATCCTCCGGGGCGGATCGGAGGCGATCCATTCCAACACGGCGATCGCGCGGATCCTCCGGGAGGCGCTCGCCTCGGCGGGACTGCCGGAGGACGCCGTCGCCGTCATCGGACAGACCGACCGGGCGGCGATCGACGCCATGCTCCGGGCGGAAGGAGAAATCGACCTCATCATCCCCCGGGGCGGCGAGGGACTCATCCGGAGCGTCGCCGAGAAGTCGCGGATCCCGGTGATCAAGCATTACAAGGGGGTCTGCCACGTCTACGTCGACGAGGGCGCCGACCTCGCGCAGGCCCTCGCGATCTGCGTCAACGCGAAGGTCCAGCGGCCCGGCGTCTGCAACGCGATGGAGACGCTCCTCGTCCACGAGAAGGAGGCGCCGGCGTTCCTCCCGATGGCGGCCGAGGCGCTCGGGAAGCACAAGGTCGAACTGCGCGGCTGCCCCCGGACGCGGGAGATCGTCCCCGCAGCGAAGCCGGCGACCGGAAAGGACTGGTCCGCCGAGTACCTCGACCTCATCCTGGCGGTGCGCGTGGTGCCGTCGCTCGACGCCGCGATCGAGCACATCCGGAAGTACGGTTCCCTGCACACGGAGGCGATCGTGACGCGCGACCACGGACGGGCGATGCGATTCCTGCGCGAGGTCGACTCCTCCCTGGTCCTCGTCAACGCCTCCACCCGGTTCAACGACGGGTTCCAGCTGGGCCTGGGCGCCGAGATCGGGATCAGCACGACCAAGATCCACGCCTTCGGGCCGATGGGGCTCGTCGAGCTCACGACGACGAAGTTCATCGCCTTCGGGAACGGCCAGCTCCGGTCGTAACGTGGCGGCGCCCCGGACAGCCACGGCCCTCTTCGGCGGGACCTTCGACCCGGTCCACAACGGCCACATCCGGATGGCGATCGAGGTCCGGGAGCGTCTCGGGATCCGGCGCGTCGTCTTCCTCCCCGCCCGCGTCCCCCCCCACAAGCCGGGGCAGCCGGTCGCCGAGGCTCTCCACCGTCTCGCGATGACCGACGCCGCCGTGGCGGGAATCCCCGGGTTCGAGGTCTCGGACCTCGAGATCCGGCGCGAGGGGCCGTCCTATTCGATCGACACCGTCTCGGCGTTCCGGGAAAAGGACCCCGGGACCGGCCTCCTCTTCCTCATCGGCGCGGACGCCTTTGCGGAGATCGGGACCTGGCACCGGTACCGGGACCTCCTCGCGGCGTGCGATTTCGTCCTGCTCCCGCGTGCCGGAGCGGCGAAGACGCCCGCCCTCCCGCCGCCGCTGCGCCTTGAAAAGGCGGTGCCGCATTGTTATAGTTGGAAAGGAGACGCGTACCGTCTGCCCGGCGGGCGCACGTTGTATTGCCCCCGGCTTCCGGCCCTGGACATCGCCTCGCGCGCCATCCGCGAAAAGGTCCGGGAGGGGAAGACGATCCGGGGGCTCGTCCCGGCCGAGGTGGAGCGGTACATCGCGGCCCACGGGCTCTACTCCGCGTCCGGGGAGGACGAACGGCCATAACGACACGGGACACGGTGATCCGGTGCGCACGGCTGGCGCCTCCTCTTCCTCATCGGCGCGGACGCCTTTGCGGAGATCGGGACCTGGCACCGGTACCGGGACCTCCTCGCGGCGTGCGATTTCGTCCTGCTCCCGCGTGCCGGAGCGGCGAAGACGCCCGCCCT
>JAMDBZ010000029.1 GCA_023488945.1 Deltaproteobacteria bacterium
CCTCCTTTTCGCCAATGGCCTTATTGTTGTTGTGCGGCCCGGCATCACCTCCCGATCAGAAGGACCGTGCTCCGGGGATTGGCGAGGTAGGCATCGGGCGGGTCGAGGGGCGCCTCACGGCCCGGGTCGAGAAAGTCGTCCCCCGCAGGCAGGCTGGTGTCGATCATCCGGCGCCACTTCCGTCCGTCGGCCAAGGGCGGGACCCGCACCGTCTGCGGGCGGTAATCGGCGTTGAGGATGACGAAGAGCTGGTACTCGCCGGCGGCGCATGGCTCCTCGCCCCCATCCAGCCGGTAGCACAGGGTGCGCAGTTCCGGGTCGTCCCACGCCGGCGGCGCCAGCTCCTTGCCGTACCAAGTGATGTCAGGAACGGAATCGTGGCTACGGTCCTCGCCGGTGAAGAACTTCCGCCTCTGGAGGATGGGGTACCGTTTCGTGCAGGCGATCGCCTTCTTCACGAAGGCGAGGAAGTCGCCGTTTTTCTCCGCCAGGTCCCAATCGAACCATGTGATCTCGTTGTCCTGGCAGTAAGCGTTGTTGTTCCCTTTTTGCGTCCGGAGGAACTCGTCTCCCCCCAGGATCATCGGCGTCCCGGCGGCGAACAGCAGGCAGCAGACGGCGTTCTTCGCCAGCTGCGTCCGGAGCTTGAGGATATCGGGGTCTTCGGTCTCCCCTTCCGCGCCGCAGTTCCACGAATTGTTGTCGTCGGTGCCGTCCCGGTTCCCCTCGAGGTTTGCCTCATTGTGCTTGCCGTTGTACGAGACGAGGTCCCGCAGGGTGAACCCGTCGTGGCAGGTGACGAAGTTGACGCTGTTGTAGGCTGAGCGGCCGTCGTCCGCGTACAGGTCGGCGGAGCCGGTGAGCCGCCACCCCAGGTCCCGGACCTGCCCGCCGTCGCCTTTGACGAACTTCCGGACCGTGTCGCGGAACCTCCCGTTCCACTCCGACCAGTCGACGGGGAAGTTGCCGACCTGGTACGTCCCCAGGTCCCACGGCTCGGCGATCAGCTTCACCCGGTGCAGCACGGGGTCCTGGGAGACGGCGTCGAAGAAGGAAGCCGACGCGCGGAACATCCCTTCCTCGCGCCCGAGCACCGAGGCCAGGTCGAACCGGAAGCCGTCGACGTGCATGACCTCCACCCAGTACCGCAGCGAGTCCATCACGAGCCGGATCACGTGGGGATGCGCCAGGTTCATGCTGTTCCCGCAGCCGGTGTAGTTCATGTAATACCGGCCCGGATCGGACGGGCCCCCCGTCAGGCAGTAGTACGTCGGGTTGTCGATCCCCTTGAAGCACATCGTGGGCCCCAGCTCGTTCCCTTCCGCCGTGTGGTTGTACACGACGTCGAGGATCACCTCGATCCCGGCGCGATGGAGCTGCCGGACGAGCGTCTTGAACTCCCCCACCTGGCAGCCGGGGAAGCGGCCGGTGGCGTAGGCCGCTTCCGGGGCGAAGAACCCGATGGTGTTGTAACCCCAGAAGTTGGTGAGCCCCTTCGCCTCGAGGAAGTCCTCGACGTAAGACTGGTGGACGGGGAGGATCTCGACGGCGTTGATCCCCAGCGCCTTGAGGTACGGGATCTTCTCGATGAAGCCCATGTACGTCCCGGGATGGGCGACCCGCGAGGAGGGGTGGGCCGTGAAGCCCTTCGGGTGAATCTCGTAGATGAGCAGGTTTTCGAACGGGAGGTCCGGGGGGACATCCCCCTGCCAGTCGAACCGGTCGTCGACGACGATCGACTTCGGGACGATCCGCGTGTTGTCCCGGCCGTCGCGCGACAGATCCCGCTCCGGGGCGTTCGGGTCGTAGGCCAAAAGGAGGTTGTCGATATTGTTCGGGCGGGCCGTGAGCGCCTTGGCGTACGGGTCGAGGAGGAGCCTGCCCGGGTTGAAGCGCAGGCCGCGCTTCGGGTCGAACGGTCCGTCCACCTTGTAGCCGTACAACTGCCCGGCCTTGAGGCCGTGGACGAAGGCGTGCCAAACATACTTCGTCCGGTTCTCGAGCCGGATCACGTCCGTCGGCTCCCCGTCCGGCCTGTCGAACAGGAGGAGATAGACCTCCGTGGCATTCTGGGAGTAGAGGGCGAAGTTGACGCCTTCCGGAGTCGGCGTCGCGCCGAGCGGATAAAACTTCCCCGGCGAAACCTTCCGGGATGTCCTGTGCGGCAGTTCGTGCGTGGGCATCGGTCCTCCGATCGCCTGCAGGCTCCGCCAACCGGCCGGCCCATTCTAACCCGGCCTGCGTTCTTGCGTGCTCCCCCAATTGTTGCCATACTGTCTGCGTCCGCGTCCCGCATTGTCCCCATCGAGTTGCAAGCCGCCGACCGGTTTCCCCCGGGAGCGGCCCGGAAGCCGGCACGGCTCAGATCACGAGAAGGGAGAACGATTCGATGAGAAACGGCCGATTGCGAGGCGTCTCAACCGTTCTGTCGATCGCCCTGATCCTGGCGATCGCCTCGGCGATGTCCTGGACGAGCCCGTCCGAAGCGGCGCGCGGAATGCGCGTGCCCGCCGCGGCGCCGGATTACGCGGCGCCGGACCGGTTCCGCGATCGGGGCGCCTTCGAGGTCTTCGTCTGGGACGGAGCCGGCTGGCGCAACGCGGGAGAGGCGGCGTTCGACGAGTTCTACCGGGAGCGGAGGATCGAATTGGCGGGGGCATCCGTCGAGCGCGGCCTCCTCAAGGTCCGGGTCGTCCCGAAGCGCGGCGGCGTGGCCCACATCGACCTGGCGCGGATCGGCGACCGCGCGCCCTCGGGGATCTCCGGATCGCCCGACCCGGAGGCGCTCGGGAAGCTCGCGTCCCCCGAATTCGACGTCGTCGCCGTGCCGAAGTCGGGACTCGAAATCGTGTTCCCGGCGGACAAGGCGGGCGGATCCCTTCTGCTGCGCGCCCGGATCCAGGGGGAGCGCATCCCCTCCACGCCGTTCCAGTTTCCCTTGGCCAACCTCTACCGGGCAATGAGCGAGCGCTCGTCGTACTACTCGTATCCGCTCGACAGCCGCCGGATCGGCCGCGGCGGCGCCGGCCCGGCGATGGAGCGCCAGCCGCTCTTCTTCAAGGAATTCTGCGAATCCGGGTCGGGGCACCCGTCGGGGTACGCATACGGATGGGTCGGAAACGACGACCGGTTCCTGTACGTCCGGATCGACTTCAGCGGCGACAACACCCGCGACGGCGACGAGGACTACGCCAAGGTGTACGTCAAGGTGCCCTCCGGTTTCAGGGAATTCAAGGTGTCCGAGGCGCAGACCCGGTGGGGCAGGCCGTCGTTCGCCCACACCGACAAGGTCCCGTACCGGCACAAGGTCTACGATTTCGCGATCCCGAGGAAGGAGATCGGCGTTCCCGGGAGTGCGCCGGCCGGCCTTCCGCTGTCACTCGCGTTCGCCGCGTACGGGACGCTGACTCCGAACATGGCCGTCGTTCCGCCCACGACCCCGGATAACAACGCGGTCGGCGTCGCCCTGGACACGCTGGTGAGCGCCACCTTCAACAGCATCCTGACCCCGTCGACGGTCGACAACGCCTCGTTCACGGTTGTGCGGACGAGCGACAGCGCCGTCGTGGCGGGCAACGCAGTGGGCTCCGGGGTGACCGCGACCTTCACCCCCGCAGCGCCGCTTGCCCCGAACACGAACTACACGGCGACGCTCACGACGGCGATCCAGGACGAGTTCAGCCGGAGCCTGGCCGAGAACTACGTCTGGAACTTCACGACGGCGGCCGCAACCGGGGACAACACGGTGACCCTGTTTTTCCGCGACACGCCGGGGATCTTCGGGTGCGCCGTCGCCGGAAAGGGAGGTCCGTCGGGCGGGGCCGCGGGCTCCTTCCTGCCGCTCCTGGTGCCCGCGATCCTGTTCGTCGCGGCGAGAGCGAGGCGGACCCGAGCGCGGGCGGGGAAGGGCGACCGGATCAATCCGGCTCTGTTCGTCGCCCTGCTCGCCGGCTCCCTGCTCCTCGCGTCAGCCGCGTCCGCGGGACAGCTCGGCGCACCGCAGCCGACCGGAAAGCAGGGACAATTCTCCATCGGCGCGGGGTACTTCTACCTCGAGGAGAAGTGGGAGCCCGACCGGGCGTCGGACCTCGTCGGGACGACCCGCGTCGAGTGGGCGACCGACAAGGTGAAGCAGAACGCGCTCTTCCTCAAGGGGGCGTACGCGATCTCGCCCCGGTGCGAAGCGTCCGTCAAGCTGGGAGCGGCCGACCGCGGCGCTCCCCAGGGATTCGAGGACTCCTACGCCGTCTTCGGCGGGATCGGCGTGAGGGGGATCGTCTACTCCGCCCCGGGGTTCGCGGTGGGCCCGGTCGTGGTATTCAACTTCTACGGCCGGAACGAGGACGACATCTCATTCACCCAGGGCGCTTCGACCTGGCGCGGAACGGCGAAGATCGAGAGTTCGTGGGAAGCGGTCGCCGGGGTCGCCGTCCAGGCCGACGTCGGCAAGGCGCTCGTCTACGCCGGGCCCCTGTTTTCCTGGAGCAAGGCGGACGTGGAATATCGGATCACCGACGGGACACAGACGCTCGACGTCTCGAACGAGTACACGACGAAGAATCCCTTCGGCGGGTTCGCCGGCGTCCGCGCCGCGCTGCCAGCCGGCCTCGTCCTGGAGGTCGAGGGACAATTGAGGGACCGGTTCTCGGCCGGCGCGACCGTCTCCTACCCGTTCTGAGATACGATCCGGCCGATCCGCGGGGGCGGAGTCCCACGGGCTCCGCCCCCCCCGCACCCCGCCGCGCCCGATTCCCCAGAAACGCTGAGCCGGGCTCACGGATTCGCCCGGTCGCCCCTCGACGCCGGGACCGCGTTGCCGGTATCCTGTGTGGGCCGGGCCTCGCCGGGCGGGCACCTCGTTCGCGCCTGCTTCACAGACAGGTCCGAGGAAGGAGCGCGCGCGCCGATGGGACATCTTGGCAACGGGCAGGGGGTCTACGGACGGCTCAGGAAGCGGCTCGACCGGTACCCGATCGGCGCGCCGCCCGCGCCGGCTCTCTACGAGATCCTGAAGCGGCTGTTCAGCGAGAAGGAGGCGTTCGTCGCCTCGAAGATGCCGCTGCGGTTCGTCGACCTCGCGGGCATCGCCCGGCGGACGAAGATCAGGGAGGCCGAGTTGCTCCCGCTGCTCGAGACGATGGCGGGAAAAGGGCTCGTGATGGATTTCACCCGGGACGGGCAGACGCTCTACATCCTGTCCCCGACGCTGCTCGGCTTCTTCGAGTTCGCCTTCATGCGGGTCCGCGACGACATCCCCCAGAAGGAGCTGGCGCACGACATGGTGGAGTACGTCCACGAGGCGCCGGAGTTCGTCCGGTCGATTTTCGCCGGGAAGGTCCAGCCCGGCCGGGCGCTCGTCCACGAGAGCGCAATCGACCCGGAGGATGCCCCGCGCGTCTTCGACTACGAGCGGGCCGCGCACCTGATCGGGGAAGCGAGGATGTGCGCCGTCTCCTTGTGCTACTGCCGGCACGTGATGGAGCACGAGGGGAAATCGTGCAGCAGGCCGCTGGAGGTCTGCACGACCTTCAACGGAGGCGCCGATTTCCTGACGCGCCGGGGGCTCGCCCGCCGGATCTCGAAGGAGGAGGCGCTGGAGATTTTCGCGGCGACGCGGGAGGCGGGTCTCGTCCACATCGCCGACAACGTGAAGAAGCGGCCCACCTTCATCTGTCACTGCTGCGGCTGCTGCTGCGGGTTGCTTACGGCGATCAACCGGTTCAAGCTGTTCGGCGCTGTCGTGACCTCGCCGTTTTCGGCAGCGGTCGACACGGCGAAGTGCATCGGCTGCGGCCTGTGCGCGAAGCGGTGCCCGATCGCGGCGATCGCGGTCGAGGGGACGGAGCGCGAGGCGAAGGCTTCCATCGACGAACGGGCCTGCCTGGGGTGCGGCGTCTGCCGGCCTGCCTGCGCAAAGGGGGCGCTCCGGATGGCGCCCCGGAAGGAGCGGGTCCTCGTTCCGGAAGACGCCTGGCACAAGACGGTGCTGATGGCGATCGAGCGGGGGAAGTTCGCCGACTTGCTCTTCGGCGAGGATCGGCTCGATCACGCCGTCCTGCGGGCGATCACCCGGATCGTCGTCTCGCTGCCGCCGGTCAAGAAGGCGCTTCTCGCGAAACAGGTCGACTCGCGCTACCTCCAGGCGCTGGTGGGATAGAGATTGCCGGCTATCTTTCAGGGGATCAGGCGGAACGCAAGACTTCGACCAGCTCGGCGACCACGCGCACCTCGTGATCCCGGACTTCCTTGAGGACGATCGGTTCGAATTCCGGGTTTTCCGGCAAGAGCCGGATCTCGGTGTGCCGCCAACTCCCCATGCCGTCGCTTTCCTTCTCGCTCTTGTACCGCTTGACCGTATAGCTGCCCCCCGTTTCCGGGTCCTGGATGTCGCGGTGTTGAACGAGAACGGTACGCCCCTGCCGACTCCCCACGACGGGGCTTTGAAAGAGGCACCATGCTCCATCGGGAATCCGTGGCTCCATGGAACGGCCGACAACCTGCGCGACGAACATCCCGGGGCAAAGCTTGCGGGCAACCGAAATCTCCGCCCACCCCTCGGGCTCGACGTCCTGCACGTCGCTGAAGGCTCCGGCGGCAGCCTTGAGCGTCAGGAGAGGAACGCAGGTCCGATACTTATCCTTCTCGCGCGACTCGACGCGACGGAAGGGCAGGATCGGCGCCGGCGTAACTGCCGCACGCGCATCGCTTCCCGGGACGGCTTCTTCCGCCCAATCCCGTCCCAGGAGCTCGGCCTGCTCCAGTACCGTCTGCGTTGCCTTCTCCTGCTTGTCCGGCGGGTAGCCGTACTTGCGAAGAATGCGCTTCACCATGATGCGCAGCTTTGCGCGGACGCTCTCCTTGACGGTCCAGTCGATCGTGACGTTGTTGCGGACCGTCTCCACAAGTTCCCGGGCAATGGTCCGCAACGTTTCGTCCCCCAGCACCTTGACGGCGCTGTCATTGGTTTCCAGGGCATCGTAGAACGCGACTTCCTCCTCCGCGAGCCCGAGCTTCTCGCCCCTGTGGCCCGCCTCCCGCATCTCCTTTGCGAGGGAGATGAGTTCCTCGATCACCTGGGCAGTTTCTATAGCCCGGTTCTGGTACGCCCGGATGGCGCGTTCCAGCATCTCGGCGAACGACCGCGCCTGCACGAGGTTCTTCCGGGAGCGCGTCCTGATCTCCTCGTTCAGGAGTTTTCGAAGCAGCTCGACGGCAAGGTTTCTGTGCGGCATCCCCCGGACTTCGCCGAGGAATTCGTCGGAGAGGATCGAAATGTCCGGTTTCTTGAGACCGGCGGCGGCGAAGAGATCGATGACCTGGTCGGACGCAACGGCCTTCGAAACGAGTTGGCGTATCGCGTGATCGAGGTCTTCTTCCGGCCTGGGGATCGGCGCGCCGGACTTGGCCAGCGCGGCGCGGACCGTCTGGAAAAATGCCACCTCGTCGCGGATCTCAAGGGCCTTCTCGTGGGGGACCGCCAGGGCGAATGCCTGCGAAAGCTCCGTTACGACTGCAAGCAGTCGGGCCTTCCCCTCCTCCTGCGCGAGGATGTGCTCCTGCGCGACAGGCAACAGACCGAGGCGCTGAGCAGGAGACCCTTTCGTCCACGCCGACCGGTCGAAGCCGTGGAAGAGCCCGCAGCAAATCTCGTACTTCTCCAGCATGACCGCGACCGCCTTGTCCTGGTCGATGGCGGTCTTGCCGGTGCCGCCGCTCTGGGTGTAGTCCGCGAGCGCACGCCGAAGCTGATCGGCAAGTCCGAGGTAGTCCACCACCAGTCCGCCGGGCTTGTCCTTGAAGACGCGGTTGACGCGGGCGATGGCCTGCATCAGCCCATGGCCGCGCATGGGTTTATCGACATACATCGTATGAAGGCAGGGCGCGTCGAAACCGGTGAGCCACATGTCGCGCACGATCACCAGCTTCATCGAATCGGCGGCATCCCGGAAGCGGTTGGCAAGCGCCTCCCGCCGGGGTTTGTTGCGGATATGCTGCTGCCAATCCAATGGGTCGGAAGGCGCGCCCGTCATCACAACTTTGATGACGCCGTTGGCGTCGTCCTCGTCGTGCCACCCGGGGCGCAGCGCGACGATGGCGTTGTAGAGGTCAACGCAGATGCGGCGGCTCATGCAGACGATCATGGCCTTACCGTCCATCGCCTCGAGTCGCCGCTCGAAGTGATTCACCAGATCGCGGGCGATCAGCCCGATTCGTTTTTCCGTGCCTACCACGGCTTCCAGCGCGGCCCACTTGGTCTTGAGCTTCTCCTTATGCGTCTCCTCCTCGCCCTCGGTGATCTCCTCAAACTCCTCGTCCAGATGCGGTTTTTCCGCCGCATTGAGTTCCAGCCTGGCCAAGCGGCTCTCGTAGTAGATGGGGACTGTCGCGCCGTCCTGGACGGCCCGTTGAATGTCGTAGATGCTGACGTAGTCCCCGAATACGGCGCGGGTGTTCTTGTCGGTCAGCTCGATGGGCGTCCCGGTGAAGCCGATAAACGAGGCGTTCGGAAGCGCCTCCCGCATATGGCGTGCAAACCCGTCGATGAAATCGTACTGGCTGCGGTGGGCCTCGTCGGCGATGACCACGATATTCCGCCGGTCGGAGAGCTTCGGGAAACTGTCGCCCTTCTGCTCCGGCAGGAACTTCTGGATGGTCGTGAAGACGACTCCCCCGCTCGCAACTTTGAGGAGTTTGCGCAGATGAGCCCGATCGTCGGCCTGCACCGGTTTCTGCCTGAGGAGTTCATGGCAGCGGGCGAATGTCCCGAAAAGCTGGTCATCGAGGTCGTTCCGGTCCGTGATGACCACCAGCGTCGGATTTTCCATCGCAGGGTGAAGGATGATCCGTCCGGCGTAGAAGGCCATCGTGAGGCTCTTGCCCGATCCCTGGGTGTGCCAGACGACGCCGCAACGCCTGTCGCCGCCCGGCCGAGAGGCGTCGACCGTCGCTTCGACTGCCCGCGCCACGGCGTGGAACTGATGGTATCCGGCGAGTTTCTTGACGAGCTGTCCGCCGGTCTCTTCCTCGAACACACTGAAGTGCCGGACAAACCGCAGAAACCGATCCCGCTCGAACGCTCCCTTGATGAGAACCTCGAGTTGCGGCATGGCCGCAGGGGCCAGCTCCTCGCCCTCGATGGTCCTCCACGGCAGGAACCACTCCCGGTTCCCCGTGAGCGATCCGATCCGCGCCTCCAGCCCGTCGGAGATCACCATCACTTCATTGAAGGCGAAAAGTGACGGGATCTGCTTCTTGTAGGTCTGCAGTTGATTGAATGCCGACCAGATAGTCGCGTTCTCGTCGGCGGGATTCTTGAGCTCGATCACGCCAAGCGGCAGGCCGTTAAGAAACAGGACGATGTCCGGACGGCGGTTGTGCCGGCCTTCGACGACCGTGAACTGGTTCACCGCCAACCAGTCGTTGTTGCCGGGGTCATCGAAGTCGACCAGCCGCGCCTTGTCGTGAACAGTCCGCCCGTCCGCGCGGTACTCGATGTCCACACCGTCCACCAGCATCCGGTGGAAGATGCGGTTGCTTTGAACAAGGGAGGGGGAATCGACGCGGGAAACCTT